>NZ_JABFOM010000001.1:0-457714 GCF_013116715.1 Arthrobacter sp. 147(2020)
GGTCGGGAATGTGGATACCGCACACGTCTTCGCCTGCACACGCCTTGTCTGGCAGGGGGCAACGGTTAGACTCTCCGAGTGAACAAATCCTTCGATCTTTCAGCATCCTTCAAGGCCTACGACGTCCGCGGTATCGTCGGCGAAAGCATCACCGCCGAGATTGTCGAGGCCGTGGGCGCCGCCTTCGTGGACGTGCTCGGCCTCGGCGGGCAGATCGTTCTGGTGGGCGGCGACATGCGTCCGTCCTCGCCCGAGTTCAGCCAGGCGTTCGCGCGCGGCGCCACGGGCCGGGGCGCCGATGTCGTACTGCTGGACCTGATCTCGACCGATGAGCTGTACTACGCCAGCGGAGCCCTCAACGCAGCGGGCGTCACCTTTACCGCGAGCCATAATCCTGCCGAATACAACGGCATGAAGATGTGTCGCGCCGGAGCCGTTCCGGTGTCCTCGGAGACCGGCCTGGTCGAGATCCAGGCCCTCGCCGAGCAGTACCTGAACAGTGGGTCCATCCCCGTCGCGGAACGGACCGGCACCATCGGCGTCCGCGACGCGCTCGGCGGGTACGCAGAATACCTCCGCTCCCTGGTGGACCTGTCCGGATCACGCCCCCTGAAAGTGGTCGTGGATGCAGGCAACGGAATGGGAGGGCTCACCACGCCCGCCGTCCTGGGCGACACGCTGCTCCCCAAACTTCCCCTTGAGATCATCCCCCTGTACTTCGAGCTCGACGGATCGTTCCCGAACCACCCGGCCAATCCGCTGGAACCGGAGAACCTCAGGGACCTGCAGGCGGCAGTGGTCAGCAACCAGGCGGACATCGGAATCGCCTTCGACGGCGACGCCGACCGATGCTTCGTCATCGACGAGCAGGGCAACCCGGTCTCGCCCAGCGCCGTGACCGCAATGGTGGCCCGCCGGGAAATAGTCCGGGCGCAGGCTGCCGGGGAAGATACTCCCGTCATCATCCACAACCTCATCACCTCCCGCGCGGTGCCCGAGCTGGTGGAACGCCTGGGCGGGCGTCCGGTCCGTACCCGGGTGGGACACTCCTTCATCAAGGCCGTGATGGCCGAGGAGGGTGCCGTGTTCGGCGGTGAGCACTCAGCTCACTACTACTTCAGGGACTTCTGGAACGCCGACACTGGAATGCTGGCGGCCATGCACGTGTTGGCCGCACTGGGCGAGCAGCCGGGGCCGCTGTCCGACCTGGGCCGCGAGTATGAGCCGTACTTCTCCTCGGGTGAGATCAATTCACGGCTGGATGACGTCCCCGCCGCTGTTGCCCGGGTGCGCGAGGAATTCGAGAGCGACGGCGTCACGGTGGACGAGCTCGACGGGTTGACGTTCACAGCAGATGACGGTTCCTGGTGGTTCAACCTCCGTGCCTCCAACACCGAGCCCTACCTCCGCCTGAACGCTGAAGCGGTCGACCCCCACGTCCTGGAAACATTGACCGAGCAGGTGCTGGCGCAGGTTCGCCAGTAGGGGACGCCGCCCCGGACCCCGCAACCCGTGATCGACGAAGACCTGTAAGACGGCGAGGGCACCCGGTGGATTTCTCCACCGGGTGCCCTCAGTTAGTCAGTCAGTTACTCAGTCACTGGATGGTGCCGATCAGACGGCGAACCGCTCCTTGAGCCCGGTCAACTGATCCTGGAGCTCGGCGGGGAGCGACTCACCGAACCGTGAGTACCACTCCTCGATACCGGCCAGTTCAGCCGCCCACTCCTCGGGGTCAACCCGCACCGCTGCGTCAACCTCCTCCGGCGTCATGTCCAGGCCAGTGAGGTCCAGCGAATTTCCTGTCGGCACGAAACCGATGGGGGTTTCGACGGCGTCGGCGGTCCCTTCCAGCCGTTCGATGACCCACTTCATCACCCGCGAGTTCTCACCAAAGCCCGGCCAGGCGAATCCTCCGTCAGCGGTCCGTCGGAACCAGTTCACCAGGAAGATCTTGGGCAACCGTTCCTGATCGGCCTTAGCGCTCAGGGTGATCCAATGGCGCAGGTAGTCGCCAGCGTCGTATCCCATGAACGGGAGCATTGCCATCGGGTCGCGCCGTACCCGACCGACCTCCCCGGCCGCCGCCGCCGTCGTCTCGGAGGACAGGGTGGAGCCCATGAAGATGCCGTTGGTCCAGTCGCGTGACTGGGTGACCAGGGGAACGGTGGTCTTCCGGCGCCCGCCGAAGAGGATAGCCGAGATTTCCACGCCGTCCGGGTGGTTGAACTCGTCGGCCAGCATGTCGATCTGGTCGATCGGGGTGCAGAACCGGGCGTTCGGGTGGGCAGCTGTCTTCTCTGAGGCGGGCGTCCATTCGTTCCCCTGCCAGTCGGTCAGGTGCTCCGGCACTTCGGCCGTCATCCCTTCCCACCACACGCCGCCGTCGTCGGTCAGGGCGACATTGGTGAAGATCGAGTTGCCCTTCGCGATGGCGCGCATCGCGTTCGGGTTGGTGAGCCAACCGGTGCCGGGTGCGACGCCGAACAGGCCAGCTTCGGGATTGATGGCCCGCAGTTCTCCTTCGTCGCCGAACCGCATCCAGGTGATGTCATCGCCCAGCGTCTCGACCTTCCAGCCCTCGATGGTGGGGTCCAGGAGAGCCAGGTTGGTCTTGCCGCAGGCGGAGGGGAAGGCCGCCGACACGTAGTAGGTCTTATTCTCGGGAGAGGTGAGCTTGAGGATGAGCATGTGCTCCGCCAGCCATCCCTCGTCCCGTGCCATCACCGAGGCAATCCGCAGGGCGTAGCACTTCTTGCCCAGCAGCGCGTTGCCGCCGTACCCGGAGCCGAAGGACCAGATGGAGCGTTCCTCCGGGAAGTGGACAATCCACTTCTCGGCGTTGCACGGCCAGGGTACGTCAGTCTCTCCCTCGGCGAGGGGTGCGCCGAGGGAGTGGAGGGCGGGGACGTACTCGGCGTTGAGCTCGGTCATCCGTTCCAGCACCCCGGTGCCAATATTGGCCATGATGCGCATGGAGCTGACCACGTAGGCGCTGTCAGTGATTTCGACGCCGAACTTGGGGTTCGCGGCGTCCAGGTGTCCCATCACAAACGGGATCACGTACATGGTGCGTCCGCGCATGGCGCCGGTGAAGAGACCTCGCAGCTTCTCCTTCATCTGGTCCGGGTCCATCCAGTTGTTGGTGAACCCGGCGTCGCGCTCGTTCTGGGAGCAGATGTAGGTCTGCTCCTCTACCCGTGCCACGTCCGCTGGATCAGAGAACGCCGCAAAGGAATTGGGGAACGTTTCGGGGTTGAGACGCCGAAGGGTTCCAGCGTCCACCAGTTCGTCGGTGAGCGCCTTGTTCTCCTCCTCGGAGCCGTTGACCCAATACACCCGCTCAGGCTGAACCATTTCGGCAACTTCCTGAACCCACGCGAGCAAGCCAGCGTGAGTGGTCGGCGCAGGGGTCTGCGTGCCCTGATCGGTTGCGTTCAGGTTATTGTCATCAACCAGCTGGCGTACGGGATCGCCCATAACATGTCCCTTCGTTGGGTGGGTGGTGTAACGATGCTATGGTCCATGTCACTAAGGGGCTTAGCACCGTCAAGTGGGCTGCGGTGGGGTCTCCTAGGATATTTCCCTAGAATCTACGGCGGCTAGACAGTGTCAAGACTACTTAATGTGATTAAGGTCACGTAGACCGGTCTAGTCATGAATCAGCATCGAGGGCCTCCGATCGCCCGACCGCTCCCCGCAGGCCGGGCAGATTAGGCGTAGGTCCTCAATAGCTGTAAAGTTATCTACGGCCAATAACCGCGTGGTTCGCCTGAAAATGGCAGACACAAGGTTAGCTAACGGCGATGCGTGCGTAGCTCAATGGATAGAGCACCTGACTACGGATCAGGAGGTTGGGGGTTCGAGTCCCTTCGCGCGCACGGTTTGATGAAATGCCCTCCCCACTGGTGGAGGGCATTTCTTTTGCCCAAATACGCCAGAGGTTGCCCCGCGGGACCGGCGGTGAAAAGCTCAAGGCATGAGTGACTCACAGGACTTTGACGTAATCGTGATTGGCGCCGGCGCTGTCGGCGAGAATGTGGCGGATCGTGTGGTGCAGGCTGGCCTGTCCGCGGCGCTGGTGGAATCCGAGCTGGTGGGTGGAGAGTGCTCCTACTGGGCGTGCATGCCGTCCAAGGCCCTCCTCCGCCCCGGGACCGCGTTGAAGGCCGCTTCGTCGGTCGCCGGATCGCGGGAGGCAGTCAGCGGCTCCCTCGATGCCCAAAAGGTCCTGGACCGTCGCACCGAATTCACCTCCAACTGGGACGATTCCTCGCAGGCCGTCTGGGTCAAGGACAGCGGCATCACCCTGGTCCGGGGAACGGCGCGACTCACGGGTGAGCGGTTGGTTGAGGTGAGGGACAACGACGGCGACGTCACGCTTCTGACCGCACGCGTGGCAGTAGTGCTGGCCACCGGGTCCACCCCCACCACCCCACCCATTGACGGCCTGGACGCCATCGAGTTCTGGGGCACACGGGAAGCCACCTCCGCCACCCAGGTGCCCGATTCCCTGGCAGTCCTGGGCGGCGGCGTCGCGGGCACCGAACTGGCCCAGGCCTTCGCCCGGTTGGGTGCGAAGGTCACCATCATTGCCCGGAGTGGGCTGCTTTCCAACTACCCGAAGCCAGCCGCCGATCTGGTTCGGACGGGACTGGAAGACGACGGCGTCGTCGTCCTGACCGATACTGCCACCGAGTCCGTGCGGCAGGAGGCTGACGGTTCGGTCACGGTCACGCTGGGCGATGGCGAGACGGTGACCGCGGCGAAGCTCCTGGTCTCCACCGGCAGGCGCCCGGCGCTGGCCAATCTGGGCCTTGAGGACCTTGACCTCGACCCCGGGAAGCTGGTGACCGACCAGTCGGGCCGGGTGCAGGGCGCGGACTGGCTGTACGTCGTGGGCGACGCGGCGGGGAAAGTCCTGCTGACCCACCAGGGTAAGTACGAGGCCCGCATTACGGGCTCGGCAATCGCAGCCCGCGCGGCGGGAACCCTTGGGGACGCCGTCGAGGACTGGAGTCCTTACGCGTCAACAGCAAACCATTACGCAGTCCCCCAGGTGGTATTCACAGACCCCGAGATCGCTATGGCCGGGCGCACCATTGAACAGGCACGCGAAGCTGGTCTCACCGTCAGCGAGACCAGCCTGGAGATCGCCGTGGCCGGATCAGCCCTCCACTCGGATGGCTACCAGGGGTGGGCCCAGATGGTCGTCGACGAGGATCGGCGGATCCTCGTCGGAGTGACCTTCGCTGGGCCCGACGTGGCCGAGCTGCTGCATGCAGCCACCATTGCTATTGCGGGCGAGGTCCCGCTGGACCGGCTCTGGCACGCGGTGCCCGCCTACCCGACCATCAGCGAGGTCTGGCTGCGCCTGCTCGAGAAGTACGGGCTCTAGGCCCGCCGCACCACGAAATCGGTCATGACCGCGTCGCGGCCATCCAGTTCGCTCCAGTGCCGGTCATGTTCCAGCACGGACAGCCCCGACGTCGGGTAGTGGGTAGCCATTTCCATCACCGCGTCCTCATCGGAGTCAGCTGAGGCCAACCGCATGGCCAGCTCCTGGACTCCCGGCATGTGGGTAATCACCAGGAGGCTGGTGACCGTTGCCGGCACGTGATTGATCAGTGCCAGGATCTCAGTGGCGGTCGCGGAGTAGAGACGGTCCTCAAGCTTGGGGGTGGGCGCCTTGTCGCCGAGTTCCTGGCAAATCCAGGTGCAGGTCTGGCGGGTCCGTAAAGCTGAGGAACAGAGGATGAGGTCCGGGACGGCGTCGTTCTCCACCATCCACCTGCCGGGTAGCGGTGCGTCCCGGTGGCCGCGCGAACTCAGGGGGCGCTCGAAATCCTCCACGTTGCGGGGCCAGTCCGATTTGGCGTGCCGCAGCAGCATAAGTCGTTTCAGGTGATGGGATGCCATGGCCTGAAGTCTATGGGGTGTGGCGGTGCCGACAGGACGCCAGGTTAAACAGAAAGAGCGGCTTCCCGGCTCTCGCCCCGGGAAACCGCCCCGATCTGTGGGTCAGCGGTCGGTTTATCCGCTCGGTCGATGCTCTCCGCACTGGCGGAGACGGAGGCGGGGAGGTTCGTTGGGGAGTCCCTCAGCCGCCCCCGGCTCTATGCTTCAGTGCTGGTGTCTGCACCGACCTGGGAATTTCTTCCCTGAGAACAATGTATGCCGTGAATGGGCTACCTTCTCTACGCAGGTACTACCCGACTTTTCGTGGCGCTTACGTAGTTTTGGAAATCCGGCTGCGGGTACCTAGCGATCCTGCTTGCCAATGTCCCTACGTGAGGACAAACCCAGCTTCGTGAGGATGCTCTCCACGTGGCCATCGACGGTCCTGATTGACACTCCCTGCTCCTTCGCGATCTGCCGGGCGGTCTTTCCTGCGGCGACATCAGCGGCGACAACTGTCTCGCGGGGCGTGAGACGCGTGGCCTGGCGAAGCGCCGCCAGTTGTGGGTGCGCCCGCTGAAGCTCAGGATCGAGCTGGCCCAATAATTTCGAAGCGCTCCTGACCACCTTGCCATTCGAGCCAGCGGATTGGGTAAGGAGCACCCCTAGACAAACGGGAACCAGGAGTTCCTGGCCGTGGGCGAGGCAAAACTCGGCAGCACCAATCAGCCGGGCGGGATCTCCCTCGTCCAGCGCAGTCAACACTGTGTGCAGGCTTTGGGCACGGGGATCGGCCAGCCCGGTCGAACAAGTGATTGCCCTGGAGATGGCATCGGGCGCACCCGCCTGCACGCCCAGAACAGCTAGTTCGGTTCGGAGTTGGGGATTTGCCACCTCTGCCGTCATCGCGTTGCGCTGACGGATCAACGCGGAATCGGGCGGTTCCCTGACCACCGCCATGTAGGCCTCGGCCAACAGCAGGCGTTCGGGAGGGCCCAGGTGAGTGAGACGTTCATACTCCGCGACGTACCCCTCAAGGCTGGGGTCTCCAATGAGCCAGGCTGTGTAGGCGGCCAGGGCGGTCGCCAGCGGCCTGAACCGCTTGATATCCCTGCCCCGAAGCACCACCACTGCAGTCCGCAGGTGGACGAGGGCCGTCACCGGACGTCCCCGGCGCAGCTCGGTCAGGCCAACTACCAGCTCCCAAAAACCGATAAACCGTTTTACCCACGGGGCCCTGCCATGGGTGAGTTTGGCCTGGAGAGCCGCCAGGTCCTCCCAGAAGCCGCCGCCAGCCAACAGGAACATGAGCCGCACCACCACGTACCCGCCGTAGTTCCGCAGCGGCTCTTCCTCGAGAATGATGCCCAGGGCCTGCGTAAACTCGGTGGCCGCGGCGCGAAGATCCCCCCGGCGGTAGTGCAGTTCGCCCGCGACGACATGCCAGCACATCGCCTCATTCGGATCATCGGGCGGACCGCCGGCTTCCACAACCGGTACCTCCGGAATGGCGCCACCAATGAGCTGCTGCAGGTCGCTGCCGAGCCGCATCATCAGCGTGCTCTCATAGACCTCTCCCGTCGAGGCCGCGGCGGACCGACGCCTGATTGCCTGGGCCAGCGTGGAGGCGCCCATCCCGGTGGCGAGATTGATCTGGAAGACAAAGTGGACCACCGAGGCAAGCACCTCCGGGCCTGGGTCCCCCATCAGGAGTCGGCGGAGGCGCGACAGGGCGAGGTCTGTCCGGCCGTCATAGAACTCGGTCCGCGCCCGCTGCACTTCGGCAGCTGCGACGATCCCTTCCTCGTCGACGGTCAGGTCAGAGGGGAGCAGTTGCAGCAGCAGTTCGGCGGTATCCGGTTGGTCTAGGCGGTTGGCCAGTGTGGCTGCGGTCAGGACTTCCCGGTCGTCGACGGCCACTCCCACCGACAGCTTCCACATCACCCGGTGGATAACGCCAGGGGTATTGGAGAGGTCAGTGAGGTACTGGTTGACGTTCTCCCAGAGTCGCCGCGACCGGAAAGGTTCGATCCGCTGCCGGATGGCCGCTCCCAGAATGGGTGGGGAGGCCCGCAGCCAGATTTGCCCGGCGTCCTCCACCCGGGTCAGTGCACCCTCCAGCAACAGGTCGTTCACCGCATTCACCCCCCACAGGTCCACGACCACTTCCACTGGAATCTGGTGGGCCAGGGCGACCGTCAGGAGAACATCGGTTTCCTGCTGACCGTAGTCGGCAATCAGGCTGAAGATCCTCTCAGCCATTCGATCGGTCAGGCTGAGCTCGCGGGGAAGTATCCAGACGCCGTCCCGGACCTCGATCAGGTGCTGCAGTTCCTCATCCCGGGAGACCATTTCCAGCAGGACCGGGCTTCCCCCGATAACGTCGCACACCAGGGTGCTGGAGAGCATCGGCAGCGTCGCTCCCAGGATGCTTCCGAAATACTCCCGGACATCTGCCGGGGAAAGTACCGGGATCTTGACCTCCTCGATGAAGCCGTCCGCCAGCGATAGTTCGAGGTCCAGCGGAAGCTGGCTGCGGGGTCCGCTCCGGATCAGCAGCCCAATCTCCGGTGACTCAGCAAGCCTGGTCAGGACGGCGATGCTCGACGAATCGAGGTGCTCGGGCCCCCGCACCACCACCACGCAACTCCCGCCCTCGGCCAGCCGCCTGATCCGGTCCCGGACGGCTGACAACACGTCAAGTTCCGACTGGAAGTTGACGTCAGGAGAATCAAGGAGGAGTGGGGCCAGCGGGGCGTACGGGACATCCGCGAAGGGTTCAGTGCCCTGCACGTTCACCGTGCAGCCGGGCTCAGCGGACGCCAGGATGCGGGCGAGCAGGAAGTCTCCGCCGAAGACGGTGGAGGTGGTCAGGATCAGCCCACCCCCCTGGGCGGTCACCAATTCGCGCCCCGCTGTGTGAAGTACCTCGTCGAGAATGCTTCGCTTGAGGTGGTCAGCTCGGGGCTGCCTGGTCATGCACCGCCCGATTCTGCAGCATCATCGAGAGGCTGAAGCGCCTGCCGCAATTGCTCCCTCGTCGAAACTCCCAGCTTCCGGTATGCATTCTGCAGGTGACGCTCGGCGGTTCGGGGGGAAATTCCCAGCAGGGCCGCTATCTCTGAGTTCTTGCTGCGGGACACGGCAAGGTCGACCACCTGGCGCTCCCGACGCGTGAGCGCCGCGATCTCCGCTGGCAGGTCAAGGTGGAGCTCGGGCCCGGGGACCAGCTCTTGGGCGGCGCGCTGGACATCGGGCTGTCTGACCCTGCCCGCTGCACGCGATGCCAGAGTGGCGGCAACTCCCGACAACGCGGTGTTCCCCTGCCGGGCTGCTGCCTGCGCAGCCCTGACCAGGGTGATCGGTTCCCCGGTCAGCACGCCGTCGGCGAGCAGGCCCAACTGGCGGGCGAGCGGTCCGGTGGTTGATCTGGCGCACCGTTCGAGACGCTTGAGGTCCAGCTCATTGAAGCCGTGGTCGGGGGTGGCATCCGCGTTGTGCTGGCCCTGCGTCAACACCATGGATCCAAGCGCAAAAAGTTGCAGGCCCAACAGCCCGGACAGCCTCGGGTGA
This sequence comes from Arthrobacter sp. 147(2020), assembly GCF_013116715.1. Lineage (NCBI taxonomy): Bacteria > Bacillati > Actinomycetota > Actinomycetes > Micrococcales > Micrococcaceae > Arthrobacter > Arthrobacter sp. 147(2020). Next base: position 9,472 of record NZ_JABFOM010000001.1, read on the forward strand.
CCCGCCAATTCCTTGAAGTCGGCGGCGACCCTGCCCTGGTCGTCCGGTTCAGCGAACAGGCCGGCGCACTGGGCAGTGAACCAGCCGAACATGTCGGTGGGGGTCCGTCCACCACGCTCGCCCCCGATCATCACGTCGCCTGGTTCCCGGGAAATCAGGCGTGGCAGCAGCAGCGTGGACTGTTCCCCGAAGAGGAGCCTCCCCGGGCGCCGCAGCACATTCTGGCCCAGGATGTCGGAGAGGCCGCGCCACTCACCATTGAGGAACAGCACCCGATAATGGGCGGTCTCCCCGATCTCCCGCACCACTGCGGAGCGCACGCTGCGGTACACCAGCCCGCATTCGATGGCGAGCAGGCGGGCCCGGGCCGGATCCCCGCAGACCGCGAAAGCCTCGGCGGCGAGCATGGTTACCAGGTAGCGGGCGTCCGGCCACGCAGGAAGGGTGATCGAGTGAAAGAGATCAAGCACAGCCCGGTAGTCACCGGTACGCCGCAGCACCAGCATTTGCGCCACGGTGTCGCCCGCCACCTCTTCCAGCGAAGCCTGGTGGGCTGCGAAGACAGACTGCACCAGTTCTCCGACCGCGGCCTCGTCCGCAACAGCTGCTGTGGACGACCCGGCGTCAGCGGCAGCCGCAGTCAGGACCTCCATGCCCTCCCCGGGCTGCCCGAGGAACCAGTGCGCTTCGGCCTGGACGCGCCGGGCTGGACCTGTCTGGGCTGTGACCGCCGAGGCAAGGTCGAGAGCTATCCGGGGCGAGTAGGCCCGCAGCGCGTCATCTGCTGCGGCCAGCAATGCCGAATCGTTCACTTCTATACCGCGCTGCAGTGCCCAGACGATATTGGCGCCGGGCGGCCGCACCCCGCGCTGCGCCATGCCGGGCTCAACAATCGTTGACCACACCTCGCGGCTCCGGTCATTACCCAGGGTTTGCCGCAGGATGTGGGCGAGCCCCTTACTGTGCAGCCAGTAGGTGTTCCCGCCGTCACGCGCCTCGACCATGCCCTCACGTTGCAGGCGTTCGAGCGCCCTCATGTCGCAATGCTGGGCAAGCACGTCAATGTGAACGGATCCTGCGGCGGCGAGGATCTCCAGCGCGGCCCGCTCGGCGCTGTTGAGCCGTGACTGCAGTACGGCCAGGCCGCTGCGCAGGGATCCGCTGGTGAATGGTTCGGCGTAGTGCGGTGTGGTCCGCCATCGTCCGTCGATCAGAGCGATGTTGCCGTTCTCCCGCGCGTGGGCGCACAGCATGGCCAGAATCCGGGCATTCCCCCGAGAGTGCGCGTGCAGGGAGTTCGCCACCGAGGTGGAGACCTCCCCACCCAGGACACGGGTGATCACTTCCCGCCCCTCGTCGACCGATAGGGGCGTCAGGGTCAGGGGTTCCATGGATCGGCTGTTGACCGCCGCGCGCAGTTCCGGGCTGTCATCGACCCGGTTGCAGGACACCAAAAGGGTGACCGATGACATTCCGAGCACCATGGTGCATAGTGCCCGGCTCTCGGGGTCAAGGAAATCGAAATTGTCGATCAGCAGGATGACAGGACGGTCGGTGGCAAGCTCCCGTAGCCTGGCCGAGAGCTGGGCGAAAACGGTCGCTGGGTGGAGGGTTGAACCCGGAGGCACCCGGACAAGATCTCCCAGCGCCAGGTAGGCGGTTCCGCTACCCCGGGGTGTCCCGCGTAGGCGGACAATGTGGCTGTCGGATTCAAGAGAGAGGGATGCGACACGCAGAGATTCGGTTTTCCCGGACCCGAACTGTCCCTCGACGACCACCGAGACTCCATGCCGGAGGTAGTCCTCCAGCTGCTTCATCAACTGGCCTCGGGTGCTGTCCCCAGTCATTCTTGTCCCCAATGTGGCGTGTGCTTAACAGGGAACCGGCAGCTACTACCGCCTCTTTAAACACTGGCCCCCACGCCCGCCGGGCGCAGGGAATAGTGAAATCTTCCGCTTCTGCAGCCACTGGTTACCCGGCTCATCTTATCTATGCGGGCGATTGACTCCCAACAGTCGCCCCGATGACAAGATGGTCGAAGGTTACCACTAACGACGGGGGTTTGGAACCCCTGCTCGGAGCCCTAGCGGTTGGTGTCCTAGATGGAGTATTCGGGGGCGGCCCAGACGATAACTTCGGGGTGCTCGTAGAACCGGTAACCCTGGCCCCGAACGGTGCGGACTGTGTTCGCGAGCCGGCCGAGCTTGGACCGGAGCCGACGAATGTGAACGTCGATTGTCCGTTCGTTGGGCACCTCTTCGGCGTTGCGCCACAACCCGCTCAGGAGTTCCTCGCGACCGACGGTGCGCGTCGCATTTTCGACGAGGTAGTTGAGGAGTTCGAACTCCTTGAAGGTCAGGTTCAGGGTCTCACCGTCGAGGTGGACCTCGCGGCGGGACAAGTCGATCAGCACCCCGGTAGGACGAGGCGCGGCGGGCTGGGCAGGTGTCGCGGGTGCCCGGCGGGTGACTGTCGGATCACCGAGCGCCTGCCTGACGACGTCGATATCGCTCCCGACGGCGTCCGCCGGGGCAAGCGCGACTGCGGCGTGACTCTGGGCCTGCGGCACGAGGGACCGGACATGGGCCCTGACGTCCTGGGCCAGCTTGGTCAGGGTCGTCCCGTTCGCTGCGGCGGTTTCCTCGTTGAGCGCCACGTACAGGACAAAGCCGCGGGCCGTCGTGTCGCCGCTGACCGACTGGGGGCCGGGGATCCCGTTGGGCGTGACCACGGCGGTGGGTGCCGTGTCGGGGTGTGAGCCGTCGGCCGAGCCCGGCACCGCCTGAAGGGGCCGATATTTCGACGTCGGCTGGTCCTGTGTCGGGAGTTCACCGTAGGGAACGAAAGACGGTCGCGGCTGGTAGGAGCGGGCCTGAAGGATGGCGCGGCTCTGAGCGTTGCGGAGTGAGATGTGGACGTAACCAGATGCTACTGACATATTGCTTGCCTCTACGTGAATGGCCGTCATCACGGCACGAATGCGGGGGTGTGCCCGGTCGAGATGGCTTCAATGGAGCCCGCCGTTGGGCTAGGAGTGCGTACGGGTGGGGGTAAGCCGTTACGCGTGCATTCGACACCAGCGCGGCCCGCGGACAGGCTGGACGCCTGCTGTGGACGATGCGGCTGGGGATGCCGATGAGTGGGTAAACACGTTACTAATTATTGCACGTCACATTCCTTTACGCACAAGTAACAAAGCATTATTGGGCGTAGCGCTGCCCAAAAAGAGGTTGGACAGACTGTTCACGAATAACACTAAGTACACTGCGAATATCGTCTTCGTCCACATGAACAGCCTGAAACGCAACATTCGTCCAGAGCAGGCCCTGTCGACAGGAGGTGGTCGTCCCTTATGCAGGGATGGTCCGCCCACGGCATAGCCCCACCCGGGGCCAGGGACTCCGGAGTGGAAGGGGCTAGCCGACCACGCCGTACAGACGGTCGCCGGCGTCACCGAGGCCCGGCACGATGTAGGCGTTTTCGTTGAGCTTCTCGTCAATAGAGGCCAGAACGATGGTGACGTTCGCGTCCTCGAGTTCGGCCTGCAGCGCTGCGAGTCCTTCCGGCGCAGCCAGCAGGCAGATGCAAGTGACATCTGCCGCGCCGCGTTTGAAGAGGAACTTGATGGCTTCACGCAAGGTGCCGCCGGTAGCCAGCATCGGGTCCAGAACAAAGACCTGCCGCCCGGTCAGGTCATCGGGCAGCCGTTCGGCGTAGGTGATGGCTTCGAGGGTTTCCTCGTTGCGGGCCATGCCCAGGAATCCGACCTCAGCGGTGGGGACCAGCCGGGTCATTCCCTCCAGCATGCCCAGTCCCGCCCGCAGGATCGGGACGACCAGGGGGGTGGGCTTCACGAGTCCGGTGCCGATGGCGGTAGTCACCGGAGTTTCAATCTCGACAGGCTCTACCCGGACGTTGCGGGTCGCCTCGTAGGCGAGCAACGTGACCAGCTCCTCTGTCAGCTGCCGGAACACCGGCGACGCAGTGTCCTTGTCCCGGAGGACTGTGAGTTTGTGGGCTACAAGGGGATGATCTACAACCAGTACGCGCATAGCTCAAAAGTATCATTGGGGGCATGCCGCGAATCCCGCTCGGAGCCGACCTCCTCCATTCCCAATGGATGGGCCTCGCCCTGGACGCTGCCCGACGGGCCCTGGCGACGGCTGACGTACCCATCGGCGCCGTGGTCGTCGGCCCTGACGGGACGGTCCTGGGTACCGGCTGGAACGAGCGGGAGGCCTCCGGAGACCCGACCGCCCATGCAGAGGTACTGGCCCTGCGGCGTGCAGCAACGGCCGCGGGGAGCTGGCGGTTGGACGACTGCACCCTGGTGGTCACCCTGGAGCCCTGCGCCATGTGCGCGGGGGCCTCCGTGTTGGCGCGTGTCCCCCGCGTGGTGTTCGGGGCGTGGGATCCCAAGGCCGGGGCGTCCGGGTCGGTTTTCGACGTCCTTCGGGAACGGCGGCTCAACCACTGGACCGAGGTGATCCCCGGAGTTCGTGAGACCGAGTCCGCCGATCTGCTGCGGGACTTTTTCGCTGCGCAGCGCCGGGAACGGTAGGCCACGGCACCGGTCATCGATTTCGCTCCCCGCTGAGTCGGTGTCGCTGAAGGGAGGTAGTGCGTAGGCTGACTAAATCCGGTATAGCCGCAAAGTTTAAGGAGCACTTGATGAACGCGCAGCAGGATGGCATGAAAGAACTTCATAAGGTCTTGAAGGATGCGGATATCGCGATCCTCACCACGATCAACGGCGAGGGCCAGCTGGTCAGCCGCCCACTCGCCGTGCAGAAAACCGAGTTCGACGGCGATCTGTGGTTCTTCACCGAGGACCCGTCACCGAAGACCGCCGAGATTCGCACCAACCCCCAGGTAAACGTCTCGGTCAGCAGCGGCAAGGGCTACGTCTCCATCACCGGCACGGCGTCTGTGACCAAGGACCGGGCGAAGATCGACGAGCTGTGGAGCGCGTCGGTGGAGCCATGGTTCGAGAACGGCAAGGACGACACCTCTGTCGCCCTGATCAAGGTCGACGCCGACACTGCCGAATACTGGACGCTTGACTCCCCGAAGATCGTCTCGGCGTTCAAGATCGCCAAGGGCCTCATCACCGGCGAGCGCGCCGATCCAGGCAAGAACGACGTCGTCGATCTCTAGTGTGCTGAGGGCTTGAAACCGCCCCGTACGAACACCGAAAGCCCCATCTTCCCTGATCGACCGGGAGGGTGGGGCTTTTTCGTGAAGTGGGCAATCTTGATAGCGAGCTCCGGCTCGCACTCCTCCATGGCGAGGCGGCGCGCCTCGTCAGCGAGCACCGCGCCCCTGCGGCCCTAGATGGCTCTTGTGACGGCGCGGCGCAGGTTGGCTTGCCGGCTTTCCGACACCACCGCCAGATTGGCGCCAGCCGGTCCCACCAGCTCCGCCCACTCGCGATCAGTCCTTTTTGCGCCCCGGTTCACCATGCGCTCATCGTAACCGTCGGCCAGAAGAGCATGGCTGTCGGTGGGCGTTTTGGGACTGGAGGCCGCCAGCCGGTAGTGTGGACGCGTTGGTGACGTGTCCGAGCGGCCGAAGGTGCAACACTCGAAATGTTGTTTGGTGAAAGCCAACGTGGGTTCAAATCCCACCGTCACCGCCAGTTGGCAAAGCCCCTGTTTCCCTGATCATCAGGGAGGCAGGGGCTTTGTTGTGCCTGTTGTGCGCGACGCGATATTCCTTCGCCAGCGCCGTCACGAGAGCTCAGTCTCTTGCCGCGGACTCCAGCCGCCTCAGCGCATCCTCTCGGGACTGCTGACCACGGCGCTCGTCAAAGCCAATTGCCAGACCGAGCACCAGCGCCATTTCGAGCATGCACAGCGGAACCGACACCCCCGCGGCGGCCAAGGGCACACTCGCGGCCAGACCGAGCACAACCAGCCCCGTATTCAACAGGAGCAGGCGATCGGTGCCGAGCATGAAGCTGTAAATGGTGGTGACAAAGATCTTGAACAGAATGATCGGCAGCGCGATCGAGGCCACAGCGGCAGCAGCTGAGATATGGGTCTCGTGATCGATGAAGTAGGCGGCCACGTGAAGGCCTGCCCCCGTGGCCGCGATGGCCGCGAAAACGAACATATGCCCGTACCCGAAGGCCCAGGACCGGTGCCGCTGGAAGTGCAGGGCCGCGCCGGAGGGGAGGATGAAGTAGATCCACCACATAGCGAACGCCAGGCCGGTACCACTCAGACCCACCAGGGCAGCGTCCATAGACCACCCGTGTGCTGCCACGATGGCCCGCAGCGTCTCGATGGCGCCGATCAGGCACTCGCCGAGGGCAATGATTGCCAACAGCCCGTAGCGTTCCGCGACGTGATGGGCATGCCAGGGGGTCTTCCCCTTGCGCTCGGCATAGGTGGGGGTTGCAATTTCCAGGACCACCAGCGGGGCAATCATCAGGATCGTGGTCGGTATGTCGGTTTCGACCAACAGCACAGCGACCCAGCCCAGTTGCACCAGGGCCAGATACCTGGCATAGCGTAGACACGTTTCCCTCCGCGCCGGGTCCTGACGCGCGGCCCGAAGCCACTGCGAGATCAGGGCGACACGCATGATGATATAGCCGCTGACGATGGTCACGTTCTCCACGTGGTGGCCCTCAATCAGCGAATGAAACAGGGGCTCGATGCCCATCGCAAGGATGAGAACTCCCACCATCTGGACCATAGTGACCAGCCGGAACACCCAGTCGTCGGTGTCATAGGCACTGGCGAACCAGGTGAAGTTCACCCAGGCCCAGATCACCGCAAACATCGCGATCGTAAAACCAAGGAGGCCGGCACCGAGGTGGGCTTCCGCAATGGCGTGTGCGAACTGGTTGCCGGCCACGCCGAACGCGATCACGAAGGTCAGGTCAAAGAACAGTTCGAGCGGGGTCGCGGAACGGACCTTTTCATGGGGATCTCGACCTCCCATGCGGGAGAGCGCGTGACGAACTGGGTTCGTGGCCATGGCACCAAGATAACCCGTCCCAATCAGCGTGTCAGCCCTGGCTTCTTCCTCGTACTATTGTCTCGACAGACACAGTGACAAACGGAGCTCATGGCAACCTCATCTCGGCGATCGGCCAGGATTATTGTCCTCACCGGCATCGACGGTGCAGGGAAGACCTCAGCCGGAGAACTGCTCACTCTCCGACTGTCCGAAAAGGGATACCCGGCAACGTTCACCACCAACCCATCGGGGCGCAGAAGCATCGGCGCCTGGTGCGAACGTCATCACATTCATCCCCCGGCAGTACTGCTGGATGCCGTGGAAACTGTGATTCGCTGTCTCAACGTCGCCATCTCCCACCTTCGGGCGGGAAACCGCTCCCGCGTGGTGATCATGGACCGTCACCTGTACTGCCAGCTCGCGCTAAGGCGGGTGCGGGGACTTCGCCGGGGCTGGTTCTTGCCCCTGCTGCTCAGAGTCCTGCCCGCACCCGAGGCAATCATCTACTTCGATGTCGGTGCCGAGGTTGCCTACAACCGGATCAAGAGCCGCGCCTCGGACACCGAGTCACTCGAGCACCTGACGATGTTCGACAGGGCCTACAGGGAGCTCCCTGACTTTCAGGCGTTCACCATCATCGACGCGAGTCGTTCAACTACAGACGCAGTGGACGACATGATGCGGGCTCTCGGGCTGTGAACCTCCGGCCCGCGATCATGTGGCCGCAACGTCGTCGATCAGGACCGCAACCGGCGAATTGGTGACTGAACTCGACAGATAGGTGAAGAGCCCAATGGTTCCCCCGGTTTGCAGCCCCGCCGTCGAATCGGTTGCCGAACGCTGCCAGGCGGCCGGCTCGGCAGTTCCGGCTTTCCAGACTTTCGCCCGGATCGTCGTCGGGCTGAGTCCCGTCACCTCGGTCCGTACCAGTAGCCGGTCGCCGGGAGCGTAGGTGAGCCCCGGCAGGGTGAGCGAACCCTGCAGCGACGCCTCGGTGCCGCTGGCGTTGGTGCGGTGCAGCGAAAGCGCCGTCTGGCCGTTGGCGTCCAGCCTGACCTTGGCGCGGTACTCCCCCACCCCCGCCACCCGGCGGCCAATCGCTGACACGTAGAGCGAGCTGGTGGCCGGCCGCTTGTCCACGCCCACTGCAAAGGTCAGGTCCGTGGCCGAGGATGGCGGTGGATTGAGGTAAGCGGTTCGTCCGGACCCTGCCGTGGTGTGCCTGATGGTGCCGGTCCCGGACCCCACCGAGTACGACGCCGCTCCACCGGTTACCGTCCACGGCCCGCCCTGATCGGCCGTTCCCCAGCCTGATGCCACAGTCCTGCCGAAGGTGTCTGCGGCGAACGACCCCTGTGGTGGGGCGGGTGCGACCGTGACGGTCCGGGTGGTGCTGTTGGTGGCGCCGTCGTCGTCGGTCACCGTGAGGGTGATCGTGTATGCACCAGCGGCTGCGTAGGCGTGGCTGGTTTGCGCGCCGGATCCAGTGGTGCCGTCACCGAAGTTCCACGCATAGCCGGTAACCGTTCCATCCGAATCGGTGGACGCGCCAGCATTGAGGGTGCAGTTCAGGAGAGTACAGGAGCTGGTGAAGGCAGCGGTTGGCGGAAGGTTCGACGGCGGCGCCCCCACACTGAGGGTGAATGCGTCAGTGAAGGTCCCGCCCGATGCGCCGGTGAATCCCGCGCTGAGCAGGTCCGGCGTGACCGTCACATCCAGTGAACCGAATGTCGGGTTGGCATTCAGACCCGACGCCGTCGCGAAATAGGGGGCTTCGGGATCGGCGGGGAACACGTCCCTCAGGGTGACACCTCCCGTGCCGATGGTGGCGAAGACTGTGCCCCCGCCCTTGCTCATGGCGTTCCCCGTACCGGCAATGCACGACGACGACGCGGTGCCGGGCACCAGCGCGGGACAGCCGGGGCTGTGGGCGAGCTGGTGTGTGCGCTGGTAGAGGTGTTCGTGCCCATTCAGCACCAGATCAACCCGCTTCTGCAGCATCAGGTTGGTGATATCGGCACCGGCAACGCAACCGTACTGTCCCTGGGACAGGCAGGGCGCGTGCATCCCCACCACCACCCAGGGGATGTCGCTGGCCCGTGCGCCGTCGATGGCCGCAGCGGTCCAGTTATAGCGTGTCGTCCCTGCCGCGTAAGACCAGACGCCGCCGTCGGTGAACGGGATCCCCGGCGAGATCATCACGTAGCGTACCAACGGGTTCTCCCGGGGCACATCCACGTAGTACTGGCGGCCGTAGCTCCCGATCAGCCCGGGCAGCTGGTTGGGCAGGCAGGCGGCGAAGTCGTTGACGTTGCCGTTCTGTCCGTTGCTTTCGTGGTTGCCGGAGAGCAGCTCGAAGGCGAAGCCGGGACCCACCCGCGACGTGACGAAGTCGCACCACGCCTGTTCGGCTCCGGTGGCACCGTAGGAGAGGTCTCCGAGTGCCAGATGCAGGTCCGGTTGCAGGGCGCCGATCTGACTGAAGACGGAGGCTGCCGCGGGGCTGGCGGAAAAATCGCCGCTGGCGGTGAAGTGCACTGACGAATCAGCGGCCGGGGCCATTGGGACCAGTTGGGGAATCACCGCCGACCCCACTACCAGTGCTGCGCTGGCCACAATTCCGGTAATAAGTTTGGCAGTTCCCATCTCACAGTCTCCATCTGGCAGAACAGCGGTGAAACGCCATTCATTCTGAGACCTGCGCTGAGCGTACACCCGTGTTCGGGTGTCGGGAAGGCCGGGAATCCGAGACTTACCCCTTGCGCCTGAGGCTAGCCTGCCGGGAGCAGGCGACCTTTCAACTCGCGGACCCTGGCATGGATATCGTCACGGACCAACTCCATCCGTTGGCGACCTTCGATTCCCCGCAGTGAGGGCTCATCGGTGTCCCACACCTCCACTGCAACCCCGTCCACGGATGGCACCCGGGCCTCGGTCCCCAACACCACGACAAGTCCCGCGGCTCGCATGTTGTCCTCGGTGAGCATCGTGGGTTGCTCGCCAGTGATATCGATGCCCAGATCCAGCAGGACCTCCGCCGAAAGGCCATTGATTGCCGCACCCGGGTTGGTGCCCGCCGATGAGACGACGACCTGGGCACCCGCCTCATGCTTCATCAGACCGGCAGCCATCTGGGACTTACCGCCGTTCTTGACGCACACAAACAGCACAGCAGGAAGCACTCGGTCTGCATTCTTCTCGGGATGGTTCATCATGGTCGCCCTTAGCTTTATGCCCTTGATAAGGGTGGTCTATGTGAAAGCAACGATACGCTATGACATCGACAACTTTCGATGTCTCGGGCGATTACAGTGTCCTCCGGATACGGAAGAGTCCTTTCGCAGTGGACGGATCGACCACTGACCCGTTCTGCACGATCTGGACCTGACCAGTCGCGACCAGCCGCCGGGCTGCCCGCCGTGCGGGCTCGATGAGGTCCCGCCAGTCGGCACCACCCACGGCGTGCGCAGCGTCGGCCGAGCCGATACTTGATCCGGCCGTCAGCAGGGTGAGGATCCGGGCTTCCAGCTCCCGATCCACCCGGGTCACTCCGCGGCGTCGACAGTCGGCGGAGCAGTAACGCACCTCGGCCCAGGTGGAGGCCCATTTCGCCCGCCATTGAATCCGTCGCCCACAGGATACGCAGGTCTTGTCGTTCGGTGTGCGAGCCGTTCCGCGCTGTCGGTGGGCCATCACCTCATTCTCCACGGGCGGGCCCCTCCTTGTAGGGTTTGGCTGTGGCACTAAGGATTCTGGCGGTTGGCAAGAAGCATGAGGCGTGGGTCAGCGACGGCATCGCGCGGTACGAGAAGCGCCTGAAGAAGCCGTTCGACCTGGGCTGGCAACTAATTCCCCACTCCTCCCGGGAAAACGATGCAGCCCGTCGCGAAGAGTCCGAGCGGCTGCTGGCAAAGCTGACGGGCGACGACTTCGTGATTCTGCTCGACGAACGAGGCAAAGCCCTTGACTCTCCCGGCCTGGCCCGCACCCTGCAGCAACCCATCGACAACGCCCGTACGGTGATTCTGATTATTGGTGGTGCCTACGGTGTGGACCCGTCAGTGCACACCCGGGCCAATCTGGTGTGGTCCCTCTCCCCGCTGGTGTTTCCCCACCAGCTGGTGCGGTTGATCCTCGCCGAGCAGCTCTACCGTGCGCAGGAAATCGCCGGTGGTCGACCCTATCATCACGAGTAACGCCGTTCCACCAAGCCGAGCACCCCACCGCGTCGAATACTCTTAGGTGGGGCGGGTAGCCCAACAGCTGCAGTACGAGTGCGGACAACTACTTGATCCAGGGAGGACCATGAGCAGCGCATCGCCTTTTGCTCGCCTGGCCCGTTCCCTGGCGACGTCAGCGGTTATCCTCTCCCTTGCTGCCGGGGCGCACGTGATCGGTGGGGGGCATCTCCCCGCCCCGTTGATCGTTGCCGTGCTGGGTTCGGCAACGCTCTTAGCAGTGACTGTCATTGCCAGGAAGGCTCTAACGCTACCCGCCCTCCTTCTGGTGCTTGGAGTGGGTCAGTGGCTCCTGCACACCGGGTTCAGTCTCACCTCCACTGCTTCAGCCTGTGTCGCCGCCCCGGCCCGGCACTACGCCGTCCAGTCCGTCAGCTGCCTCCCCAGTGGTGCGCACACCCACGCCGCCTCGGCCCACGCCGACGTGTGGATGCTTGCGCTTCATGCCCTCGCCGTCATCGTCACCGGGTTCATGCTGCAACGGGGTGAGACCGCCGCACGGCTGGCGGCGTCCTGGCTTGTTCCACTGCTGAGGCTTCCCGACGTCGTCGGCCCTGTCCCAGCACCACGGATCCCGCTGTTTCCCCCAGCACCCATCCGCCGGTCCGCCCGCGCCTTCCGTGATGTTCCACCGCTGCGTGGTCCACCGTCGACGCACGCCCCCGCTCTTTCCCCCGCCTGATCCACCGGACGGCCGGGGTTCACACACCCCACCCATTTTTCGCTGCCTGAGAGCGCCATGCGCCCGGCCAGCACCCAGAAAGGTATTCCCATGAAAACTTCAACACGTCGCACTGTCACCACCTCCGCGCTCGCCGTCACCACCGCCGGCCTGATGGCACTGGGCCTCGGCACAGCATCAGCACACGTGAACGTCAGTCCCGCCAGCACCACCGCCGGCGGTTACACACAGCTGAACTTCTCAGTGCCCAGTGAATCTGACACCGCGCTGACCGAGAAGATCGAGGTCCAGTTGCCAACGGATTCGCCCTTCACCTCGGTCCGGGCGAAGCCGGTCGAGGGCTGGACCGCCGAAGTAGTCCGCGGCGAGCTTCCGGAGCCCGTCGAGATCGACGGCGCCACCGTTACGGAGGGCGTGCTGTCGGTCATCTGGACGGCTGACAGTGAGGAAGACCAGCTCACGGCCGACGAGTACCAGATTTTCTCCCTGTCGGTGGGGCGCCTCCCTGAAGAGGGAACCATCGTGACGTTGCCTGCCATCCAGACCTACTCTGACGGCAGCGTGTCGAGCTGGGATGAGGTCGCCGAGGAAGGTGCCGAGGAGCCCGAAAGCCCCGCTCCGTCCTTCGTCACCACTGCCGAGACCGAAGCGGGCGGCCATCACAGCGCGGAAGCAACCGACGAGGCGGAGGCAGCTGACGCCGAACAGGCTTCAGCTACCGAGTCCACCTCCACTCAGCCGGTCATCTGGGTGGCTCTTGCCGCCGGGTTGCTTGGCCTGGTCGCAGGCGCACTGGCCCTGGTCCGGACCCGCAACACCAAGTAGCGGTCTGTAACGATCCCTGCGTCAATCGGCTGCGAAGCACTGCGGCCGATTGACGCAGGGTCGATCAACGGCGATGGTGAGTCCATGCGTATCCACACTCGGACTTCGTCCAAAGCCGCTGCCCTCCTCGCGGCCCTGAGCACCATCGTTTTACTCGCGGGCTGTGGAACCTCAGATCCCACCGACCAGGACACCACTACACCCGCGGCTGAGGTCAGCGCGTCGGCCCCGGCCACTGAAGAACCCACCGAGGAACAAAGCGAGGCGGCCTCTCCAGCGCCCGACACCTCGACAACCCCCACCGGCGAACCTTCCGGGGAGCCGACAGCCTCCGAGCCCGCCGAGGCTGGAATGTGCACGGCAGCAGATCTCTCAGCGGTGGTGGAGACCCCGATGGGTGCGGGCGGCGCCGGAACGGTGGAGCGCACCCTCATCCTCTCGAATGCCTCGGACGCGGAATGCACCATGACCGGCTACCCGGGGGTGTCGTATGTGGATGCAGCCGAGGCTCAGGTTGGCGCTCCCGCTGACCGGGAACCCGGCGTCGAGGTTCCCACGGTAGTCCTGGAACCGGGGCAGTCGGCGATTGCCACCCTCCTGCAGACGAACGCCCAGAACTATGGGGACGCCTGCAACCTCACCGATACCACCGGAGTGCGCATCTATCCGCCGGGCGCCACCGATTCGCTGATCGCGCTCCAGGAATCAGTAGGGTGCACTGCCGAGGACATTGTCCTGATGACCGTCGGCCCCATGGTCGCCATGTAGGGATCCTTCCCATCCCATCCCATCCCGGGAACCACCCGGCCGGGGCGGACGAACCGGTAGGCTACCTCGCGGCGGCAGCCGGAACGGACTCTGTACCGTGCCGCTGGGTGAGCAACACGTGCCGCAGCCGGCCAGCTGCGAGCGCGAAGACAGCGGCGGTGAGCAACTGGAGCGTGAGGGTCAGCCAGGTTTGGTGCGCCACGACGGCCCCCACCCCGGCAAGAAACGCGAAGACCCCTGCGGTGACCATGACCCGACCGCGTTCCAGCAGGCCGTACGCCACCAGGCCCAGGCCCAGCACAATCCACCCACCCAAGCCACGCAGTACCCCGATTGACCCGCCGAGCAGGGCTCCGAGCTCCAACGCGACGGCCAGCACCAGGTAGGTGCCCGAGTTTGCGTTGATCGCTGGCGGGTTGCGCACCAGCCACGGGCCGGCCACCAGGATCAGCACCAGCGTGGCCACCACGAAGTAGGCGGCCACCGCACCGGTATTCTCATCCGCGAGCAAGCTCGCTACGGCACCACCGACAAAGAGCACCGACACTCCGGCCAATGGGACCCAGTTGTTGCCTACCTGGCCACTCATGCGTGCGCCTTTCCTCCTGCAGCGGGGCGTTCTTCCTTGAAAGCTACCCCTCATTCGCCCGCGGCGCGGGAGCCTACGCCCGCTGAGTCACAAAATGTCAGCAGGCTGCGAGATGATAAACCGGTGACTTCGGTGCTGGATAGGTTCACCCCCGCGACTCATCAGTGGTTCGCCGGCGCCTTCGCCGCGCCCACCTCCGCACAGGAGGGGGCCTGGAACGCCATCTCGGCGGGCTCCAACGCCCTGGTGATCGCACCCACCGGTTCCGGCAAGACCCTCGCAGCGTTCCTCTGGGCCCTGGACAAGTTCATTGCCGCCGGCGCCGACGACACGGGTCTCCCCGCCAAGGGGACAACAACCCAGGGAAAGGCAGCGGGCAAGGAGGTGCCGGCGAAAAAGCGCGGCACCCGGGTCCTGTACATATCGCCGTTGAAAGCCCTCGGCGTCGACGTCGAACGCAACCTGCGCGCACCCATGATCGGGATTACCCAGACGGCAAAACGACTGGGACTGCCAGCCCCCTCCATCACGGTGGGGGTGCGCTCAGGTGATACCTCGCAGGCCGACCGGCGCGCTCTGCTGACCCGCCCGCCGGACATTCTCATCACCACGCCGGAATCGTTATTCCTGATGCTGACGTCCAAGGCCAGGGAAACCCTCACCGACGTCGACACGGTCATCGTCGATGAGGTCCATGCGGTGGCAGGATCCAAGCGCGGCGCACACCTTGCGGTGTCGCTGGCCCGGCTGGATGCACTCCTGGAAAAACCGGTGCAGCGGATCGGGCTGTCGGCCACCGTGGAACCCCAGGAAACGGTCGCCCGCTTCCTCGGCGGCAATGCGCCGGTGGAAATTGTCGCCCCGCCGTCGAAGAAGCAGTGGGACCTGACTGTCACGGTGCCGGTGGAGGACATGACCGAGCTGGGCGGACCGCCCACCCAGAACGGTGGCGATGACACCGACGGTGACGCCTACGGCGCCGAAGCAGTCCCCCAGGGGAGCATCTGGCCCCACGTCGAGGAGAAGATCGTCGACCTGATTCAGGCGAACCGCTCGACGATCGTGTTCGCCAACTCCCGTCGGTTGGCCGAACGGCTGACCGCCCGCCTGAACGAAATCCATGCCGAACGACTGGAGGCTGCCGCGCTGCGGGCGGCAGGACCAGACGGAGCGGACCCCGACTCCGGACAGCCCGCTGGGCAGCGGGCAGGGCAGGCGCCCCCCGCCCAGCTGATGGGCCAGGCTGGCCAGACCGACGGCGCCGAGCCGCTCCTCGCTCGGGCCCACCACGGCTCGGTGTCCAAGGACCAGCGGGCGCTGATCGAGGATGACCTCAAATCCGGCCGGTTGCGCTGTGTCGTGGCGACGTCCTCGCTGGAACTGGGCATCGACATGGGTGCCGTTGACCTGGTGGTCCAGGTCGAATCGCCCTACTCGGTGGCCAGCGGCCTGCAACGGGTGGGCCGCGCTGGCCACCAGGTGGGTGAGGTATCCCAGGGCGTGCTCTTCCCCAAACACCGCGGGGACCTGGTCAACACTGCGGTCACGGTGGAACGGATGCTCGCAGGGAAGATCGAGCCCCTGTATATTCCCGCGAATCCGCTGGACATCCTGGCGCAGCAGACGGTGGCAGCGGCAGCCCTGGGCACCATCGACGTGGAGGAATGGTTCGACGTCGTCCGACGCTCCGCACCGTTTGCCACGCTGCCCCGATCGGCGTTCGACGCGACCCTGGACCTGCTGGCCGGCCGGTACCCCTCGGACGAGTTCGCTGAGCTGCGCCCCCGGATCATCTGGGACCGGGTGGAGGGCACCATTACTGGTCGGCCCGGTGCCCAGCGTCTGGCTGTCACCTCCGGCGGCACCATCCCCGACCGCGGACTGTTCGGGGTCTTCCTGGTGGGCTCCGCCGAACCTGGGACGGGCGGCAAACAGGGCGGACGGCGGGTCGGCGAACTCGACGAGGAGATGGTCTACGAGTCACGGGTGGGCGACGTGTTTGCCCTCGGCGCCACCAGCTGGCGGATCGAGGACATCACCCACGACCGGGTGCTCGTCTCCCCCGCCTTCGGTCAGCCGGGCAGACTGCCGTTCTGGAAAGGAGACTCCCTTGGCCGTCCCGTGGAACTGGGCCGCGCGGTTGGCGCCTTCGTCCGCGAAACGTCCCTCGCTTCGCCCGAGGACGCGCAGGCGCGGTGCAAAGCGATCGGCCTGGACGACTGGGCCTCGGGCAACCTCCTGACCTACCTCTCCGAGCAGCGAGCAGCTACCGAAATAGTGCCCAACGACCGGACGCTGGTGGTCGAACGGTTCCACGACGAGCTCGGCGACTGGCGGGTCATCCTGCACAGCCCGTTCGGCATGCCGGTTCACGCTCCCTGGGCCCTCGCCGTCGGAGCCCGCCTCGAGCAGCGGTACGGCATGGACGGCTCGGCGATGGCGTCCGACGACGGGATCGTGCTGCGGGTACCACTGATGGAGGACGAGCCGCCGGGGGCGGAACTGTTCCTGTTCGACGCGGAGGAACTCGACGGAATTGTCACCACCGAGGTGGGTGGCTCGGCCCTGTTCGCTTCACGGTTCCGCGAATGCGCGGCCCGCGCTCTCCTGCTCCCCCGCCAGAACCCGGGAAAACGGTCCCCGCTCTGGCAGCAGCGGCAGCGTTCAGCGCAGTTGCTCGACGTCGCCCGGAAGTATCCGACGTTCCCGATCGTGCTCGAAACGGTCCGCGAATGCCTGCAGGACGTGTACGACCTGCCCGCCCTGAAGGACATCGCCGCGAGCATCGAACGCCGGGAACTGCGGATCGTGGAGACCACCACCTCCCAGCCGTCGCCGTTCGCCCGCTCCATGCTGTTCGGCTACGTGGCCTCGTTCCTCTATGAGGGGGACTCGCCGCTGGCCGAACGGCGGGCGGCCGCCCTCTCCCTGGACCCCACCCTGCTCAACGAACTGCTGGGGCGGGCCGAACTGCGTGAACTTCTCGATCCGGGGGTCATCGCCTCCACGGAGAGCGAACTGCAGCGCCTCGCCCCGGACCGGCTGGTGCGCGGGCCTGAGGGGGTAGCGGACCTGCTGAGGCTTCTGGGGCCCCTGACCACCCGCGAGGTGGCGGAGCGCTTCGAAACACCCGAAGACTCCGGCGACACCCCGGCCACCGACCTGGTGGGCCCGTTACTCACCCAACTGGTGCAAGCCAACCGGGCACTGCAGGTGTTCGTCGCCGGCGAGGAACGCTGGTCAGCGGTCGAGGATGCCGCCAGGCTGCGCGACGCGCTCGGGGTCCCGCTGCCGATGGGGATCCCCCTTGCATTCATTGAACCGGTCGCGGATCCCCTCGGGGATTTGGTGGGGCGCTACGCTCGCACCCATGGGCCGTTCACCGTCGTCGAAACGGCCCAGCGTCTGGGCCTTGGCGTTGCCGTGGTGCTGACCGCCCTGCAGCGGCTCGCCGCCGACGGCCGGGTGGTGGAGGGCGAGTTCCGCCCGGTTGCCTCCCTCCCGGAAACAACCTCGGAGACCACCCATACCGCGTCGCCCAGCGAGTGGTGCGACGTCGAAGTGCTCCGCAGGCTCCGTCGCCGGTCCCTGGCCGCCCTCCGGCAGGAGGTGGAACCTGTGGATCCGGCCGCCTATGGCAGGTTCCTTCCCGCCTGGCAACATGTCGGGTCCACCCTGCGCGGACTCGACGGTGTGGCCACCGTCGTCGACCAGCTCTCGGGGGTACCCATCCCGGCATCCGCCTGGGAACCGCTGATTCTCGGTTCCCGGGTGGCGAACTACACGCCGGCGATGCTCGACGAGTTGACGGCGACCGGCGAGGTGGTCTGGTCCGGAGACGGATCCCTGCCCGGCAACGACGGATGGATCGCGCTGCACCTGGCGGAGAACGCGCCGCTCACCCTCCGACCCGATCCCGTGTTCGACCCGTCAGCCCTGCAACTGAACCTGCTCGAGCTGCTGGACCGGGGCGGTGCCTACTTCTTCCGGCAACTCGTTGAGTCCCTGGACTCCGCGGCGCCGCTGAACGATACCGAGGTGGTCAGCGCCCTGTGGGAACTGGTGTGGGCCGGGCGGATCAGCAATGACACCTTCACGCCGGTGCGCAGCCTGCTAGCTGGCGGCAAGACCGCGCACAAACAGCGTGCCGCCCCACCCCGCGCCCGCTCCTCCCGGCTGGGCCGGCTGGGCCGTGCCCCCGGGGCGTCGTTGACCGGTTCCTCAATGCGGATGTCAGGGGCCGACGACGGCGCCCGCGGTTACCAGCGCAGCACCCCGCCGATGGCCGCGGGACGGTGGACCATGCTGCCGCCCGTGGAGGCGGAGACCACCGTCCACGCGCATGCCACTGCTGAACTGCTGCTGGACCGGTATGGAGTAGTCACCCGGGGCTCGGTGGGCAGCGAGGGCACCCCCGGTGGCTTCGGCCTGCAGTACAAGGTCCTGGCCCGGCTCGAGGAGATGGGCCGGTGCCGGCGCGGGTACTTCATCGAACACCTCGGCGCCGCCCAGTTCGCGGTCCCCGCGACGGTGGACCGGCTGCGCTCGTTCGGCGCCGACGCACAACAGGAACGACGCCCCGGTGAGGACCCCGGCGTCGTGCGGTCCTCGATCGCCCTCGCCGCAACGGATCCAGCCAATCCCTACGGGGCCGCCCTGGCGTGGCCTTCCTCCGACGGCGGGCACCGTCCCGGCCGGAAGGCTGGCGCGCTGGTGATTCTTCAGGACGGGCACCTGGCCCTGTATGTGGAGCGGGGCGGGAAGACTGTGCTGGCGTTCACCGATGATTCGGCGGCGCTGCACGCCGCGGCCGGCGCCCTGGTTGCCATTATCCGCCGGGGCGCGGCCGAAAAGATGGCGATCGAGAAGGTGAACGGGGAACCGGTACTGGACTCGGAGGTGGGCCGCGCGCTGACCGCTGCGGGGTTCTACTCCACCCCGCGGGGACTGAGGATTCGTGCCTGAGGGGGATACCGTCTGGCGGGCGGCCCGGGAGCTGAACGCGGCCCTCGCCGGCCGCACCCTGACACGATGCGATATCCGGGTTCCGAAGTTCGCGACTGTGGATTTCACCGGCGAAACGGTGCAGAACGTGGTGGCCAGGGGCAAGCACCTGCTGATCCGGGTGGGCGGCGATGACGGGTGGACCATCCACTCGCACCTGAAGATGGAGGGCCTGTGGCACATCTACGCCAAGGGGGCCAAGTGGCGGCGTCCGGCGTTCAAGGCGCGCTGCATCCTGGAGACCCCCGACGCCGCCGCCGTCGGTTTTGAACTGGGTTTCCTGAAGGTCCTGCCCCGCTCCGGGGAGGAAGAAGCGGTCGGCTACCTGGGCCCGGATCTGCTGGGACCGGACTGGGATCCCGAGGAGGCACTGCGACGGCTCAGCTCCCAACCGGACCGCCCGATTGGGCTGGCCCTGCTGGACCAGCGGAACCTGGCGGGGATCGGAAACGTGTACCGGTGTGAGCTGTGTTTCCTCGCCGGGGTGCACCCGCTGACCCCGGTGGCGGAAGTCAGGAACCTCCCCCGGATGGTGACGTTGGCGAAGAAACTGCTGGAAGCCAACAAGGCGCGGTCCACCCGGGCGACCACCGGGAATCTGAGGGGTGACACCCTGTGGGTGTACGGCAGGGAGCACCGCGGTTGCCTGCGCTGCGGCACCCGGGTCACACTGGAACAGCTCGGGGACAACGAACTGGAACTGCGCGACCTGTATTACTGCCCGTACTGTCAGCCCGCCAGCACCTTGGCCGCCGAATGATTTCACCTACCATCACCCGAGGGGGCCTATGAGCTGGGCAGCGACCCTCCCGGCGTTCGTGGTGGCACTCACGGTGGTGTTCGGGCCCGGCCTGGCCTGGGGTGCCGCGCTGGGGTTGCGACGGTTGACCCTGCTGGCCCTCGCCGGTCCTTTCAGCGTCACAGCGGTGGTGCTGTCCGCCGAGGTCGCAGCTTTCGCTGGGGTGCGGTGGTCGCTACCGCCGGTGCTGGCGGTTACCGCGGTGGTCGCCGGAGCCCTCTGGATCCTGCGCCGCCAGTTCGGGCACCTGATTCACGGCGCCCCGGTGCCTGCCGAGCCGCCGGCCCGCTGGCGTCTGGTGTTCACCGCGTGGGCGGTTGCTGCAGTGCCGGTGGCAGCGGTGATGTTCTGGATGTTCGGTGTACCCGAAAACATCGCCCAGTCCCACGACAACATTTTTCACCTCAATGCCCTGCGCTACATTACCGAGACGGGCAATTCGTCGTCGCTGACCCTGGGGTACCTGGGGACCCGGGAGGGCACGTTCTATCCGGCAGGGTGGCACGCCGTGGTCTCCCTGGTGATCGCCACAGTGGGCATCCCCCTGACCGCCGCCATCAATGTCACGAACCTGGTGCTCATCACCGGGATCTGGAGCGTCGGTTGCCTGTTCCTGGTCAGCCGTCTCACCGGCGAACGCTGGCTGCCTCTCCTGGTCGCTGGCGTGCTGTCCACCGCGTACAGCTCCTTCCCCTATCTGCTCCTCGAGTTCGGCGTGGTCTACCCGTTCATGCTGTCCATTGCTATCCTTCCCGCAGCGCTTGGGCTGGTGATCCAGCTGGTGCGGGCCGGTACCGAGGTGTCACTGACCCGTTCCGGGAGTGCCCTGTTACTCCTCGGTCTCCTGCCGGGACTGCTGCTGGCCCACCCCTCGTCCCTGCTCGGGCTCCTCGCCCTGGCGGCCCCCGCCGTTCTGGCGGTGACGTTCGCCAGGATTCGCACCAGCGGCGGCCGACGTCGGCTGGTTGCGGTGTCCGGCGCCGCGGCGTTCCTGGTGCTCGCCGCCGTGCTGTGGATGACAGTACGCCCCGCCCGGAGCAGCGCCGACAACTGGGCACAGATGGGCGATGCCGGAGGAGCCGTCTCGGAGGTGCTGTTCCACGGCCCGTTGGGCCGCCCGGTCGCGCTCCTGGTCACGGTGCTCACCGCGGTCGGTGCCGCCGTCGTCCTCTACCTGCGCAGCCACCGGTGGGTGATCGCGATGTACCTCGTGGCTGGCGCCCTGTTTGTGCTCGGCAGCTGGCAGGAAGTCCCCACGCTGCGGTGGATTGTCGCGGGTGCCTGGTACAACGATTACTTCCGGATCAGTGCGATGCTCGCACCAGCCGGAATCCTGGTGGCCAGTATCGGCGGCGTCGCCCTGGCGCAGACCCTGATCCTGGGTCTGCAGAGCCTGCGTGCCCGGCGGGGCACCCCCGAACCCGCCTGGTTCCTGCCAGCGGCGTCAGCAGTCCTGGTGGTGATCGGCCTGGCCGTCGCGCCGCTGTTCGCGGTGCAGCGGGGAGTCAATGAGGCGGCCTTCCACTACCGGTACACCGAGGATTCCCGGCTGCTGACCATCGACGAGCTGACCCTGCTGGAGCGGCTCCCGGAGCACGTGCCAGCAGACGCGGTGATCGCGGGCAACCCGTTGACCGGCGCCTCATTGTCCTACGCCTTCGCCGGCCGGCAGTCACTGCTCCCCTACGGAACCAATCCCGCCACCGAGGAGGCCCGCGTCGTCTTCGACTATCTGGACACCATGCGGCTGAACCCTTCGGTCTGCGAAGCGGTGCGCAGCACCAACACGGCCTATGTGCTGGACTTCGGGACCGCCTCCGTCCACGGCGGGCGGGCGGTTCCCTTCGCTGGCCTGAACGACCTCTCCCTGGCGGCCGGATTTGAGCTGGTGGACCAGGAAGGCAAGGCGTCACTGTACCGAATTGTGGGGTGCAACTAACGGCTGGCAGTCTGGGGACAGCGCACGCGTACCCTAGATAGGTGATGCAATCCCCCCTTCCCGTCCGCAACGGCGTCAACGCCACCCGGTTGCGCCTGCCCTCCGAGGGCCCCTGGGGGACCGCGCTCGACTACATCCTGGACCGCTGGGACCACGTGGACCCGGAAGGCATCGCCACCCGGTTCGACCGGGGGGAGGTCGTCGCCCTGAACGGAGAGCGGCTGACCCGGACCACTCCCCTTACCGAGCACACGTTCGTCTGGTATTACCGGGAGCTCCCGGTTGAGGAGCGGCTCCCCGTCGAGGTGGGCATCCTGCACCAGGACGAGAACTTGCTGGTGGTCGACAAACCGCATTTCCTACCCACCACACCGGGCGGCCGGTATGTCGCGGAATCGGCGCTGGTCCGGCTCCGCGTCCAGCTGGACCTGCCCGACCTGATCCCCATGCACCGGCTGGACCGGCTGACGGCTGGGATTCTGCTCTTCTCAACCAACCCGGCGACCCGCGGAAACTACCAGTTGCTCTTCGAGAACCGGCTCATCTCCAAGGAGTATGAGGCTGCCGCCCCGGTGGACCCGAGTCTGGACCTGATGGCACAGCCGCGGGTGGTCCGCAGCCGCATCGTCAAAAGCCGTACCTACCTCCTCGCCCAGGAGGTGGACGGGGAGCCGAACACCGAAACCCTGGTGCACCTGGTGGAGGAACGCAACGGCCGGGGCCGTTACCGCCTCACTCCGCACACCGGGAAGACCCACCAACTGCGCCTGCACATGGCCGGGCTTGGACTGGGGATCCTGAACGACCCCTTTTACCCGGTGCTGCTCCCCCAGGCCCCCGACGACTACGACAAGCCGCTGCAGCTCCTGGCCAAAAGCATCGCCTTCACCGACCCGCTGAGCGGCGTCCACCGGCGCTTCGACAGCCGGTTGAGCCTCCAGGACTTCGGCTAGGAGCCATTCCGGCCCCTAGACCGCACCCCACCGGTCACCTGTAGATTGGAAAAGTGGATCTCACCGATCTCGGAGCATGGTCGCCGCTGTTCCATCCCCTGACTTTCATAGTCGTTGTCGTCGACGTGTTCATCCCTGCTGTGCCCTCCGAGTTCCTGGTGATCGCCTCGGGCACCATGGCGTCCGAGGGGACACTGCTCCTGCCCATCGCCCTGCTGACGGCCACGCTGGGAAGCTGGCTGGGCGACATCATCCTGTATCTGCTGTTCCGCAATCGGTTGACCTCGTGGCTGGACAAATTCAAATGGGGCCGTGCCGTCCACCGCAGCATCCGCACCGCAGTGGAAAAGGCGGGCAAGTCCCCCACCTACGCTGGTCTCATCGCCCTCAGATTCCTTCCCGCGGGCCGGACCGCCGGAGTCGCGGCGGCCGGGATCGCCAACCTTCCGTTGCGGCCCTTTCTCGCGTGCGCCGCCGTCGGCGGTATTCTATGGTCCTGCTGGTTGGTGATGTTGGGGTATGTCACCGATGCCACCACGGGCTTCCCGTTGTGGGTGAGTGCCCTCCTCGGAATGGGGGTAGGTACTCTGGTGGGACTTGTAATTGCTGCATTCCTCGCGCTCAAGCAACGCCGGAAGGGTAAGACAACTGATGAGCACCCCGACGCCGCCCACCCCCCGGCTGCCAGACAAACCGACTAGGTTGCCTGCCGGGACACCCGCGCCCAGCGGATCCGATGCACCAGCTGAGGCGCCCTCCCCCGTGCTGGAGCGGCTCCGTGCCGCGCGACCGAAAGAGGCCAGCCCAGCGGCGCCTTCCGACGACGCCAGACCCGGCAGCTCCCGCCCTACGCCACCACCCGCCACGGCGGCCAGTGCCTCCCCAGCTTCGATTTCCCCCGCTAGGACACCGCCCGAGACACCACGTGCAGCGCCACCACATCCCGCACCGAAACCGGCCGGAGCGAAACCCACCCGCACGACGACGGCGGTGCGCGTGACGGCTTCCCGCGCAGCAGGGGGTGGGTCGTCAATGATCAGACGTATCGGCTCCTGGGACGCGGATCTGGTGCGGCGGATCGTGGTCACCCTGGCGGTTGTCGGTGCCGCCCTGGGCACGGCCCAGGTCGCGGGCGCCTTCGGCGGACCGGACCTCCGGGAGGCTGCCCTGGGGACCTTTGACCCAGCCGCCACCCTGGTCTCGCCGGCCACCCCGGCCGCCTATGCCTGGCTGCTGATTGGTGTGGGACTGATCGGATACACCATCCACCAGTGGCTACCCGCCCACCACCGGAGCCCCCGGCACCGGGGCCTCGGCTGGACAGTGGTTGTCGCCGCCCTGTTGACCCTCGGGTGGGCCGTCGCCGTCCAGCGGGGCATGCCCACGATGAGCCTGGTCCTGATCTTCCTGCTTCTGGCCGCCCTGCTGGCCTCCCTACGCTGGCTCAACCACTACCCGGCGCAGACCCGGTCGGAGGGCCTCCTCGTGGACGTACCGCTGGGCCTCTTTCTCGGCTGGACCGGCGTCACCGCCACCGTGCACACTGCTGCGGTGCTGACCACCCAGGGCGTTGACTGGTTGGAGCTGGGCGCACAGCGCTGGGCGCTCATCGGGGTGGTCCTGCTGACCCTCGCCGCGATGGCTGTGTGCATGACCGACCGGGGCCGGATCGCTGTAGCGCTGGCCGTCCTCTGGGGGCTGATCCTGATCGTTCCCGGGCGGCTGATCGGTGACCCCCAGTCGATCCCAGTGGCGTTCGCTGCCGGGCTGGGCGCGTTTTTACTGATCATCTCCGCCGGATCGCGTCGTCACCGGGTGGACCACGCCTACCGCCGCGCGTTGCGGGCCCGCCAGATGGCTACAGTCGCTCCCATCGATTTCTTCGACGACGAAGAACCCGCAACGGCCCGACAGTAGCAACCCTCTCGACGGCGTGCCGCATGTTCACGGCCGCTTGCACGGCCTGACCGGCACCGGTCTCGTAGTCGGTTTCCTCCACCAGGAAACGCAGGGTGATCCGGGGCACCCCCGCGACCACATCGAGTTGCTTGGCTTCCACCAGGTGGGCGGCGCCAAGGGCTGTCTCCGCGGACTCCATCACCGCTTCCGGTGCGTGCCCTGGGAGGAGACCAAGGATGTCGAGTTGGGCGCGAAACGAGGGCATGACCACAGTCTGCCATCGACGGCGCCGTCGGGCCCGGTCCGGTCTGCTTCAGCGTCGATCTTCGTGTGGAGCGGTCACAAGGTCTTCCGCAGACCCGATTCCGGACGCGTCGGGGACCAGTGCCGCTTTTCCGTCAGCCTTCGACGCGGCTGCAGCGCGGGCGCTGCCATCCAGCAGCTCCCGCTGATACGTCAACGGCTGCTGACGGTCGGCGGGGGCCACCGCCATTAGGTCGTCCAGGGCCAGCCGCAGCCGTCTGGCCACCTGGGGGGAGCCCGACCCTGCGATCCGGATTTCGTCGAACCCGAGACGCACGTACCCGTCCCAGAGCATGGTGGGGACCGTCAGCCGGAGGGTACCGCCGTCGTCGTCGTAATGACCCGAATGCAGGGGGCGGCGACTAATCTGCCGCAGGATGTCGTGGATCCGGTCGATGGCCTGGACCGCCGTGGTGGGGTCTTCGAACGGCCCTGAGGACAGTGAACGGATGGCAATGTCCACCAGCATGCGAAGTCCGTAGGCAACGTCCTGGTTCATCGTGCGTTCCGGCCCGATCGCCACAGCCCTGACGACGTCGGGCCGCGGCAGTCCGCCGTGCTCGCCGACAATCCTGAAGAGTGCGGAACCCGTGGGAATGTAGTCTCCCACAGCCCACAGCAGCTCTAGCCGGCAGCCGGCGTGACCGGCGAGGGTGACAAGTTTTTGGTGGTCGACGGCGAACATCACGCCAGCCTTGGGCGCCACAATCAGGTCCGGTCCCAGATCGGGAATTGGGCCCGGGTCAGGGTAGACGTGGTCCAGGGTCTTCATGGTGTCCTTCGCCACCCACCCCACGAGGGCCGCGACGCGCAGGGACTGACCGATGTGGTTCAGGTACCAGACCAGGGTACCGATGCAGCTGAGGACGAGGATCATGGCGACGAGCACCGCCAGGCCGGGGACGGTACCGCCCTCCGGCGAGACAGCGACGGAGCGCATGGACAGCAGCGCGTGCGAGAACGTGCCAGCGAACAGGCCGATGGCGCATTGGCTCGGCCGGTCCTGGAGGATCTGCCGGACGATGCGCGGCGAGAAGACGCCCATCGCGAGCTGGACCACCACCACCACGAGCGAGAGCACCAACCCGGTCAGGGTGAGCATGGCGAAGGCGATCAGATAGAGGATTTGCATGGCTGCGTTGGCATCGCCAGTGACGCTCTCGGGAATCAGTGTTCCGTCATCGATCGAGGTAGTGACGAGGGATGTCGCGACCCCGCCGAGAATGAAGAGCAGCGGGATGGTCCAGAGGCTCGTCTTGAGATAGTGGCCGATACGGAAACGCTTGATGGGGGCCTCGTCTCAAGAGGGTGGACGAGACTGGGCCGGGCTCCACCCTCGCAGGTAGCCCTACGATACCCGCACCCGGGGAAGTACCGGTGTGGTGGGCTCTAGTTGATGGCAGAGAGCCCGGTGATGGCACGCCCGACAATTAGGGTGTTGATCTCGTAGGAGCCTTCGTAGGTGTAGATGGCTTCGGCGTCGGCGAAGATCTTGGCCATCCGGAAGTCGGTGGTGATGCCGTTCCCTCCGAGGATCCCGCGGCCCAGTGCCACTGTCTCACGCATCCGTGCCGTGGTGTACGCCTTGGCGAGTGCCGCTTGCGGCATGTCCCCGCCACCATCCTCCTGCAGCTGAGCGACCCGCGCCATCATTCCCAGGCTCGCCGTCGTGTTGCCGAGCATCCGCACCAGCTGGTCCTGCACCAGCTGGAACCCGGCGATGGGGCGGCCGAACTGCTGCCGTTCCACCGCGTACCGGCGGGCGACGTCGAACGCGGCAAGCTGCTGGCCCACCGCCTGCCACCCCACCAGGATCCGGGACCCACGGAGGAGCGTCCGGGTGTCGGCGAACGTGTTGATCCCCGCGAACCGGTCCGCTTCGGGGACCCGCACACCGTCCAGCACGATGTCAGCGTTCTGGACGGTACGCAGCGCGATCTTGTTCTCAATACGGGTCCTGGTCACTCCGGCCAGGGTGGCATCGAGGATGAACCCCCTGATGCTCCCGTCGGCGGTGTCCCGTGCCCACAGCAGCATGTAGTCGCAGAAGGTTCCGTTGCCGATCCACCGCTTGGCCCCATTGAGAATCCAGCTATCGCCGTCGCGGGTCGCTGTGGTGGCCAGGCCGCCAGCGACGTCGGAGCCGTGCAGGGGCTCGGTGAGCGCAAACGCGCCGGTGATTTTCAGGTCCATGGCGTCCTGCAGCAACCGCGCCTTCTGGTCCTCGGATCCGAACTCGTGCAGGGCCTCGACGAACAGGTCGTGGTGGACCATGAAGAAGGTCGCCAGTGACGTGTCAGCCCGGGTCATTTCGGCGATCACCATGCCACCGAACAGGTAGCTATACCCCTGCTGCACCGGGGTACTGAGATTCAGGGCGGCGAGCTTGGGCAGCACATCGATGGGGAACTCGGCACGGTTCCACCAGTCTTCGGCGGCCGGTGCCACCTCCTTGTCGAGGAAGTCCCGGACATCGGCGAGCTTGGCGCTCTCGGCCGGGCTGAGCAGGGACTCGAAGCCCATGAAGTCGGCGGTGGGGAGGGTGCTCTCCATTGAGCTGTTCCTTTCGTGGGCTGCGGGAGCAGCTATTTCGGTGCCATGCGGATGGCGCCGTCGAGGCGAATGGTCTCGCCGTTCAGCATCTGGTTCTGCACAATGTGGGAGACGAGGGCAGCGTATTCATCGGGGCGGCCGAGCCGGGACGGGTGCGGTACCTGGGCTCCCAGGGAGTCCTGTGCCTCCTGGGGAAGACCCGCCATCATCGGGGTTTCGAAGATCCCCGGCGCGATGGTAACCACCCTGATCAGGGAGCGGGCGAGCTCCCGGGCGATTGGCAGGGTCATCGCCGCCACCGCTCCCTTGGACGCCGCGTAGGCTGGCTGGCCGATCTGGCCGTCGAACGCCGCCACCGACGCAGTGTTCACGATAACCCCGCGCTCCTGCGACCCGTCGGGCGGGCTGATCGGCTCGGTCACAGCGATCGCCGCCGCAGACAACCGGATCACATTGAAGGTGCCGATCAAATTGATGTTGATGACCCTGGCAAAGTCCTCCAGCGGGAGCACACCGTCACGTCCGAGGACCTTGCCGGGGGTGGCGATCCCCGCACAGTTGACGACGGTTCGGAGGGGGCCCAGCGCGACGGCGGTGTCGACGGCGGCCTGGACCTGCGACGGATCGGTGACGTCTGCCGGGGCAAAAACGGCCCGGTCGCCGAGTTCGGCGGCAACCTCCGAGCCTGACGAGTGGGGCAGGTCGACGAGGACCACCGTCGCGCCCTCGTCATAGAGTTTCCTGGCGGTCGCCTGTCCCAGCCCTGAGGCACCCCCGGTGATCAGGGCAACAGTGTTGGTGATGTCCATGGTGTCTCCTTGAGCTTCTTGGTGGGGTTGGCCGATCTGCAGGTAATCGGTGCGCAGCGTGAACCTGGTGCCCACCAAACATTACTGTGACCCAGCCCATACCGCATCCGAGGCCCACGGGGGTTGGCAGAGTGCTCAATACCGGCGCTGGGCCGTCCGGCTAGGGTGGAATTATGCTCACTTCGCGCCAGGATGACCCCGTCCACACGGCTGACCATCGTGCACGGGCTGCGGCGGAATCCGTCAGGTCCCGGTTCGGTCACCGCCTGTTCGGGCTTCCCTTTACCCATCTTGGAGCCGTGCACCACCCGCGGGAGGGTGCTGGCTCCCCCTGGCACTACTGGTGGCAGGCACATTACCTGGACGTCCTGGTGGACGAGACGCTCCGTGAGGCAGGGCAGGGATCGTCCCGCGCTGCGGACCGGTCTGCTCTCACGGCACATCGGCTGCTGCGGGGAATCCGCCTGCGCAATGGGCTGCGGTGGACCAACTCCTACTACGACGACATGGCCTGGCTTGCCCTCGCCGTCGACCGGCTGGCCCAGGTCCGGGACGGAGGCGGACGAGCCCTGGCGTCGCTCGACAGGGCACTGTGCTCAGCTCACACCCCTGACCTGGGCGGCGGACTCTACTGGAATTCCTCCCGCGACTTCAAGAACACCCCGGCCACCGGTCCCGCCGCGTTGTTCTTCGCTCGCCGTGGACAGCCGGAGCGTGCGCAGGAGCTCGTGGACTGGCTCGGCGAGCGCCTGCGGGATGGCGCGACCGGTCTCTACCTGGACGGGATCAGGGTCAACGCCGGGCAAGAGACGGTGGTCCCGGATGTTTACACCTACAACCAGGGTCCGGTGCTGGGGGCACTGCTGGAACTCGGAGGGACTGCCAACCTTGCCGACGCTGCGGACCTGGTGGCCGCAATCGACCGCCATTTGGCCACGGCGAGTGTCCTACTGACCCACGGAGCCGGGGACGGCGGACTGTTCACCGGCATCCTTACCCGATATCTAGCCCTCGCAGCGCTGAGCCCCTTACTCCCGGATTCCGCCCGGCGGACCGCCGCGACCCTGGTGACCGCGACAGCGGATGATCTCTGGTCCGGGCGAAGTGTCAACCCTTTCGAAGGTCGTCCCGGCGGTGGCCTTGACCTCTTGAGCTTCCCGGCCGGGACGGGGGAGTCTGCCAGGTCCGACGGCGCCCAACTGTCCACGCAGTTGCAGGCCTGGATGATCCTTGAAGCCAGCTACCGGGTGACTGCCGGCGCCACCTGCCCGGCGGCGGACGGGCGTGGGTAGGCGAGCGCGCGGTGTTTGATCCCGATCGACACGCTCTCACCCCGCCGGGGCAGGTCGGGGGCTGCGATCCGCGCCCGCACCGTCGCCCCTGAGACAAGCTCCAAGCTGACCAGGGCGTCGTGGCCCGCGTAGGCAACGGAAGTGACTGTGGCATCGGACCCGCCGGAGGCGACCTGCAGCCATTCCGGCCGCAGCATCAGGGTAACCGGCGCCCCCTCCACCGGCTCGGTGCCGTCTGCGCTCTCTGCGTCCACCCGCCCGAGGCCGCACAGCACCTGCCCACCGCTCCAGTGGCCATCAAGTTCCACGGTGTCTCCCACAAATGCCGCCACCCAGCGGCTGACCGGGCGTTCGTACACCTCCCACGGCGTACCCCACTGCAGGATCCGGCCGTCGCGCATCACCGCTACATAGTCGGCGAGCGACAGCGCCTCTTCCTGATCGTGGGTGACGAGCAGACTGGTATTGCTTTGCCCGCGCAGCAGGTCGGCGACCTCGCGCCGTAGCGTCGAACGCAACTGGGGGTCCAGTGCGGCGAAGGGCTCATCGAGGAGAATCAGGTCCGGGCGCGGAGCCAACGAGCGGGCCAGGGCCACCCGCTGCGCCTGGCCTCCCGAAAGCTGGGAGGGCGCGCGATCAATAAGGTCAGCCAGGCCCACCAGTGCGGCGAGATCGGTGATCCGGCCCGCCCGGTCAGGGCTCCGTCGGAGGCCGAACCCGATGTTTTCCCCCACCGACAGGTGAGGGAACAGGGATGCGTCCTGCGGGACCCAGCCGACGCCGCGCTTCTCGGGAGCCAGCTGGACGGTCGCGGAGGAGAGCAACTTCTCCCCAACCCGGATAGTGCCGCCGGCGGCCGGAAGCAGCCCGGCGACCGCCCGCAGCAGGGTGGTCTTGCCGCAGCCGCTCGGACCCAGCACGGCGGTCAGCGCACCCCGCGGGATCTGCAGGTTCACGCCGTCGAGCACGGCGGCGCTCCCATAGGTCACGCTCAGCCCTTCGATCGCTACCCAGCTCACAGATCCTCCTTCGCGACGCCCCGAAACCCGGACAGCACCACCGCGGGGACGGCGGCGAGCAGCACCAGGGTGGCCGCGTAGGGTGCGGCCGCCCCGAATTCGAACACTGTGGTGCGGGACCAGAGCTCGGTGGCGAGAGTTGCGGTGCCCGTGGGCCTCAGCAACAGCGTCGCAGGCAATTCTTTCATGACCGAGATGGCCACCAGCAGCGCACTGACGCCGATCCCGGGCAGCGCCAGCCGGGCGGTCACCCGCCACCACGACTGCAAGGGCGACAGCCCCAGCATCCGGGACACGTCCACCAGGTTTCCGGGGACTGCGGCGATCCCGCTGCGCATGGTGCCGATTGCCTTCGGCATGAACAGGACGGCGTAGCCAAAGACGAGCACCACCACCGTCTGGTAGAGGGCGGGGACGGCTGCGAGCGCGAAGAACACCAGGGACAGTCCCACCACGATTCCGGGCAGTGCGTGCCCAAGGAACCCCACCGCCTCGACCGCCGCGACCAGCCGTCCCCGGTAGCGGGCTGCCAGTACAGCGATCGGCAGGGCCAGCACCACTGCGGCGAGCGCACCGGCGACCGCGAGGCTCAGGGTGGCCCCGATGGCCTCAACGAGGCGGACGACGTCGATCTCGCGCAGCGTCTGGGCTTCCAGGAGGCGGCTCATCAGCCCGGCGACGGGAACGACGACGCTCACCACCGCAGCGCTGAGCACCAGTGCCAGGGCGACGGCCAGCCACCGGCCGGGACGGACCAGCGCTATCCTGCCCCGCCCGGTTCCCGCCGCAACCTGGCCACGGAACCTCTTCTCCCCGGCGACCACCGTGAGAGCCAGGACCACCAACATCAGGGCGAGCAGTGCTGCCTGGTTGCGGTCGAAGCTCGCGCCGTAGGCCGAGTTGATCCCCCAGGTCAGGGTCTGATACCTCAGCATGGAGACCAACCCGAAGTCGGACAGGGTGTACAGGGCGACCAGCAGGGCACCGGCGGCAGCGGCGGGTCTGACCCGCGGCCACGTGGCAGCTCGGAAGGCGCCCCAGGGTCCACACCCCAGGGTACGGGCCACCGCTTCGAGGTCCCCCGACGTCCCGCGGAGCGCGGCGGCGACCGGCAGGGTGACATAGGGTGTGCAGACTGCGGCCATGATCAGCCAGCTCGCGAAGAACCCGTCCAGGGTCGGGACCCAGACCAGCCACCCGTACGCCGCGAGGTAGGACGGGACGGCGAGTGGCAGCGCTGAAATCAGGAGCATGGCGCGCGGCGCCGGAATGCGCACCCGGGTGAGTATCCAGGCCGACGCCGTTCCCACCACCAGGCAGGTCAGCGTGACCGCCGCCGCCAACAGCACTGAGTTCAGGGCCAGTTGCAAGACCTGCGCCCGCAGGAGGGTGTCGGCCAGTTCAGCGAAGCCGGCGTCGGTAGTCCGTGCCACCAGGTAGACCAGGGGAATGGCAGCCGTCGCCGCGCACAGTCCCGCCAGCACCACCAGCCAGGCCGGAGGAGCGGGCCGGGGCGCACGAACGGAACGTGCCTGCTCCTCGCTGGCACGTTCCGTTCGGGTGAGGGTCATTCGTGGGTCGCCTGCTGCCGGTACCTGATCAGGATCAGATCAGTCCATGCTTGCTGAGCAGCTCCTGGGTCTGCTCAAGCGATTCGAGGTCCGACAGGTCCAGGTCCGGGTTGACCAGCGAATCCAGTGCGGGCAGCCCTTCGGGTGCTTCGGCTCCTTCGGCCAGAGGGTACTCGAAGGTCTCCTCCACGAAGTACTGCTGGGCGTCGGCGGAGACGAGGAATTCGACGAACTCCAGGGCGTCGGCGTCCTGCCCGGCGTTGGAGAGGATCCCCGCGCCGGTCACGTTGACGATCGATCCGGGGTCGCCAGCCTCAGGGTAGGACAGCTGCGCGCGCATGTTCTCTTCCCCGGTTTCGGCGGCCTGGCGGAACCAGTAGTAGTGGTTGATCAGCCCGGTCTCGACTACTCCCTCGTTTACTGCGGTCAGGACGGCGCCGTTGTTCTCGAAGATCTGCGGGTCGTTCGCGGCCAACGCCGCTACCCACTCATCGGCGGCTTCCTCGCCCTTCAACACCCGGTAAGCGGTGATGAAGGCCTGGAAGCTCGCATTGGAGGGTGCGAAGCCTACCCGGCCGGACCATTCGGGATCGGTCAGCTCATCCACGGTGACCGGGACGTCGTCGGCCCCCAGCGCCTCGCCGTCGTACACGATGACGCGGGCCCGGCCCGTGACTCCCACCCAGCTGTCGTCGGTCGAGGTGAATCCGGCGGGGACGGCAGCGGTCACGTCCTCGGGCAGGGTGGTGAACAGGCCCGCACTGCTGAGCGCGCCGAGCGCTCCGGCGTCCTGGGAGAGGAACACCTGGGCGGGGGTCTGTTCCCCCTCCTCCAGCAGGAGGGCACCCAGTTCGGCGGTGTTCCCGTAGCGCACGTCGACCTCGATGCCGCTGCTGGCTTCGAACTGATCGATGAGTGGCTGAATCAGCGCCTCGTCCCGCCCCGAGTAGAGGGTGAACGTGTTGTCGCTCTCCAGCTCGGTGGCGGCGGGCGAGGTGTCGGATTCGGCGGCAGGTTCGGTGGTCGATCCGCAGCCGACGAGGGCGAGGATGGTGGCACCGGCCGCGACGGCGGCAAATCTGTTGGTCATGGGGTTGGTCTCCAGGGGTGAACTTAGATGGGAACTAAGGATCACCTTACACCGCTGAGATGTCGAATTAGTCACGGAAATGTGACGTAATTATTCTGGAGCGTTGTGGAGGATTCAGGGCGCCTTCCGCTGCGGGTAGAGCGTCTCGTGACGGGCCAGCATCGCCACGAACTTCGCAATGTTCCGCTCCCTCGCCGCCTCGGTCTTGAGCTGGCCGAGCCGGAAAATCATCGCGTACCGGTTCTGGGAGGTCAGGACGTTGAACATCGCCTGCGCGTCAGGGTCAGCGGCAATTGCCTCCGCCAGGTCGGCGGGAACCTCCGCCGACGCCGGACCGGCGTAGGCCCGTTCCCACCGCCCGTCCGCTTTCGCCGCGGCGACGGCGTCGAGCCCGGCCTCCCTCATCCGTCCCTCAGCGGTCAGCCGTTCGATGTACCCAATGTTGCGCAGCGACCAGATACTGCGCGGACCCCGGGGCGTGAACCGCTGGAAGGTGCTTTCGTCGTCGCGCCGGCGGGCCTGACCGTCAATCCAGCCCACACAGAGCGCCTCATCGAGGGCGGCTGCGTAAGTGAGCTCGGTGACCGACCCGCCCTTCTTGTGCAGGATCAGCCAGACACCGCCCGAGGTGGAGTGGTTGGCGTCCAGCCAGGCCTTCCACGCGTCAGTATTGGGCACCAGCAGTTCGGGCAGTTCGGCCTTCATGGGGCTACTGTAAACCCCTGTGCTCATCCCTACCCACGAACCTGGAGAACAACTGATGCTGCGGGTCCACCCCCTCCTCCATACCCCTGATCCAGGGCAGCTGGGCGCCGGTCTTGTCGCTCTCGGGCTGGCCCCGGCCTCCCAAGTGGGCGGGCGACTGGTGCTCGATGCCGGCGGCGGGCGGATCACCCTCTGCCCATCCGGGCCTGGCGGGGAACCGGTGACCCTGGAATTCGAAGTGGGGGACCTCAACGTCTTCGCCCAGCGCACCCGCGCGAGCGGCACCCCGGCGGAGGTAGTCAACGATCCCGACGGCGTCGCGAAGGTCCAGGTATCAGCGCCCTCGCTTTCCTTCCATGCCGGGCTGGGCGAGCGGCAACTTCCCGCCGGCCCCGACCCGGCGCTGACCGTGGTGACAATCTGGCGTACGCCGGACACCGCTGGCGCCGCCGAGGTACTCGGCAATATCGGGGCGCGGGTGCGGGCCGGCACCCCTGCCGCCGGGGCCGTGGACTTCCTGGCGAAAAATGGCGGTGTGGTGGCCGTTCGGCAGGGACCGCGTCAGGGGTTCGAGGTGGTCTTTGAGTACGCGGGGGATCTGGCAGTGCTGGGCGAGAGGGTCGCGGCGGCTGACGTGACCGGGCGGGTCACCGGCGGCGACCGCCAGCTGACCGTTGAGCTCGGCGCCGGCCAGCAGGTCCGTGTGGTCGAACGCCCAATGGATGACCACGGTGTCGAGGCCTGGCACTGAGGCAATACCCGAGGTTAAGGCGGGGTCGCAGCCAAGGTCACGGGGCTGAGGCGATGCGCGCCGGGCTAACCCGGCGATGGCCCCGCCAGCACCCCGAGGCACCCTGCTGCGGGAGGTTGCGGACGTGTCACCAGATTCAGCCAATGGCCGAAGCGCAGCGCGCCGTCCGCCGTCGCGCCCGTGTCTGCTATAAAACAAAGGTATGAACGTTCGCACCCCAGACCCCAATCCCGGGTGGCTTTCGGAAGATGACCTCTACGAAGCCCGCCGCCGCCTGCCCATGGTGTACGTGGAGGCCATTCCGGTGCGCTGCGACTCACTCGGCTATGTGACCGAGGTGGGCCTGCTGCTGCAGGCCAACGACCAGGGCGAGATGGTCAGGACGTTCGTCTCCGGCCGGGTCATGTATCGGGAGACCATCCGCGCCGCCCTGGTCCGCCATCTGGAGAAGGACCTGGGCCCGTTTGCCCTCCCGCAGCTGCCGCCGTGCCCGGTCCCCTTCACTGTCGCCGAGTATTTCCCGTCGCCGTCCGAAACCGGGATGACCGACGACCGACAGCACGCCGTCGCCCTCGCCTACCTGATTCCCGTCACCGGCGAATGTCAGCCACGGCAGGACGCACTCGAGCTCTCCTGGATGACCCCCGATGAGGCGCTAAGCCCCGGGGTGCAGGCCGAGTTCTCCGGCGGACGCGGCGGGCTGCTCCGGCAGGCACTGGCCTACGCCGGTTGGGGACGCTAGGCGGTGATCGAATCCCGGAAACCGACGCGGGTGCGTCGGCTCAACGCCGAGGCCGTCGCCGCCGGTCACCACATCATTGGTCCCGCGGGCACAGAGGCGGCCGAAGTGGTCGAAACCGTCATCGAGACTGATGACTACGGAACCCCCGCTGTCGTCGTCGCAACGCTCGATTCAGGACAGACCCTGCGGATAGCCACGGGGTCGCAGGTGCAGGTTGCCGTCGACGAGCGTGAGGTCGCCGCCGGGTCCATCCCTGCCCAGGACGGCACACCCGAGGCCGTTATCGCGCATGTCGTGTCGGTGCATCCCGAAAGCGAGCACCTGCAGGGCATTGCTGAACGCCTCACCCGCGGAATGAACTTCAAGTCGGGGAGCAACCTTCAGGACGTGCACGACCTCGCGTTGAGCCTCCTGGTGGATTTCGCTGACGCCGCCAACGCCCGGCGGGTCTGCGACCTGCTCACCGAGCTGCCCTTCGACGGCAACTTCGGCCGCTGGAAGTGGATTGAGGGAGCGCTCGCGCTTGCGTCCTATCTGGCCTTCGACGACGGCGACGCGGACCGCGCAGACGCCTACTCGGCGTCGCTGCGGACCGCCGACGACGCCGAAACCGATCCGCTGAAGGCCAAGCTCGCGGCCGCCGTCCGGCAGCGCCAGCTCAACGCGCCGAACCTCTACGATCCGGAGATCAACCGGGCCGCTGCGGCCGGTGACACAAAGGCCGAGAAGGACTGGCGGGTGGTTCGCCTCACCGTCCTCCTGTACCTGCGCTCGCACGGCGGGTCGGAGACGTTGACCGCCGATGAGCTGGCCCGACGGATCCACAACGAACTGGTCGCAATCCGCGCACTGTAGGCTTTTTTCGCTCTGGAGCGGTAACACCCGCGGGAGTAGAGTGACGCCATGAATCACTCATCAGCCCCCGCAGCGGGCGTCGACACCGATTCCGGTAGCGGCGCCAATCCGCTGAGTGTCCACATCAACGCGGATGCCCGCCAGGTCTGGGTAATGCTCCGCGAACCGGCGAAAGTCGCTCAGTGGCACGGCTGGGACTACGACGGCCTGGCGGAGGAAATCCGGCTCATCTACTTCTCGCCCGGTGTCGCTGAGGGCCCCGACCACCTCTCGCTGACCCTTGAGGACGGCGACACCTTCCGGTTGACGCCCGGCCCGGACGGCACCGAGGTGACCCTTGAACGGGGCCAGCCAGAACCCGGGTCGGACCTGTCGGACTGGTACGAGGACATCACCGAGGGCTGGATCTCCTTCCTTCAGCAGCTGCGGTTCGCGTTGGAACGCCACCCCAACACCAACCGTCACACCGCCTTCTTCTCCGGAAGCCCCGCTGACGGGCTGGCCATCGCGGATCGGGTGGGGGCCGCCGCTGTGGGTGACCCCGGCGACTCCTACGCCCTGACCCTGCCCGGCGGGCAGGAACTCACCGGCAGGGTGTGGTTCAGGACAGAACGCCAGCTCGGGCTCACCGTCGCGCAGTACGCCGAGCACGGTGACGGGCTCCTGATCCTTGCCGAGCAGCCGCTGACCGACGGCGTCCGTGACGAACCTTCGGCCATGGTGATCGCTTCAACCTACGAGCTGGGCGCCAAGGCCCTGCACGAGGTTTGGGACGGATGGGAAGCCGTGCGTCGCGACCACTACCCCAACGCCGACCCGCTGGTCACCTCCACCCTCGTCCGCAGGGGCAAGGCGGCCCCGTAAATGCTGGCAAAATGGGTTGGTGCCAACTGATACGCAGCAATCCTCGTTCTCCTTCACCGTCGACCAGCGCCTGAGCGACCCCACCGGCGGACTGCTGCACGGACGCACGGGCACCATCACCACCCCTCACGGGGAAATACGCACACCCGCGTTCATCGCCGTTGGCACCAAGGCTTCAGTCAAGGCGGTACTCCCCGAGTCCATGAAGGACCTCGGCGCGCAGGCCCTGCTGGCGAACGCCTACCATCTGTACCTGCAGCCCGGTCCGGAAGTCCTTGACGAGGCGGGCGGACTGGGCCGCTTCATGAACTGGGACGGGCCCACGTTCACCGACTCCGGTGGTTTCCAGGTGATGAGCCTTGGCTCGGGGTTCAAAAAGGTGATCACCATGAACGTCGCCGACGCCGGCAGTTCCGACCATGCGGTGGCCGCCGGGAAGGAGCGCCTCGCCCACATTGACGACGACGGCGTGTGGTTCAAGTCCCACCTCAACGGAGACCGGCACCGGTTCACCCCCGAGATTTCGATGCAGGTACAACACCAGCTCGGCGCCGACATCATGTTCGCGTTCGATGAGCTCACCACCCTGATGAACTCCCGTGGCTACCAGGAGGAATCCCTGGAGCGCACCCGCCTGTGGGCCGAGCGCTGCCTGGCCGAACACGACCGGTTGACCGAAGAGCGTGTCGGGAAGCCGTACCAGGCGCTGTTCGGCGTCATCCAGGGCGCCCAGTATGAGGATCTTCGCCGGAAGGCCTCCCGCGACCTTGGTGGCATGAACTTCGACGGGTTCGGCATCGGCGGAGCCCTGGAGAAGGAAAACCTGGGGACGATCCTCGGTTGGTGCGCTGACGAACTGCCGGAAAACAAGCCGCGGCACCTGCTCGGGATCTCGGAGCCGGATGACCTCTTCACGGGGATCGAGAACGGCGCCGACACCTTCGACTGCGTCTCCCCCACCCGCGTCGCCCGCAACTCGGCGTTCTACACTCCCGACGGACGGTGGAACCTGTCCAATGCCCGCTTCAAGAAGGACTTCACCCCACTGGTGGACGGGTGCGATTGCTACACCTGCACCAACTACACCCGCGCCTACATCCACCACCTGTTCAAGGCCAAGGAAATGGTCTCGGCCACCCTCATCTCTATCCACAACGAACGCTTCATCGTGAAGCTGGTTGACGACGCCCGCGACGCCATCGAGGACGGCACCTTCTTCGACTTCAAGGCGGAAGTACTGGGCCGCTACTACGCCTAGCTGCAGGCTCCGCCCCAGGAGAGTGGTCGGCGTGCAGGCTCCGCCCCAGGAAAGTGGTCGGCGTGCAGAAAAGTGGGCAGGCAACGGCAATCCTGCACGGGCTGCACTTTTCTCCGCGGACAACCGCCCCGCCGTGAGCCTTCCGACGGCACGGACGCGGCCCACTCGTCCTCCACAGCCACCGATCCCGCAGAGTTGTCCACATTCCGGGACCGGTCGGACCACTCGGATCAGGACCGGCGCATGCTGGCTGCATGAACACCCAGTGCCCACTCTGGCTAACGGAATCCGAGACTCCCTGGACCACCGCGGAACTCGCTGACCGGTTGATCAGCGGTCGGCAGGTGGCGCGGCTGGTCCGGTCGGGAGACCTGGTCAGGTTGCAGGTACAGGTCCGAACCAGGCATGGCGACCATCGGCTGGACTTTGCCTGGCGCCAGTTACTCCTGGCCCTCGAGTTCGACGGCCGGATCAAATACTTCGCGTACGCGCCGACCAACCAGGTGCTCTTCGAGGAGCGCCGCCGGGAGAAGGCGCTGATGGAGGACGGCTGGCAGTTCATTCGCATTGAATGGGGCGACCTGTTTAGGGAGGCCGAACTCAGGCGACGGATTGCCTCCGCCCTGCAGCGGGCCAGCCAGCTCCACCGGAAAAGTGCTTGACCCGCAGACGAGTGGCCGCCCCACCACTCGTCTGCGGCTCCGGCACTTTTCCGGCACTTTTCCGGCGGCGCTGCCCTTGATGGGTGGCAGGTCAGGACGCGGCGTAGCTCGGTTCGCGCCGTTTGATCCAGCGGATCACCATCGCGGTGACTGGAACAAACAGGACCTCGATCAGGGTCTTGTACAGGAAGCCGAACAGCAGGTAGTTCAGGAACCCGCCGAAGGTGGTGATGCCGATGACCGACGCGGCAATGGCGCAGAAGATCAGGGTGTCGGCGAACTCGCCGACCACCGTCGAACCGAGCAGGCGGCCCACCAGGCCCCGCTCACCGAACCGGGCTTTCATCCGGACCAGCACCCAGGCGTTGAGGGTTTGCCCCACAGCGAAGGCGAGTAGTGAGGCCAGGACAATCAGCGGCACTGGTCCGAGCGCGCCCTCAAGGGCGGCCTGCTTTGAGGTGCCGAAGTCGTCGTCAAATCCGGGAAGCGCGATGATGATCAGGTAGCAGAGCGACGCGAAGGCCGACAGGACGAACGTCACGATGATTGCCAGGCGTGCGGCCTTGAACCCGTACACCTCACTGATCACATCGCCCAGGATGTAGGCCAGCGGGAAGAGGAAGAACCCGCCATCGGTGATGATGCTGAAATCACCCACGATCGGACCGATCACCACGCCCTTGGACGCTCCGATGTTGGACAGAATCACGAGGACGGCGAGCGCTGCCAGCATGATGGCGAAGTAGGTACTCCCGGAGGAGGCAAATTTGGCGCGGGTTTTTTCCTGCAGTTGAGTCAACGTCATCTCATTCATCGAAGTGGTTCGCGGACGCTTTATAGGTCCGCTGTATTAGCACTGATGCCCGGCTGCCCCCGGACAGTTCAATTCTGCCACGGTCTGCTGAAGCGCCCCGAACTGGCCGCCCCGACAGAAAATGGGCAGACTGTACAAATGTCCAAAACTTTCCCTGCCCCAGCCGTGACGCTCACCATCGCCGGATCCGAAGCCACCGGCGGCGCCGGAGCCCAGGCAGATCTGAAGACCTTCCAGGAGCTGGGGGTGTACGGCGTCGCAGCCCTGACCTGCATTGTGTCGTTCGATCCCAAGGACAACTGGAATCACCGGTTCGTCCCGGTGGAGCCACAGGTCATCGCCGACCAGCTGGAAGCGGTGCAGACCTGTTACCCGCTGGAGACCGTCAAGATCGGGATGCTCGGCACCCCGGCCACCATCGACACCGTCGCCACGGCGCTGAAGTCGCAGCCGTGGCGGAACATCGTGCTCGACCCGGTGCTGATCTGCAAAGGGCAGGAGCCGGGTGCCGCACTCGACACTGATCAGGCGCTGAAGGCACACATCCTCCCCCTGGCGAGTGTTGTCACCCCCAACCACTTCGAAGCCGAATCGCTCTCCGGCATGTCCATCAACAGCATTGAGGATCTGCAAGAGGCGGCCAAACGGATTCACCAGCTCAGCGGCGCGGTCGTTGTCGCCAAGGGCGGCATCCGGTTGGAAGGCGAGAACGCCGTCGACGTGTTCTACGACGGCACCACCCTCGAACTGCTGAGCGCCCCGAAGGTGGGCGAGGTGGCGGTGAGCGGCGCGGGCTGCACCCTCGCTGCGGCCATCGCCGCAGAACTGTCCAAGGGCGCCACCCCGCTGGACGCCGCCCGCACCGCCAAAGCGTTTGTCACCAGGGCCATCCAGAACCGGCTCTCCTCGCACGCACCATTCGACGCCGTCTGGCAGGGCGGCGCCGCCGGGACCTCCGCATGAGGGTTGCCATCCTGGGCGACATCGGACAGCACGTCTACCATGTAGGCGATGACGCGATGACCCATGCCGCCGTGGACGAACTCGCCGCCCGGGGCGTCAACGACGTTGTGCTGCTGAGCCGGAACGTCGAGGACACCACCGCGCGGTTCGGTACCGACGCCGCCCCGACGATCGAATTCCCGTGGCCGTACGCGGACTACCAGCGATACCTGGCCGACATCCGGTCCTTCCTGGCGGGCGAGGCGCACGGTCTCGCCCCTGACGACCAGGTGCACCCCCTCATCGAGACGCTCCGCGGCTGCGATGCCGTGCTGATCGCTGGCGGGGGCAACATGAACTCGGTGTACGGCTGGCTTCTGTACGAGCGGGCGGCGGTCGTCGAGATTGCCCACCACCTGGGAAAGACCGTGCTGATTGCTGGCCAGACCATCGGTCCCCTCCTCTACGGTGCCGACCGCGACGTCGCGGCACGCATGCTTTCCCGCGCCGCGCTGGTGGGTGCACGGGAGGACAGTTCGCTGACTCTGGGCCGCACCCTCGCGGGCCCTGCGGTGGTCCCCTGCCTCGATGACGCGTCATTCCTCGCCAGCACGTCCTTGGACACCACGGCCGACGCCGCACCAGCCCCTGGGACTTCAGCCCCAGCCACAGCTGACTCCGTGCCGGCAGCTGGCTCCTACCTGGTGGGGACCTTTTCGGGAAGCACCGGAGCGTGCCCACGCGATCAGTTCGTGGCCGCGGCGGCGAAGACCCTTGACGATGCCGCTGAGCTTTCCGGGTTGCCCGTCCTGCTGCTGCCCCATATGGCAGTGGAGGGCGAGGGCGGTGTCGACGAAACCCTGCACGCCGAGATCGCGGCGGCAATGACCGCCCGGGTCGAGTCGAGGCACATCGCGTCCGCCCGCGACACGGCAGCAATGACCGCTCGGGCGGCGCTGGTCATCACCTCCCGCTACCACCCGGTGGTATTTGCGCTCGACGGCGGCGTTCCGACAGTCGCCCTGTCGCTCGACGAGTACAGCGATGTCCGGCTGCGCGGGGCGATGGCCAACTGGGGTCTGGGCGACTTCACGCTGCCGTTGCCATCCCTCCTGGCCGGATCTCTCGGGGCAGCCATCCGCGAGGTGTGGGAACGCCGCGACGAGACCGCCACCCACGTGCATTCCCTCCGTCCCCGGAAGGTAGCGGACTCCGCCGCCTGGTGGGATCTGGTTGTCCGGGCCCTGCAGGGAACGCCAGTCGAAGCCCCGACGCCAGCCCCAGCGCCCCGACTGCTGGCGGACGGGTCCTGGGCGGCTGACGCCGACGCCGCCCGGGTGGTCTTCCTCCCCATGTCCGCCGAGCTCGGAGAACTGCGGAAGGCCACCGAGGACCTCGAGGGCCAGGCATCCGCCGCCCGGGCCGAACTGCAGGGCTGGTTCAACTCCAGCAGCTTCGCCCTGGTCCGCAAGCTCGCCTCATTACGAACGCGGCTGCGCCCGCGCCGGAACCCCTAAGGACCGTCAGTGCCGACTTCACCCCCGCCATCAGTAGCCATCATCATGCGGTCCCGCAACCGTTCGCTGCTGCTGGACCGAGCCCTGCGGGACGTCCTCCAGCAGACGGTCACTGACTGGACCGTCGTCGTCGTCAATGACGGCGGGGACCGCTCCGAAGTGGACCCGGTCGTGGAACGGTACCGCGCACGGCTCGGCGACCGGGTGCAGGTCATCCACCACGACACGTCCCTGGGGATGGAGGCTGCCTCCAACGCCGGTATCCGGGCGTCGGACTCCGAGTACATCGCCATTCACGACGACGACGACGAGTGGCACCCGACGTTCCTTGAGCGCACCCTCGCCTACCTGGCCCGGCACGATGACGCGGGCGTCGCAGTGCGCACAGAGATCGTGTTCGAGCGGATCACCGACGGGACCATCGAGGAGGTCAGCCGGGAAATTTTCCAGCCCGATCTGAAGGCGGTCACTCTTTTCGACACCATCCGGCACAACCGCTGCGTTCCCATTTCGGTGTTGTACCGCCGCGCCATTCACGACCAGATCGGCTATTACAACGAATCCCTCTCGGTGGTCGGTGACTGGGAGTTCCAGCTCCGCCTCCTCCAGCAACACACCCTCGGATTTATCGACGGGGATCCGCTGGCCTACTGGAACCAGCGCCGGGAGGCGATCGGGGATCTGGGCAACAGTGTCATCGTCGAGGACTCCGAGCACAAACGTCTGGATCAGAGTGTCCGCGAACACCACCTCAAGGAGCACGTCAGCCAGTCAGGCCTGGGTGCGGTGCTCTATCAGACGGCCTACCAGCAGCGGGAATTCGATCATCTGCATCAACGGCAGAACTACTCGGAGGACCTGCTGCGGCAGATCCTCGAGACGAATCGTCACCTCGCCGACCGCGTGCAGGTCCTGGAGCAGTCGGTCAGCGACGCCAGCCTCGTCGCCCTGCTCCGGCGTCGTTATCGTCGGTTGAAAGACCGCGCGCTGCGCCGCTAGCCCGGCGGTTTTAGTCACCAAATATGTGACGTGATGCTGTTCTCAGGCAATTATCAGGAAATTGCCTAACTTAACTAAGTTTTTTGTGTGCTACCCGTTGACTTGTGACCCACTACACAGAAAAGTGGTGTGGGTGGAGGGGGCCGGGTGTCCGGCATCCACAGTTCAACTACTGCTGACGCAACTTGTTCACACCAGGAATGTCACTCACATCTGTCACGGCCGTGTCAGCAGTACTTGCGGGGAGCTAATCAAAGGTCTCAGCGGGTGGCCATGACTGAGCCTCACTAAGGAGAAGTATGAGCAAGTCATACCACCGGAATACAGGAAAGGCTGTGTTGGCTTCGCTAACCGGCCTAGTCCTGGCTTCCAGCATGTGGGCGCCTGCTTCGGCACTGGAATCACCATCATCGGGTGAGGCCACAGCCGAAGGAATCGAGCTCCAGGC
Organism: Arthrobacter sp. 147(2020); assembly: GCF_013116715.1. Taxonomy (NCBI): domain Bacteria; kingdom Bacillati; phylum Actinomycetota; class Actinomycetes; order Micrococcales; family Micrococcaceae; genus Arthrobacter; species Arthrobacter sp. 147(2020). The sequence goes on from NZ_JABFOM010000001.1 coordinate 53,331, forward strand.
AGTACCCGACCTCAAGGTCAGCAGGGACCTGGCGGAGCGGACGGGACCGACAGCGGCCTATGTCCAGTTCGCTGGAAAAGGCGCCTTCGAACAGACGCAGCCTGCAGAGGTGCGCAACGGCATCCAGTCCCCGGTTGATCGGACCAGCGATGTGCTGAACATCAGGGCTGGCATCCAGGCTCAGGCAGATGAGGTAGCAGCCGAGGCGTCAGCCTCCCAGCTCTACACCACCACCAACACCATCCCGGGTGTTGCCATCCAGGGTGACGCCGAGGCAATCAAGGCACTTGCTGCCCGCCCCGACGTTGTGAAAATCACCGGTATCGTGCCGAAGACCACCACCAACAAGGGTGCGGACATCGACACGCGCGCACTTGATGCGTGGACGGCACGCGACCAGACCGGCGACGGCATTACCATCGCCGTCCTCGACACCGGACTCGACTACACCCACTCCGGCTTCGGCGGACCGGGAACCATCGAGGCCTTCGAGCAGGCACAGGCGGACCTGGTTCCTGATCCCGCTCTCTTCGACGCTGCCAAGTACGTGGGCGGCTACGACCTGGTGGGCGACGACTACAACGCCGATGACCCCAACAATGACATTCCTCAGCCGGACCTCAACCCCCTCGACTGCCAGAGCCACGGCTCCCACGTTGCTGGCACCTCTTCCGGCTACGGTGTGAACGACGACGGAACCACCTTCGACGGCGACTACGGCACCCTCGACGCCGACGCCGTCAACGCCATGCGGATCGGCCCCGGCTCGGCTCCCGAATCCCAGCTGGTCGCACTCCGCGTCTTCGGCTGCACGGGCTCCAGCTCAGTCGTCGGATCAGCTCTCGACTTCGTGCTCGACCCCAACGGCGACGGCAACTTCGATGACCGCGCACAGGTTGTCAACATGTCGCTCGGCGCAGCATTCCCCGCCTATGACGATCCTGAAAACGACATCGTCAACGCACTGACCGCCCAGGGCGTCCTGTCGGTCGTTTCCTCCGGCAACAGCGGCGATGTCTACGACATCGGCGGCTCCCCCGGCAGCTCCGAGTCAGCCCTGACCGTCGCTGCAAGCGTCGGCTCGCAGATCACCTTGGACCGGGCCGACGTGCTCGCTCCGGACGACGTCGTCGGGCAGGCCGCTGGCCAGTACAGCGTCAACTTCGACTACTCCACCGCTTCCGAGGAAGAGCTCACCGGCACAGTCGTCAAGGCTGACCCCGCCAATGCGTTCGGTTGCGATCCCTTCGCCCCGGGCACCTTTGACGGTGAATGGGTCTGGCTGCAGTGGGAAGAGGACGGCGCGTTCCCTTGTGGATCAACCGTTCGCTTCAACAACGTGGAAGCCGCAGGCGGAGCAGGCATCGTCCTCGACTCGCCTCGTTCGGTCTTCGACGCAGGCATCGGCGGCAACGCCACCATCCCAGGCGTTCAGTTCAACGCCGAGTTCTCCGAGCAGCTCGAACCAGCAGCAGAAGCCGGCACCCTTGAGGTCCGCCTCGCTTCCGAGTACCAGGCAACTGCCGGTGGCAGCTCCGACGCACTCGACACGCTGGCAGCCTTCTCCTCACGCGGCCTCCACGGCTCCAACGGAGTCGTCAAGCCCGACGTAGCAGCTCCCGGCGTATCCACTGGCTCGGTCCAGGTGGGTACGGGAACCGGTGCATCGGTCAAGAGCGGCACCTCGATGGCAGCCCCGCACGTGGCTGGCATCGCAGCACTGCTCTTCGCGGAAACCAACTTCAACCCGTACGAGATCAAGTCGATGATCATGAACACGGCCATCGCCGACCTGGTGACAGCCGATGGCGTCGAGTACGCCCCGAACCGCGTGGGTTCCGGACGTGTCGACGCTGTATTGGCACTCGACACCCCGGTCCTCGCCTACGCAACAGAACAGCCGTCACTGACTTCGGTGAACTTCGGTGTTTTGGAACTGGGCAGCGAAGCCATGACCATGACCAAGCAGATCACCGTCGAGAACAAGTCGGATGACGTGATTCGCTACAGCGCTTCCTACCTGGAAGCGTCCACGATGCCAGGCGCCGAGATCACTGTGACCCCACAGGTGCTCGCCCCGGGCACGCTCACCAACGCCTTCGATGTTCCAGCCAACGGCACGGCGACCGTCGACGTCACGCTGACCATCGATGATCCTGCCGCGCTGGCAAAGACGATCGACCCCGCCGCTGAGGAAACCCAGCTCGGTGTCGCCCGTCAGTACCTGGCCGACGTTTCGGGCCGCGTGCAGTTCGCGAGTGAAGTGAACACCCTGCGTGTTCCCGTCTACTCGGCACCGAAGCCCACCTCGGAGATCTCTGCTGGATCGCAGATCCTGTTCGAGAACGCTTCAACCCTTGAGAGCCTGATCACTCTCGAAGGACGCGGACTGCTGCAGGGTGGCGAGGATTCCCTCTACGCCTCACTGGTGACCCCGCTGGTTCTTGGCGCCGAAAGCCCCCGGGCCGAGGAGCGTCCGCTGGAGTCCCTGTACTCCCTCGACCTGCGCTCCGTCGGTGCTGCATCAACGGTTCCGGCCGTTGTAGCAGCCGGTGGCGAGGCAGAAGATGGTTACCTGAACCTCGGTATCAGCACCTGGCAGAACTGGGCCCAGCTGGCCGGCAACAGCCAGGTAGCAGTTGAACTGGATCTCGACGGCGACACCGAAGCTGACATGGTGGTCCTCACCCTGCGCATCGACGACCTGGACATGATCCTGTTCGAGGTGGCACCGGTTCTCGAAGATGGTTCACTGGGCCAGGGCGACAGCCTGTACTTCGCCAACGGCGTTGACGGCAGTGTGGACACCAACACCTTCGACACCAACGTCGTCACCCTGCCGGTTCCGGTAGCTGACCTGGGCCTGGACCTGAGCGCTTCCGCTCCGATCCAGTACCGCGTCTCCACCGCCAGCCCGTTCAACGTGGACGAGGATGGCAACACCGCCGGACCGGTCGATGAGACCGAGTGGATTGACTTCAACGTCACCGAGCCCGAGCTGTGGTTCACTGGCGTCACCCCCGACACGGTGTACATTGCCGCCGAGGGTGCAGCCATTGGCGCCGTCCGTCAGGAAGGCGTCACCGATGCCCGCGCGCTGTTCATTCACCACCAGAACGCGACGGGGCTGAAGGATGAAATCCTCGACATGCAGGTTGACCAGCTCCGGTTCCCGGACGTTGCGGGCAACGAGCATGAGGAAGCCATCAACTGGCTCGCCGACCGGGGTCTGACCGACGGTTACACGGATGGCACCTACCGTCCGCTCGCGTCGATCAACCGCGATGCCATGGCGGCGTTCCTCTACCGCCTGGCCGGTGAGCCTGCTTACGCAGAGCCCACCACCTCCCCGTTCACTGACATCACCCCTGAAACCCAGTTCTACAAGGAGATGGCGTGGATGGCCGAGACCGGTCTGTCGACGGGCTACAGTGACGGCACCTTCCGTCCGTTGGCTCCCGTCAACCGTGACGCGATGGCCGCGTTCATGAACCGCTTCGCTGGCGAGTACTGCAGCATCGCGGACGCAGCCGACTACAGCGCACCTCAGGTTGCACCGTTCCCGGATGTTCCAGTGAACGACCAGTTCCACCGGGAGATCTCCTGGATGGCTGAAAACGGAATCACGACCGGGTTCAACGATGGCGAGTACAAGCGCCTTCAGCCGGTTGCCCGTGACGCCATGGCACGCTTCATCATGCGTCTCGATCGCTACACCGAGGACAACGGCGGCTGCAACCCGTAACCACGGTTCGCAAACGCTAGACACCAAAAAGTGGTGGCCACCCGGAAACGGGTGGCCACCACTTTTTTGTCTTCAGGCCGCACGCAGCGCCAGCGGCCGGCGGTGCGCTACGGCGCCGGTTCCTGGACGAGGATACCGTCCTCATCGGCGTAGACGGTGGCGCCCGGGGTGAAAACGACTCCGCCGATGGTGACTGGCACATCCACGTCCCCCGCCCCCTCCTTGGTGCTTTTGCGGGGGTTGCTACCAAGCGCCTTGATCCCGAGGGGGAGGTTCGCCAACACCGCCCGGTCCCTGATGGCACCGTTGATGATCACCCCGTGCCACCCGTTCTCCAGCGCAATCTTGGCGATCATGTCGCCCATCAGCGCACGCTCCAGTGAGCCACCGCCATCGACGACGAGGACGTCACCCGTACCGGGGGTCGAGAGGACGGCCTTGAGCACCACGTTGTCGTGATGACACTTCACGGTCCTGACCCTCCCACTGAAGGCCCTCGTCAGGCCCAGGTCCTGAAACTGGATGGGGACGGATTGAACTGACTCTCCAAACTCGTCGTACAGGTCTGCGGTAGCGGTTTCCATTGTGCCTCCTGAGCTAGATGGGGATAGTGCCTTCTCAGCCCGAGTGGGCCTCGAGAAATGTGTAGACCTCGGTTTCGTCGACGCCGGGGAACGCCCCGGGCGGCATTGCAGCCAACAGATGCGAATGTGCACGGGCGCTGGGCCACGCGTGGCCCGCCCAGTTCTCTGCCAACGACGACGGCGGCCGCCGACAGCACGACTCGTCGGGGCAAAAGGACTTCTCCCGTATGGGGGTGTCCCTGCCCCTAAACCACTTCACATGCGCGTAAGGCACCCCGATGCTCAGCGAGAACTCGCCGGCCGCTGACCGCTCGGTGCGCGCCGTGCACCAGTAGGTGCCGCTTGGGGTGTCGGTGTACTGGTTATAGGCACGGAACTTGTCGGCCACCTCGAACACCACCCGTGAGGTCCACCGTTTACAGGACGGTTGGCCCTCGATGGCCCCGGTGTGATCCTGGGGGAAGGTGACGCCGTCGTTCTCGTACGCCTTGTAGATGATCCCGCTCTCATGGGTCTTCTGAAAATGGGTGGGAATGCCCAGATGCTCGGTGGCCAGGTTGGTGAACCGGTGCGCGGCGGTCTCGTAGGACACCGCGAAGGCGTCGCGGATGTCCTCGACGGCGATCTCCTTGGCCGCCTTGGACCGCTGCAGGAACTCCACGGCTGGCTTCTCCGGGAGCAGCAGGGCCGCAGCGAAGTAGTTGGTCGCGACCCGCTGCCGCAGAAATTCGCGATAGTTTTCGGGTGTCTGATGATCCAGCACGTAGTGGCCCAGGGCCTGCAACAGGACGGAGCGCGGGTCATGATCGGTCCGCTGCGACTGGGTCAGGTAAATCCGGCGGTTCTTCAGATCGGTGACTGACCGGGTGGAGTGCGGTAGGTCCCCCACGTGGTGCAGGGTGAACCCCAGGTGGGCGGCGATGTCAGCGATCAGGTGCTGCGACATGGGTCCGGTGGTGTGCCCGACCGAATCGAGGACCTTCTGCGCTTCAGCCTCGAGCTCGGGAAAGTAGTTGTTCTGCTGGCGCATTTCCCGCCTCAACTCGGCGTTGGCCCGCCTGGCCTCCTCCGGGGTGGCGACTTGCTCGTTCAGGCGCCGCTCCAGTTCGCCCTGGAGGCCCACCAGTGATTCGAGCACCTCCATGGGCAGCCGGGACGAGATGCGCACCTTCGGCAACCCCAAGGACCCGTACAACGGCCCCCGCTGGGCCCTCTCCAACTCGATCTCCAGGGCGGCCCGGCGGGTCGGCGGTTCAGCACCGAGCAGCTGGTCGATCCCCACGCCGAGGGCAGCAGCCAGCCCCTGCAACATGCCCAGCTTGGGCTCCCGTTTGCCGTTCTCGATCAGCGACAACTGGGAGGCCACCGTCCCGACCAGCGCCCCAAGGTCATCGAGGGTCATGCCCTTGGCTTTGCGGAGGTGGCGGATCCGGCGCCCGAGACTGATCACGTCCAGCTCCGCGGGCGCTGCCGACGATCCCGCGCCGGACGGGTCCGGTCCGGGGCGGTTCCAGGTGGAAGTGGGCATTATCTTCGTCATTTGTTGAGGTTACGCCAAGAATCGCATTTCTTGCCAGGAGTTTTCTCTAGAAAGCCCCTTGAAATGCGAGAAAGGTTGGTTTTACGAAGCCCAAGACACTAGCGGCACCGGGAATTCAAAGGAGAATGCAATGACACAGGACCAGAGCACACCATCCGCCACCGAGGGATCGACGGAGCGGGAACTGGAACTCGAATGGGCAGCCAACCCGCGCTGGGAGTCAGTCCGTCGGGATTACTCGGCGGCCGACGTCGTCCGCCTCCGCGGCCGTGTCCAGGAAGAGCACACGCTGGCCCGGCGCGGCGCCGAGAAGCTCTGGACTCAGCTCACGGACCAGGCGCGCACTGGTGAGTACACTCACTCGCTGGGCGCCCTCACCGGCAACCAGGCGGTGCAGCAGGTCAAGGCGGGCCTCAAAGCCATCTACCTGTCCGGGTGGCAGGTAGCGGCGGATGCCAACAACTCCGGTCACACCTACCCGGATCAGTCCCTCTACCCTGCCAACTCAGTCCCAACTGTGGTGCGACGCATCAACAACGCACTGCTCCGCGCCGACCAAATCGACTTTGCTGAGGGCGTCCAGACGGTGGAGGACTACCTGGTTCCCATCATCGCTGACGCTGAAGCCGGTTTCGGTGGCCCGCTGAACGCCTACGAGCTGATGAAGTCGATGATCCAGGCCGGCGCCGCGGGCGTCCACTGGGAGGATCAGCTGGCCTCCGAGAAGAAGTGCGGGCACCTCGGCGGGAAGGTGCTCATTCCGACGCAGCAGCACGTCCGCACCCTCAACGCTGCCCGGCTGGCCGCCGACGTCGCCGGGACACCGTCCGTGGTGGTGGCCCGCACCGATGCGGAAGCCGCGACCCTGATCACCTCGGACGTGGACGAACGTGACCAGCCGTTCATCACCGGTGAGCGCACCCCTGAGGGTTTCTACAAGGTCCGCAATGGCCTTGAGGCCTGCATCGCCCGTGGCCGGGCCTACGCACCCTATGCGGACCTGCTGTGGATGGAGACCGGCACCCCGGACCTCGACCTGGCGCGAAAGTTCGCTGAGGGCATCAAATCGGAACACCCCGACCAGATGCTGGCGTACAACTGCTCGCCGTCGTTCAACTGGAAGAAGCACCTCGACGATTCGACGATCGCCAAGTTCCAGCGGGAGCTCGGCGCGATGGGCTTCACCTTCCAGTTCATCACCCTGGCGGGCTTCCACGCCCTGAACTACTCGATGTTCGATCTCGCCGAAGGCTACGCCCGCAATGGCATGAGCGCTTACGTCGAACTGCAGGAGCGGGAATTCGCTGCCGAGTCCCGCGGGTACACCGCCACGAAACACCAGCGTGAAGTGGGAACCGGCTACTTCGACCAGGTGGCCACCGCCCTCAACCCGACCGGCAGCACCCTTGCCCTGGCCGGCTCCACCGAGGCACAGCAGTTCCACTAACCGTTTGACCCCACCCTTGACCGGGTCAACAGAAATAGCCACCTTCCACCCGGAAGCCCGCCAGTTCTGTTGGCCCGGTCATCGGCCCCACTTTTCCAGGAGGCACACCATGAACGAACTGATCACCCTCAACGGCGTTACCTTGACGGCGCCGGCCGTGCGCCGCCAGGACGAAATCCTCACCCCCGAGGCCCTTGAGTTCCTGCGCCGGCTGCACCAGGCGACCGCCAGTCGGCGGCAGGAGCTGCTGCAGCTGCGGCAACAGTCCCGCGCCCGGATCTCCAACGGCATGGACCCGCGCTTCCTGCCGGAGACCAAACACATCAGGGACGACGACGGCTGGAAAGTAGCGCCGATCGCCCCCGGCCTGGAGGACCGCCGGGTGGAAATCACGGGGCCGGTGGACCGCAAGATGACCATCAACGCCCTGAACTCGGGCGCCAGGGTGTGGCTCGCCGACATGGAGGACTCGTCCACCCCCAGCTGGTCCAACGTCATCAACGGGCAGCTCAACCTGCGTGACGCGCTGGCCGGACGGATCGACTTCACGTCCCCGGAGGGCAAGGAGTACCGGCTGGGCGCCGACCGGCCCACCATCGTCGTCCGCCCCCGCGGCTGGCACCTGCCCGAAAAGCACCTCCTGATCAATAACACGCCGATCGCTGGCGGGCTGGTGGACTTCGGCCTGTACTTCTTCCACAACGCGCGCACCCTGATCAGCCAGGGGCGGGGACCGTACTTCTACCTGCCGAAGATCGAGAACCATCTGGAGGCGCGGCTGTGGAACGACATCTTCGTTCAGGCCCAGCAACTCCTGGGACTCCCCCAGGGCACCATCCGCGCGACGGTCCTGATCGAAACCATCACCGCGGCGTTCGAGATGGAGGAGATCCTCTACGAGCTGCGAGAACATGCCGCGGGCCTGAACGCCGGCCGCTGGGACTACATCTTCTCGGTAATCAAGAACTTCAGGACCAGGGGACCGCGTTTTGTCCTGCCGGACCGGTCAATGGTGACCATGACCGCCCCGTTTATGCGGTCCTACACCGAGCAGCTGGTCCGGATCTGCCACCGCCGGGGTGCCCACGCGATCGGCGGCATGGCAGCGAACATTCCGAACCGGCGCGACGAGGCCGCCAACGCCGTAGCGCTGGAGAAGGTGCGGGCAGACAAGACCCGGGAGGCCAACGACGGGTTCGACGGCTCCTGGGTGGCGCACCCTGACCTGGTTCCGGTGGCCATGGAGGTGTTCGACGCCGTTCTCGGCGACCAGCCGAACCAGCTGACGAAGCTGCGCGACGACGTCGTACCCGATGACAAGGCGCTGCTGCACATCGCCGGAACCCCGGGGGTCATCACCGAAGCCGGGATCCGCGAGAACCTGGCGGTGGGGGTCCGTTACATCGAGTCGTGGCTGCGCGGCAACGGGGCGGCGGCCATCAATTCCCTGATGGAGGACGCGGCGACGGCCGAGATCTCCCGGTCGCAGATCTGGCAGTGGATCTACTCGGGTGCCGTCACCGACGAGGCCGAGTTGATCACCCACAGCTGGGTCGCTGAACTGCTGGAGGAGGAATTCGAAGCGGTGGAGCGCTTCGACGGTGACCGGTTCAATGACGCCCGGGCCATCTTCGAAGAGGTGGCGCTCGGCGAGGAGTTCCCCACTTTCCTCACTGTTCCGGCCTACGCCCGCTACCTGCACGAGAGCCAGGAGCTGGCTGCCGTCTAGCCGCCAGCCCACCGCGGGGGTGGTCCCGGGAATACCCCGGAGCCACCCCCGCGTTGTGCCGGATATGCAGATTGAAATTTGGTCAGACGTGAAGTGCCCGTGGTGTTTCGTTGGGAAACGCCGGTTCGAGAAAGCCCTTGAAGGGTTTGAGCACAAGGACAAGGTCACCGTGACCTGGAAGAGCTTCCAGCTGGACCCGAACCTCCCGGACCACTATGACGGTACCGAGCAGCAGTATCTTGCCGAGCGCAAGGGCATCCCCGAGGACCAGGTTCGCGCGATGTGGGACAGCCTGTCCGCGTCAGCAGCCGGTGAGGGGTTGGACTTCCGCTTCGAGGACGTGGTGGTGGGCAACAGCTTCACAGCACACCGGTTCCTGCACCTAGCCAAGTCCCAGGGCCTGGGGGATGAGGCGAAGGAAGCCATCCTGTCCGCCCACTTCGAGCAGGGCAAGGACACCTCCGACACCGAGTTCCTGGTGCAGCTGGGAGCCGGGATCGGCCTCGCCGAGCAGGACGTGCGTGACACCCTGGGCTCCGACCAGTTCGCCGACGACGTCCGGCACGACATCGCCGAGGCGCAGACCCTCGGCATCAGTGGCGTCCCGTTCTTCGTGATTGACCGGAAGTACGGGATCTCCGGCGCGCAGCCGACCGACCTGTTCGCCGAGGCACTCGACACCGCCTGGAAGGAAGCGAACCCGTTGACCCTGGTGAGCCCCTCCCGTTCAGGCGCGCCGTCGGCTGACGGCGAAGCGTGCGGACCGGACGGCTGCAGCTAGGGAGCCGCCGGGGTTGACGCTGGAGCGCCCGACGTGGCTTCCGCCTCGGCGGAAGCCGTCGTCGGGTCGGTGCAGACCAGACCGGCGGCTGTCGCGTCGAGTTCCTCCTCGGGAATGAGGGCCTCGTAGCCCGAGCCGACCACGACGTCGACTGTCGCATCGACCCGTTCGTCCTCGACGAAGACGGTCCCCGGGATCTGCCGTTGCACTGTGAACGCGTTCGCGTAGCCGTTAGGGCCCGCCACCACGATCGCCGTCATGCCCTCCCTGTTTACCGACCGGTTGCCGATCTCGCCGAGGACGAAGGCCCGCTCCCGCAGGCTCTCCCCGACCGTGCCAGCCAGCCCGGAAATGGTGGTGCTGTTGTACAGGTTCACGGTGACCGCCGAGGGCGACTGCACCTCGAACGGCCCGGCGGGGCACGTGTAGGTGGGTTCGGGATCCGGTTCCAGCGCGGCGATGCGGATATCGCCACGGTTGATGCCGATCGCCACGAACACTGCCGCTGCCACCAGTGCAACCAGGAGTACGAGCACCACACCGTGCCGGAGCCGCCGCATGTAGATGTGCGGGCGTTCGACGTCGCCGGTGTCGGCGAACACATTGTCCAGGTCGTTCTCGGTGACAATCCGGTGGCCGTGCCACTCGATCGGGTTCTTCTTGGACTTCTTGGTCACATGCCGGTGCGGGGGCTGGTCAGTCATCGATCACCAGGACGCGGGCGTGCAGGATGGTCCGCTGATGCAGCGCGGTCCGTACCGCGCGGTGGAGACCGTCCTCCAGATAGAGGGTCTCGTTCCACTGGACCACGTGCGGGAAGAGATCACCGAAAAAGGTGGAATCCTCGGCCAACAGCGCCTCGAGGTCAAGGGTGGTCTTGGTGGTCACCAGCTCATCCAGGCGCACCTGGCGGGGGGCGACGCCGGCCCAGTCCTTGGGGGTCACGTAACCATGGTCAGGGTAGGGACGTCCTGCGCTTACAGCTTTGAAGATCACCAATACAGACTAGAGAAGATCACCGGGCAATGGAACACGGGCCGGACCACACGGGGTTTAGTGGCCAAAAGGTTACGCCGGGCGGTCAGCCAGCGATGATCGGTACAGTCCGCGCCGCGAGGATCTTACCGGTGATCCAATCTTCCCATTCGACCCTGAGCTGGTACCGGCCGGCCGTCGGGGGCCGCAGAATCACGTCGTAACGTTCAGCTGCTCCGAAACACAGCACACTGGTAAAGAGTGGATTCCCTGAGGCCCCACTGGGAAGAGATGGGGCTCCGGGCACCGATGTGTCTCTAAAGGGCCGTCCATCGTGCGCGATGATCTCGGCGATCTTCGCCGGTTTCCCCGCCGGATCAGTGAAGTACATCCGGTTGGGCAGATAGTTGGCATTGAGAATCCGCAGGAGGGTCGGCTTGCGAACGCCCGGTACTACATTGGCTGGAATGGAGGAGAGGCTCCAGGTCCGGCCATCGGTGTTGCCCCTCTTGGCCAGATTGCCTCCCAGCAGGTAAAAGTGCTTCGGCTCAAACCGGTTCAGGCCCGCATCTTCACCAGACAAGCCAGCGGCATGGTGCATTTTGTGCCAGCGAGGGTCAACTGAGTATGGAATGAGAATGCTCTCCGTCGCAATGTCGTACTCGGGCCCATCGACGAAGGGCCGCCGAGCGCCAAGGCTCACTGGATAGCTGGGGTGCATCACGGGGTCCACAACCAATGCGCCAAACATGCCCATCTGGGCGTGCAGAACGGTATTGACGTGGCAGTGATAGAAATAGGTGCCCGCCGCTCCGTAGTTCGGGTCACCGGGCCTACCTGGCTCGGCCTGCCATTGATAGGTGTAGGTTCCTCCGATTTCAAAGGAGGTGTGTCCCACCCCGTCGTTGCGGGGGTCAGGCTCCATGCCGTGCCAATGTATGGTGTGCGCCCCCTTGCTCGGGGTGAACTTGGCATGGAAGATTTCGCCTTCTTTGGGCCGGAGCGTCGGTCCCGGCAGGCTACGTCCAGAACTATTGGATTCGAAACTCCAGACAGTGAATATCTTTCCGTCACTGAATTTGAGATCCCGGGAAAAGAACTCCAGCGCCACCGACCGCTGTGGGATCTGGCGAAACTCCGTGACGGGATGGTCGAGATCCAGCTGTTCTGAGCTAAAATCCACTTGGCTGCGGAAGCGATGACTTGGGGTGCTCACAATGCCGCTCCTTTAATCGGGGCCTTAAGCGTCCAGTGTGCAACCAGCCCGCCGGGGTACAACCCGCCAGCAGCTGTCTGCGATGGTTCTGCGTGGCAGTGCATCGGATATTCCCAGTCTGTGGTTCGTGCGTCCCAGACGGGGTTGATGGCGTCCGGCGGCCGTTTGATCGGAATGATGCAGTCCTTACGGTCCATCGGCTCGAGTTCGACCACGTCCTCCCACTGCTGAATAACCACGTGCCCCTCGGGGTCCACAAAGCCGTTTCTGCGAGGCCAGTTATAGTTGTTGCGCCCCACAGTCCACAGGTGATTGCCGTGGAAGTGCATTTGATGGAACACGATGCCGGGGTTGACCATCCGGACGAGCTGCCCACCGCGCAGAGTGCCCAGCTCGGTGCCCTCGCCGAATTGCCGGACGTCCAGCTGCCGCGGATAACCCGAGATCAGCGTCTCTTCCTCGCTTGCCAAATTCAGCGCGTCGTCGGTGGTAATCCCCAAGGATTCGAAGCCACTGCGCCCGTTCAGGAGAAAGAACCGAGGCACTGCCTTGGTGACGCGAGGGTCAACGGTTCCCCCGGAGGCCTCAATCCCGGCCCAGACCGAGTCAACGTCATGACAGATCCAGAGCCATTGGCGTTCGAAGGATGCGAGGTCCTCCCCGATAGCCCACTGATGTTCCGGGTGGACAACCAGCAGCACTCCAAAGAGACCTAATACCCGTTCGACCGGGGCATTGGTCGGGTCAGCATAGATATACGTCCCCGGCGCCGGGGTATCCAATTCCAGCAGGGCGGTTCCACCTGGGTTGATTGAACCGGTACCAACGTCGCTTCGATCAGGGCCGGCTCCATGGAGGACGAACTGATGCGGTTTTGACAGACGATTATGGATACGAATCCGTATCCGGCCTCCCACCTCGGCGATGATGGTCCGCTGCGGGTAATAACTCGCCCAATAGTTCCGGCGAATGTAATACTGTCCAGGATTAGCAGGATCCGGACCGAAGGGCTGTGGCGTTCCGTGAGGCGGAAGTGGGGCTCCCAAAGGATAGCTCCGACTTTCCACGAGTCGTCCGTCAGCCGTGAACACCTTCGGCGTTACTGCAAGGCTGGGGCTGAAGTCGTTCAGATTAGAAGGACGGTCTCCAAATCCACGGTGGTACACCAATGACCTATCAACCATTCTCAGATAGCCTTCGTTGATATAAAGGTCGAGCACACCGGGGATCGGGCTGACGGCGAAGGGCTGAGCCGTCGCTACCCTGTTGACCTGCGTGGCTTTGGCGGGCTGGGAGTTTAGCAGTGCGATTGCGCCAAGACCTGCTGCTGCCCCGTATCGAAGGAAGTCCCAGCGACCAAGTTGGCCGGGAGCCGCCGCAAGCTCGGTGGACTTCTCCCCGCTAGCGAAGCCAGTTTCCCGGTTATCCTGATGATCAGACATGATCCACCGCCAACGAACCAGGCCGGTTGAGCACCGATGGCAGTTCAAGAGTCAGATGGGTTCCTCCGCCCCCCGAATCGGTGAAATCAGCGGTGAGTCCCGTCTCCCCGGACGGCACCAGAAAACTGATCCATAAAGAAGTCGCCGTTCCCGCCAGCAGCGGGCCGGTGACAGGTTCCGCGTCCCGGTTCGTCACGGTCGGCCCGTCCGCCCCGATCTGCAGCCGCAGTTGACCGGGCGCGAAGAGTAACGGCTGATCAGAGTCGTTGCGGACCTCTAATCGGAGGGCCAGGTGTTCCCCCCAGGTACTGTTGGGTGGCTGAACCGCGTTGCTGACCGCATCGTGACCACGGTGGGCGGGGCTGGGCAGTTCACCTGGACTGGCGCTGCCCTGACCGGGCTGTGGCAGGAACCTCATCTGCCGCTCAGCCTCAATCAGCCGGACGCTGCCGAAGGAAGTCTTGACTGCTGGCGGGCCAGCCGAACTACCGGCTGCCAGTAGAGAGCCGGCCGCCGCTGTGCCAGCCACGGCGACACCGACCAAGACCCCAAAAACCCGACGCGTTAGGCCGGTCCTGTCCTCGGATGTGATGCCTTCGTCAACCATTACGTCTGTTTCGACAATGGGTCGCTCAACGTCCCCCAATAATGTGGTCATTGGTGATGTCCGCTCACTCGGTGTGGATCGATCTGGGTAATGCGTGTCACCGAACGATTCTGGCTTCGACACCTTGTAAAAAACATGGAGAATTGACCTATGTTCGATAGAGATGCTCACCGACCCACCGGACTCCTGCTCGATGTTGACGGACCTGTCGCGAGCCCCGTGTCGCGGACCGTGCGGCCCGCCATCATCGACGATCTCCTGACCCTTGCCGCCGCCGGATGGCCGGTCATCTTCAACACTGGCCGCTCCGATACGTTCATCCGCAGCGAGGTCATGGCCCCCATGCTCGCGGCCGGCATCCCCGAGGGTGTGGTGTTCCACGCCATCTGTGAAAAGGGTGGCGTCTGGTTCAGCTTCGACCAGTCCGGGGCGGGGGAACTGCACGTGGATGAGACGCTTGCCCTGCCGCGGGAGTTCGGCGCAGGGATCCGCGACCTGGTGGCCGAGAAGTACTCGGGCCACATGTTCTTCGATGAGACCAAGTACGCGATGGTGTCCGTGGAACAGCACATCGAGGTGGACAACACCGACTATCTGGCGAAACAGGCCGGGTTCGACGCCGACGCGCTGGCCCTGATGCGCTCGTTCGGAATGGGTGTCTGCCGGCTGGCCCACCACGCCCCGGACAGCGACGATAACATCGACTTCCGGATCGACCCGACCATCATCTCCACCGACATCGAGTCCGTCCGGCTGGGGAAGGATCTCGGCGCCGAGCGTGCCCTAGGCCTGCTGGGCACCGCCATCCCGGCACGCTGGCGGACCGTCGGCGATTCGCGCACCGACTATGCGATGGCGGACTACCTCCACGAGCACGGCTACGACGTCGCTCACGTGGATGTCCGCCCGGCCGACGGCGTCCCGGAGAAGCCGTACCCAGTGCTCACCGAGGGGCAGTTGACCAACGACGACGCTGGCGCCGCTTTCCTCGCCGGCTGCGTGCAGTCCCTGCGGGCCGTCAGCGGCGAGCCAACCGGTCGTTAGGAAGTCTTGGCGAGGGTCTCTTCGATTGCCGCGACCACCTCGGCCGATTCGGGTTCCACTGTGGGAGCGAAGCGCGCCACCACCGAGCCCTGACCGTTCACCAGGAACTTCTCGAAGTTCCACTTCACCAGCCCGGGCAGCACACCGTTCTTGAACTTGGTCAGCTCCGAGTACAGGGGGTGCTGGTTCTTCCCGCGCACGTCGGCCTTTTTGGTCAGCGGGAACGTGACGTCGTAGGTGGTGGAGCAGAAAGCCTGAATGTCCTCGTCGGTGCCGGGCTCCTGGCTCATGAACTGGTTGCAGGGCACCCCGACCACCACAAATCCCTGGTCCCGGTACTTCTGGTACAGGTTCTCCAGGCCACCGTACTGCGGGGTGTAGCCGCACTTCGACGCAACGTTGACCACCATGACCGTCTTCCCCGAAAAGTCGCCGAACGACTTCTCGGTGCCGTCGTTCATGGTCAGAGGGATTGAGTGAAGATTAGTTGAAGGCATGGTTACTCCCGGTAGTCGTCTGCAAAGCATTCGTACAGTAACAGCCGGCGGATGGGCCTGGGCGATAATGAGGGGTGGCCTCACTGAAGAACACCTGGCTCAACCGTTCCCTCGACAGCTGGCGGACGCAGCTCCGCAAGACGTTCACCGGCAACTCCGAGGTGCCTCCGTCCTGGGCGGAGAAACTGGACGAGGGCGACGACGTCGGGTACTTTCCGCCGTCGTCGGCGGCCTGGGCGGTGCACGGTTCGATGACCCCGCTGGTCGGCGGGATCCGGGCCCTGCTACTGCAGGCCCTTCACCCGGGGGCCATGGCGGGAGTCCATGACTTCTCCCGGTACCGCGAGGACCCGCTCGGCCGGTTGGCGGGAACCATCCAGTGGATCTTCACCGTCACGTACGGGTCCGCGGAGGCAGCCAAGGGCGGCTCGGCCTGGGTGCAGCGCCTGCACCAGCGGGTTACCGGAACCTACATCGACAGCCAGGGGGCTACCCAGCCCTACTCCGCGGGTTCCCCCGATCTGCTGCGCTGGGTGCACCTTGCCTTCACCGATGCGTTCCTCGCCTCCCATCTGGCGTATGGTCCGCCGATCCCGGGCGGAGCCGACGGGTATGTGTCCGAGTGGGCCCAGGCGGGCCGGCTGATGGGTGTGACCGATCCTCCCACCTCGGCGGCGGAACTCGCCGCCCAGCTGGCAGCCTTCGATGACCAGCTGGTCTGCGGCCCGCAGGTCACCGAAGCCCTCCGCTACATCAAGCGACCGCCGTTGCCGATGTCGCAGCGGTTCGGGTACCAGGTGCTGTTTGCAGGCGCGGTGGCCACGCTTGAGCCCAGGCATCGGAAGCTGCTGGGCCTCCGTGTCCCCTCGCTGGGTCCCATTCCCCTCCCGGTACGCACCGCGACCCGGCTGGTGATGTTCGTTGTACGGCTAGGGCTCGGCCCCGAAGGTCCAAGCGAGGCCGCCGCCAAGCGCCGCCTGGACCGGCTGCGGGGCACCGCGGCCGAGGCGAATCCGCCCCAGCCAGGGGCGTGAGGCCGCGCTTTTTCCCACCGAACGCCCGCCATGAGTGGGATTGTCTAGACATGCCCACCGATCGCCGCCCACCGGTGGGAAACTCGATGGGTGAACAACAAAAAACACCCCCGGCCGAAGCTGGGGGTGTTTCTTTGGTGCAACTCACATGTGCGGAGGATGGGGGATTTGAACCCCCGAGGGCGTTAACCCAACACGCGTTCCAGGCGTGCGCCATAGGCCGCTAGGCGAATCCTCCTAGTTTGGAGCAGATACCAGAATACCCACTGGGGAACGATCTAACGAATCGCGGCCCTGTGACCCTGTCGAAAACCCCTCACTAGCCCTTGGCCCGGAGGGTGCAGGAGCCCCATACTCTGTGCATGGATGACACGCGTCCGGGCCGGCACCGGTTGGCGCTGGGGCCGGTCTGGTCAGCGGCGGCAGCCCTCGCCGTCGCCCTCACCCTCTTCAGTGCCCCCTACGGCTTTCACCGGGACGAACTCTATTTCCGGATGCTGGAGCCCGCCTGGGGATACGTGGACCAGCCGCCCCTGACCCCGCTGCTGGTGCAACTCTTCAGCTCGGTCGTGGCCGACGAACCCTGGGCTATCCGGATCCCTTCGACCGTGGCGGCGAGCGCCTCGGTGCTGGTGGTCGCTGGTATCACCAGAGAACTCGGCGGGAACCGCGCCGCTCAGACGCTGTCCGCCTGGGCCTACGCCTTCGCCGCCACCCCACTGCTGATGGGGCACGTGATGCTGACCTCGTCACTCGACCTGCTGGTCTGGCCGGCCGTGTGCCTGCTGGTGATCATGGCAGTCCTCCGGGACGAAAAACGCTGGTGGCTGCTCACCGGCGTCGTCGTCGGGCTCAGCATGTACAACAAGTTGCTAGTGGCCGGGTTGCTGGCCTCGCTGGTCGTCGGTCTGTTGCTGGTGGGGCCGCGCAGGGTGCTGGTCTCCCGCGCGGCAATCTCGGCCGCTGTGATCGCACTGGCGATTGGCGCACCCAACCTGATCTATCAGGCGGCGAACGGTTGGCCGCAGCTGGCCATGGGTGCCGCTCTGGCGGAGAACAACGCCGGAGAAGTGAGAATCCTTATGTGGCCATTCCTACTGCTGCTGCTCGGGCCGCCGCTGGTGCTGGTCTGGGTGGCCGGGGTGGTGGCGCTGGTCCGCCGCCCGCAGTGGCGGGCCGTCCGGTTCCTGGCAGCGGCCCTCCCCGTGCTCCTGGTGCTGACCTTTCTGGCCGGTTCGCAGGTCTACTACCCCTTCGGGCTGCTGGCGGTGTTGTTCGCCGCCGGATGTATTCCAGTGGTGGAGTACGTTGACCGGTCGGGTCGGAAACTGCGACCGGTCCTGGCGGGCGCCGTCGCACTAAATGCGGTGGTGTCGGCGGTGATCGCGCTCCCGCTCCTGCCCGTCCGGACGCTGGGGGCCAGCCCCATTCCGGCGCTCAACCAGCTCGCGGCCGATCAGGTGGGGTGGCCGGAGTACACGCAGCAGGTGGCCTCCGCCTATCTCTCCCTACCCGCCGGGGAGAGGGAAAGCGCCGTGATCATCACCAGCAATTATGGCGAGGCGGGCGCCGTGGCCCGGTACGGCGCGGACCTGGGCCTCCCCGGCCCCTACAGCGGCCACAACCAGCTGCACTTCGACCGGATACCGCCCGAAAGCGCCGACACGGCGGTGATCGTGGGCGGTCAGGTGGAGCGGGTGTCCGCCTACTTTGCCTCCTGCGAGCACGTGGGGACACTCGATCACGGGTTGGGCGTCGACTCCGAGGAACAGGGCCAGCCGCTCGCCCTCTGCCGCTCCCCGCTCGGTTCCTGGGCCGCCATCTGGCCTGTCTTCCACCACTATGACTGACGATCCCAGCGGTTCGAAACCGGTCCCGGGATTCCTGTAGACTATTTCCCGGCCCCTCATGTGGTGTCACCCTGTGAACTCCCCCAGGACCGGAAGGTAGCAAGGGTAAGCGGGCTCTGGCAGGTGCATGGGGGGTCTTCTCATTCCCTGACGCAGCAGGAGCACCGATGAACAGCCCTGGCGCCGGCCGCTTCGCCCCGAGCCCCTCCGGCGAACTGCATGTGGGAAACCTCCGCACCGCCATGCTGGCCTGGCTGTTTGCGCGCAGCACCTCCCGGGAGTTCCTGGTGAGGATCGAAGACCTGGACCGTTCCCGCGCCGGAGCCGAGGCCGCCCAGCTCGCCGAGCTTGCCGCCGTCGGGATCGACTGGGACCACGAACCTGCCCGCCAGAGCGACCGTCTCCCCC
This sequence comes from Arthrobacter sp. 147(2020), assembly GCF_013116715.1. Lineage (NCBI taxonomy): Bacteria > Bacillati > Actinomycetota > Actinomycetes > Micrococcales > Micrococcaceae > Arthrobacter > Arthrobacter sp. 147(2020). The sequence continues at coordinate 72,230 of NZ_JABFOM010000001.1, forward strand.
TCTACCAGGAGGCGATTGACTCGCTTCGGGAGGCCGGCCTGCTGTACGAGTGCTACTGCACCCGCCGCGACATTGCCGAGGCCGCCACCGCACCCCATTCCCTCCCCGGCTCTTACCCGGGCACCTGCCGTACCCTGTCGAAGGCGGACCGGGACCTGCCGCACGACCGACCGCCGGCGCTGCGGCTGCGATCAGGGGTCACCAGCTGGACGGTCGAGGATCAGCTGCACGGTGCGTACACCGGTCCGGTGGATGACCTCGTCATCGTTCGCAGCGACGGGGTGCCCGCCTACAACCTGGCGGTGGTCGTCGACGACGCCGCGCAGGGTGTCGACCAGGTGGTCCGCGGCGATGACCTGCTGAGTTCCACCCCGCGGCAGGCCTATCTGGCGGGTCTGCTGGGGTTGGCCCCACCCCGGTATGCCCACGTTCCGCTCGCCCTGAACCAGGACGGACAGCGCCTGGCCAAACGGGACGGTGCCGTCACCCTTGAATCACTCGCCGGGAAGGGTCTGGGCCCGGACCGGGTGAGGGACCTGATCCTTCGCTCGGCGGGCCTCCCTGAGGGTACGCTGGCAGGAGCGCTTGAGGCGTTTGATCCCGCAGGGTTGCCGCGGGAAGCCTGGGTGGTCCAACCCGGCGAGCTGTCCTGATTCCGCCACTGCACTACGTCACCACCAACCGATAGGGTTCTTCTGTGAGCACAGCCCTTTACCGCCGATACCGCCCGGAAGCCTTCGCGGATGTTATCGGCCAGGAGCACGTCACCGAGCCCCTCATGGCTGCCATCGAGAAGGGCCGGGTCAATCACGCCTACCTGTTCTCCGGCCCCCGCGGCTGCGGAAAGACCACCTCCGCCCGCATTCTCGCCCGCTGCCTGAACTGTGCGCAGGGCCCCACCCCCGTCCCGTGCGGTGTCTGCGACAGTTGCGTGGAGTTGGCCCGGGGCGGATCCGGCAGCCTCGATGTCATCGAGATTGATGCCGCCAGCCACGGTGGTGTCGACGACGCCAGGGATCTCCGCGAGCGTGCCACGTTCGCTCCCGTCCGTGACCGCTACAAAATCTTCATTATTGACGAGGCCCACATGGTCACCTCGGCGGGCTTCAACGCGCTCCTGAAGATCGTTGAGGAGCCGCCCGAGCACATCAAGTTCATCTTCGCCACCACCGAACCCGACAAGGTGATCGGCACCATCCGGTCCCGCACCCACCACTACCCGTTCCGGCTGGTGCCGCCCGAGCCGTTGATGGGATACCTGGATCTGCTCTGCACCCAGGAAGGAATCCCGGTTGCCCCAGGGGTCCTCTCGCTGGTGATTCGCGCTGGCGGCGGATCAGTGCGCGATTCCCTATCGGTCCTGGACCAGCTGATGGCCGGCGCCGGCCCCGATGGTCTCGACTATGAACTGGCCGTGTCCCTCCTCGGGTACACCCACGCTTCGCTGCTCGACGACGTCGTCGACGCCTTCGCAGCAGGAGACGCCGGCACCGTGTTCAGCGCCGTCGACCGGGTCATCCAGACCGGACACGACCCCCGCCGGTTCGTCGAGGACCTGCTGGAACGGTTCCGTGACCTGATCATCGTGAACGCGGTTCCAGACAGTGCCGCCGCGATCCTCCGCGGCACCCCGGATGACCAGCTGAACCGCATGCGGACCCAGGCCAACCAGATGGGACGCGGTGAACTGTCCCGCGCCGCTGACATCACCAACACGGCGCTGACTGAAATGACCGGCGCCACCTCGCCGCGCCTTCACCTTGAACTGCTCTGCGCGCGGATCCTGCTGCCAGCCGCCGATGAAACCGAACGGGGAACACTGGCCAGGGTGGACCGGATTGAGCGTCGCCTGCAGTACGCCGGGTCCGACGCCGTGCCCGCAGCGGCACCCGTCGCGCCGACAGCGCCCGCACAAACGCAGGGCGGTGGTACGGGTGATCAGGCTATTCCTGAGCGTGGCACCCCTGAGAAAGGTGTTCCTGCCCAGTCTGGATCTGGTCAGTTTGGTTCTGCTCAGCCTGGTTCTGCTCAGGGTGCCCCGGCGGCAGCTGCCCCGGATGCTGGCGCAGCACCCCAGGAGCGTATCGCGCCCCCCGCAGCGGACGCGGTCGACGCCGCCCCGGCCCAGAACACGGTGCGTCCGGTTCCGGACGACGCGGCGTGGCCCGACGAGTCCACCTTCAGGGAGTCCGCACCCGTTTCCGCAGTGTCAGCACCAGCTGGCCCGGCCACTCCCTCGCCGGAGACGTCGATGCCAGCCCAGGCGGAGCCTGCTCCCGCGCCCACCACCGCGGGTGCGCCTCAGGTGGAGATGATCAGGCGGGCCTGGCCCGAAATCATGGACGAGCTGGCCAGGATCAAACGCACCACCTGGCTCAACGTCAACCCCGACGCCAAGCCACGCACCATGAACGGCAACCAGCTGCTGCTTGCCTTCGCCACCCAGGGGAACGCCATCGCCTTCCAGCGCGGCCCCCACATGGATAACGTGAAGCAGGCCATCCACAAGATCCTGGCTCTCGACGTCACCATTGAAGTGGTGCACGACGGCGCGGCGGCAGCGGGTGAGCCAAACCCAAAAGTACCCACTAGTCGGCAGGCGCCGACGGAGCCGCACAGCAGCTCAACACCCGAAACGCGTCGCGTCGAGCCCGTCGCCGCGACCCCGCGACCCGCAGCGGTGTCCCCGGACACGCGTTCAACCGAGCCACCCTCGGTCACGGCTCCGCGGACCTCACCGGACACGTCCCCGGCGAACCCGGCGCCCGTCGCTGCGGCGACGGCACGACCCGGGACCAGCCCGGCGTGGCCAGCCCCCTCGGCCACGTCACCCGCTACCGTGACACCGGAAACTTCCGAGCCCGCCACGGTAGGCCAGGTCCCGTCAGCAGCAACACCTGCCACCCCGGCAGCTGTCTCCCCTGCACCCGTACCGGAAACCGTGCAGCCGACGCGGCGGCCGTCCGCAGCGTCGACGACGGCGGGGCACGCCCCCACCACCCGGTGGAACACGGGCCCCGCCGCTGCCGGGAACCAGTCCCCCGCCCGGAGTCCAGCCGCACACAAAGCACCGGGTCCACGCGACGGATCGGATGCGCGTGGAGGTACCCGGCCTGCCCGGACCGCTCCCCAGCCGGACGATTCGTGGGCCTCGGTGGAACCGCCCTCCGATGAGTACGACCTTGGGCCGGAAAGCACAGCCTGGCAGACACCAGAGCCGTCCGAAGCCGAGACCTGGGCGCCCGAATCGCCTCAGCCGGCACCTGCCAGACCGCCCGCCGCCGCGCCGCAGGACAGTGCACCTCCACGCCAAGCGGATCCGGGACAGCGCCCGGAAGTCACGCCGCCCGCGCAGCGGCCACCGTCCCCGTCGCCGGAGGCTGCACCGTCCGCAGCCAAACCGCTCAGCCGCTACCAGCGGCTGCTCGATGAAGCCGAGCGAAAACGGCAGGAAGAGGAAGCGGCAAATCCCCGAAAGGGCGCCGTAGACTTGACCTACATTGAGGACGAGCCCAGCGCCGACGATGTCACCATCGAAGAGTCTGGGTTGGTGGGCCGTTCGGCAATCGAACGCATCCTCAATGGCAGGCTGATTGAGGAACGCGGCGTCGACAGCCCCTAGCTCTCCTCCTCAGCAAACCAGCAACCAGAAGAAGGTTCAGTGTACGAAGGCGCAGTCCAGGAGCTCATTGACGAACTGGGCCGGCTCCCCGGAGTAGGACCCAAATCCGCGCAACGACTGGCGTTCTACATCCTCGAAGGCGACAGCGAAGATATCAAACGCCTTGTCACAGCCATCGTCACTGTGAAGGAGCGCGTCAAATTCTGCACTGTCTGCGGCAACGTCGCCGAGCAGGACACCTGCGGCATCTGTCGTGACCCACGCCGGGACCCGACGGCAATCTGCGTTGTCGAGGAATCCAAGGATGTGATCGCCGTTGAACGCACCCGATCGTTCAGGGGTCGCTATCACGTGCTCGGCGGAGCCATCAACCCCATCGCCGGGATTGGGCCGGACCAGCTCCGCATCCGCGAACTGCTCAGCAGGCTCTCCGATGACAAGATCGAAGAGATTATCATCGCCACCGACCCCAATCTGGAGGGGGAGGCAACCGCGACCTACCTCGCCCGGATGCTCAAGACCATCGGGATCAAAGTGACCCGCCTTGCCTCGGGGCTACCCGTCGGCGGCGACCTTGAGTACGCCGATGAAGTGACGCTCGGCCGGGCCTTCGAAGGACGCAGGACCGTTTCCTGATCCGGTGAGGAACCTGGACATCGGTGCGCAACCTTCCGCTCACGGATGTCCAGGTTCACACCTCCAGTCCAGGTTGCTCACCGGAACAGTACTATTCGTGGGATGAATCCCAGCGAACCGCTCAGGCGATCCGGGTTCCCTGGGCGAGCCGCCTGGCCGGGGTGGCAAGCTTTCCACGTCCCAACCACAGCAGACCCCCGGCGAGCGCAGACTGCAGTACGAGACCGAGAGGCCAGATCGGGAAACTATCGTCCGGTAGGTCCCGGCCAAAACCCTGCGCTTCCTCACAGGTGGTCTCGTAGTCAGGCCCCGCCTGCAACAGGCGGACCCCCACACTGATGCCCTCCATGATGCCGGGCTGGACATACACGTCCGGGTTAGCCGGTTGGGACACCTGCCCGAAGTCACCGCCGCGGGAGTACGGCACCGAGTCGGCCACGATCACGAACGGGTTGGCGGCCAGCAGCCAGGTGGTCCGATCGGTGTGGTGCACGGTCTGGAGTTGGGTGCGGGTGACGCATTCCAACTCGACGGACGCCGGGATCGGTGCAGAAAAGTCGGTGCCCGGTGGGTAGTCCAGATAGGAGTACGTCACCTCCACATTCTCCTCGTCGACCAGAGCGTAGCTAAGTCCAAAGGTGATCAGGGTGCCGATGCCGAGCAGGGCCACCACCATGTAGGTGGTGACAATCGAGAACAGCGGCCGGTTGGCGAGGGCGGAGATGCCGATGCCGATCGCCGACACGATCCCCAGTTCCACGCTGAGCATCAGCAGCGAGGTGAAGGCCTCCGCCGGGTTCACCCCACCCAGTGCCAGCGCCCAGAAGATGAACGGTGAGCTGACTAGGAGGAAGGCCAGCGACGCCACCCAGGAGGCCAGCCATTTACCCCAGAGGATCTGCCCCGGGGTGAGGAGTGTGATCTGCAGGATGGCGAGGGTCCCCGCAGCGCGGTCACCGTTCACGGCGTTGGCTGACAGGCCCGGCGCCACCAGCAAACCGAAGAACAGGACGAATCCCACCACCAGGTCAAAGAGAATGGCGCCCGAGCCCTCGGTGGCCGCGGTGGTGACCGACGCCAACAGGAACACCAGCCCAATGACGAAGAACCAGATGACGAGCATGATGTACCAGGCCCGGGCCCGCAACCGTTGACGCATTTCAAGGCCGAACACTGCTTTCACCCCGTTCCAATAGGAGAGGGTGAGGTCGGTCGACGCGCCGGTTGAGCCCGGCTGCTCAGTCGTTGAGGTGCTCATTGTCTGTCCGTATCAAGGCTCATGTAGGTTTCTTCGAGGGCGCCGCCAGCTGGGGCGAAGGCGGTGATCGCGACGTCGGCCAGGACCAGAGTGCGAAGCAGCCAGGCCGCCTGGTCGGTGCTGCTCATCATCACCTGATACTCGGCACGGCGGGAGTCCCCCCGCACCTCGAACGTCACGCCGTGGCTGGTGAGCGCCTCCGCCAGCGGCTCCATCGGGTCAGCCTGGATGTAGTAGCGGCGAATTTGGGTGCCGGCCTCATCAAGGGTCTGGTTTTTGACCGATTCACCCCGGTTGATGAACACTGCACGATCCGCGATCTCGTCCAGTTCGGAGAGCACATGGCTGGACACCACCACCGTCTTCCCCTGGTCCGCCAGGGAGCGCAGGGTGGCGCGAAGCTCCACCCTCGATCCCGGGTCCAGCCCTGACGCGGGCTCGTCCAGCAGTAGCACCGCCGGATCGTGAATCAATGCACGGGCAAGACTCAGCCGTTGCTGTTGCCCGCGGGAGAGCACCCGTGCGGGTTTGTCAGCGAACTCCTCCAGCCGGACCGCGGCCAGCAGCTCGGCGGCCCGCTCCCGGCGCCGGTCCGACGGCATCCCGTAGAGGGAGCCCATCGTGGTCAGGATTTCCGTAGCTGTCAGGGATTCCCAGACCCCCAGGGTGTCCGGCATCCAACCGACGGTGCGCCTCACGGCCGCAGCATCTCGCAGGGGGTCCACCCCACCGACCGTCAAGGTTCCCGTGTCGGGCGCCAGCAGGGATGCCAGGATCAGAAGCAGAGTGGTTTTACCCGACCCGTTGGGCCCGATCAGTGCCGTCACCTCCCCGGGCGGCGCCGCAAAGTCAATATGCCTGATCGCCGCGACGGTGCCGAAGCTCCGTGCGATTCCCGTGGCAACGATTCCCCCATACTCGTTGTTCATAGTTGAACCCTATGCGACTTGCGTCACACCCCGGGGACATCGGCGGAACAATCGGACGCGCAATTGACTGCCGCAAAACCCGCGGGGCTAAACTTGGACCGTCTACCGAGGCGCCAGTGATGTCGCACGGCTAACCCCCAACATCCGTCAGCGAGCGTGTGCATGAGCCTGATCGTCCAGAAGTTTGGTGGCTCCTCAGTTGGGGATGCCGCCGGAATCAAGCGTGTCGCGCAACGTGTTGTCCAGACCCAGCGCGCCGGCCACCAGGTAGTGGTGGTGGTATCGGCGATGGGTGACAGCACCGATGAGCTCCTCGACCTTGCTGCCCAGGTTTCTAACGACGCCGTCGCGAATCCCCGCGAAATGGACATGCTCCTGAGCGCCGGCGAACGCATCTCGATGGCCCTGCTCGCGATGGGGATCCACGGGCTGGGTGCGTCGGCCCAATCGTTCACCGGCAGCCAGGCTGGCATGATCACCGACGCGATCCACGGCCGTGCCCGCATCATCTCCGTTTCACCCCATCGGATCAGGACAGCGATCGACCGCGGCGACGTCGCGATTGTCGCCGGATTCCAGGGCATGAGCCGGGAAAGCAACGACATCACCACACTCGGGCGGGGCGGTTCCGATACGACGGCGGTTGCCCTCGCCGCGGCACTGGGAGCTGACGTGTGCGAGATCTACACCGACGTCGACGGCGTCTACACCGCAGACCCGCGCGTCGTCCCGAGCGCAAAGAAAATCGAGGAGATCTCCAGCGAGGAGATGCTCGAAATGGCTGCCTCGGGTGCGAAGATCCTGCACCTGCGCAGCGTGGAGTATGCGCGGCGGTTCGGGGTTCGGCTGCACGTGCGCTCATCGTTCAGTGACCACGTGGGCACCTGGGTGCTTCCCAGCCCTGACGACCAGATCAAAATTCAAGAGGGAGATCCCATGGAACAACCCATCATCTCGGGCGTGGCCCATGACCGTTCGGAAGCGAAGGTCACAGTGGTGGGTGTCCCCGACATCCCGGGCAAGGCCGCCGAGATTTTCGGTATCGTCGCGGGCGCCCACTCCAACATCGACATGATCGTGCAAAACGTTTCGACTCACGGTTCCGGGCGCACTGACATCTCGTTTACCCTGCCGATCGTTGAGGGCTCAGATGCCCTGGCCGCGCTGAAGGCCGCGCAGGAACGGGTGGGATACGAGAGCGTCGACTACAACGAAAAGATCGGAAAGCTCTCGCTGATTGGCGCTGGCATGCGCTCCAACCCGGGCGTCTCCTACCGGTTCTTCAAAGCCCTCTCCGATGCGGGAGTGAACATCGACATGATCTCGACGTCAGAGATCCGCATCTCGGTGGTGACCGACGCGGACCTGCTGGACCGCGCAGTCCGCGCGGTGCACGCCGCGTTTGACCTCGACGGCGAGTCGGTAGCCACGGTCCATGCGGGGACCGGGCGCTAGTCCTCGGTGTGTAGGACCTTCTTGCCGGTGTAGTCCGTGTATTTCATCGGGGGTTCCGGCGGGCGGACCGGCGGGTGCTCTTTCCGCACCGCGTAGTGATGCCCCTCGGAATCCTCCTCCACCTCAAACCCGGCGAGGTCGGCTTCCGAGGCCTGCTCAAACTCGTCGTGCCGGTGGACTACCGGAAGGGTGGGATCACTGCGTTCCGCGGGACCCATGAACACCTTGGCCGGGTTTTTCAGCCACTTCCGGGGGGACCGCTTCGTGGGATTACTCATTCGAACCGCCTTCTTCCTATGCGATGCGCCTGGGGATAATTTTACTGCCGGAACATGGAAAAGGCGCCGCCGCTGGCGGGGTCCTTCTTTCACTTCCCGGCCCGAATGCGCCAGAATCGGGAGGACGGACAACGGCACCCACCCAAAGGATCACCCATGCGGAACTCAGCGGCGGACATCTGGCCGACGGTCCACGCCGAGAGGCACAAACTGGCTGAGGATCTGTCATTGGTGAGTGGCACCACATGGCTGACCCCGTCGCTTTGTCCTGGCTGGGATGTCCACGATGTCCTGGCACACCTGGTGGATACGGCCCGCACCGGACGGGCGTCCTTCATCAGAGGCCTGCTGGCGGCGCGAATGGACTTCGACCGGCTGAATGAGATCGGCATCGCCCGGGCTAAACACTCCGACCCGAGGGACACGCTGGCGGCGCTCCGCCGCGACGCACCACTCACCCGGACACCGCCAGCGAACCTGGCGACCCGGCTGGTCGAAGCCTTCGTGCACGGTGAAGATATCCGCCGCCCCTCGGCATCTCGGCAACGTATCCTCACGACGCTGTCGCCACCGCCCTCGCCTACCAGCTGAAGACCAGTGTCTCCTACGGCGGAGGGCGGGAACGTGTCCAGAATCTTCGGCTGGTTAATCGGGACACCGGCGCCTGGTGGGGCGAGGGGGACACCGTCGAGGCCGACGGTATCGACCTGCTCCTCGCGGTCTCTGGACGATCGGTGGAGGCAGCCCGCCTCACGGGTGACGGGGCACCACGCCTCAGCGGTCCTGCGGCGGCCGGCTAGCTCTTCGGCACGATGTAGGTGCTACCGTCGGGGCGCTTCACAGTTTCCCACCGCGACGCGTCAGCTTCCCGGTCCTTCAGCAACGCCTGGTTCTCGCGGGTCATCGGATGATCCAGCGAGCTGCTCTGCGCGGGACCGAAAACGGCCCGCGCGCGGCCGGTCGCCTTCATGAACCGTTGCACAAAACTTGGATTAGCCATCTCGTTCCTTCCACGCGTCCTGATCGGCAAAGTGGTGCCGTTCTTCCCATTGTCCTCCCGATTGATGCCCCGGGAGCGCGTCCCACTTCCTGTGACCTCCTTGGACCCATGGGAGGCCGCGGTGAGACACTGGGTGGGTGATCAGTCCACCCATCAGCGCGACGGCGCCCACCCGCGCTCCCACCCTGACGGTGCTCCAGCGTGGGGACTGGCTGGCTGCCGCGGCAGCACACCGAGACCGGGTGGAGCCGTTTGCCCGGCCCTACCTGGAGCGGCGCGCGGCGGGGAAGAAGCACCCGGTGGAGGACTTCCTGTTCACCTACTACACCCAGAAACCGGGTCCACTGGCACGCTGGCACCCGGGGGCCGGCGTCGTCCTGATCGGACCCGAGGCCGCCGAGCGGGCGAGCTGGAAGCACTACCGACTGATCACTTCCGCGGAGCGCTCAGCCCTCGCCCTGCCCGACCACGTCGACGCCGTCACCGGGGATGTCGAGGGGTTCCGACGAGACCGGGCCGAGGCGCTGGACTTCGCCGCGATCATCGTCCGTCGCACCCAGGCCAGGCGGGCCCAGCTCGGTTGCTTTGGGTTGCACGAGTGGGCCATGGCCTACCGGTCGCAGGTGAACGGCATCCGCCATGAGTACCTTGAACTGAGGCTGGGTGCTGCTGGTACCGACCAGCTGGTGGAGGACAGCAGAATCACGTGCACCCACTTCGATGCGTTCCGCTTCTACACCCCGCAGGCGACACCCCTCAATACGCTTCAGCCCACCCGCGAGACGCAGCGCGACCTGGAACAGCCCGGCTGCCTTCACGCCAACATGGACCTGTACAAGTGGGCGTACAAGCTCACTCCCCTGCTTCCCAGCGACCTGGTGATGGACTGCTTTGAACTGGCCTGGCGGATCCGCGCGATGGACATGCGAGCTTCGCCGTATGACCTGGGAGCCTGGGGGTACGCGCCGATCCGTATTGAAACGCCTGAGGGACGTGCCGAGTACGCCCGGCTCCAGCGTGGTTTCTCCGAAGAGTCCCAGGTGCTTCGGCAACGATTGGGTACCGCTTTGGAAAACGTGGAACTGGCAACAAACGAGTCAGCGTTGAGCTAGGTGAAGGAACGTCTCCAGTTTCAGAGCAGCATCCGATAGCCGCGGCAGCGTCGCCGTCGGCTGGTGAAGGAGTTTCAATGATCAGCGACCGCCTGACACGTCGACAGCTCTCACGCAGCAGTTTCCTGGTGGGTTCCGGCCTGGCACTGCTGGTGCTCGCCGGGTGTGGCGCGGAGAGCGGCGGCACGGCACAGGGCACCGCGACCGGTTCCCCGACCGCCACCACCCAAAGCGAAACGCCCGCCCCCTCCGGCCAGCCCACGCCGGATCCCTCGGACACAGCCACTGGCAATGCTGCCGCCGATGCCCAACTCTCGATCGTCATTACCGCCGGGGAGGGCGCCGAACCGGTCACCTACGAACTCGCGTGCGAGGCTGGCGAGCCGGTCGGGGACTCTGCCCTGCCGGATCCGTCGGCTGCCTGCGACGTGCTGGCGACGAACGGTGACCTGATCATGGACGAGCCTGCTGCCGGGGCAATGTGCACCCAACTGTACGGCGGGCCGGAGACCGCAGTCGTGACCGGCACCCTTAACGGGAATGCGGTGGACGCCTCCTTCTCTCGTGACAATGGGTGCTCCATCGACCGGTGGGCCATGTTCGAGCCGCTGCTCGGAACCCCCGGCGGAGTCCAGTAACAGTCCAGTAACAGTCCGGTGGCAGCCCGGTAGCAACGGGGCGTCGTGTGCCCTGGTGCCAGCGAATGACGGGTGACGGGCGATCGCCGTTAGACTGGAAGCGCAAGCTCGCGGAGCGCTGGATTCACCACTCTTCTCAGCGTGAGACGGCACCTCCGAAGCCACTGCATTTAACGCACCTTGAGCCCAGGAGTTACCGGATGCCCCGGATAGTTGTCGACGTCATGCCCAAACCCGAGATCCTTGACCCGCAGGGCAAGGCCATTGCCGGCGCACTGCCCCGGCTGGGCTTTACCGGTTTCTCCGGAGTCCGGCAGGGCAAGCGTTTCGAACTCACCGTTGACGGGGAGGTCACCGAAGAATTGCTGGAACAGGCACGAACCGCTGCCAGCACCCTGCTGTCGAACCCGGTCATTGAGGACGTCACCCGTGTGGAGGTCCTCGCCGACGACACCGCCGAGGGCCAGCAGTGACCCTGGAAACCGACGCACCGTTCGACGCTCCGGCCCTGGACTCCGTCCGGGTCGGCATTGTCACCTTCCCCGGCTCGCTCGATGACCGCGACGCCGCACGGGCAGTCCGCCTCGCCGGCGGCACCGCCGTCCCCCTCTGGCACGGGGACCACGACCTGCAGGATGTGGATGCCGTCGTCGTCCCCGGTGGGTTCTCCTATGGCGATTACCTGCGCGCCGGCGCCATCTCGCGTTTCGCGCCGCTGATGGAGCAGATCACCGCTGCCGCGTCCGGCGGCGAGCGGGCGTTGCCCGTCCTGGGCATCTGCAATGGGTTCCAGGTCCTCACCGAGGCCCACCTGTTGCCCGGTTCGATGATCAAGAACAACCACCTGCACTTCCTGTGCCGTGACCAGCGCCTCCGGGTGGAGAACGCCGACACGGCGTGGACCGCTTCCTACGCGGCCGGAGACGAGATTGTGGTCCCCCTGAAGAACCAGGATGGACAGTTCGTCGCCGACGAGCGCACCCTCGACGAGTTGGAGGGTGAGGGCCGGGTGGTATTCCGCTACGTCGGCGCCAATCCCAACGGATCACGCCGCGACATTGCCGGAATCTCCAACGCCGCAGGCAACGTGGTGGGCCTGATGCCGCACCCCGAGCACGCGGTCGAGGCGGGTTTTGGCCCGGATTCCTCCGCCGCAGGGCTGGTCGGTGTCCGCGGCGGCACCGACGGGCTCGGAATATTCACCTCTGTACTGAAGAAGCTGGTTAAGTAAGTGACGATCAATAGCTCCTCCGCGCCCACCGAGGCCCGCAAGTTCAACATCGACACCGTGGCCAACGCCGCTGAGACCCCCGACGTCGAACTGCCCTGGGCCGCCCTCGGCCTGAAGGAAAACGAGTTCGACCGGGTCGTCGAGATCCTGGGACGCCGCCCCACCGCCGCCGAGCTGGCCATGTACTCGGTGATGTGGAGCGAACACTGCTCCTACAAGTCCTCGAAGGTGCACCTGGCGCAGTTCGGCTATAAGGTCACCGACGCCATGAAGGAACACCTTCTGGTCGGCATCGGCGAAAACGCCGGCGTCGTCGACATCGGGGACGGCTGGGCGGTCACGTTCAAGGTGGAGTCCCACAACCACCCCTCCTTCGTGGAGCCGTATCAGGGCGCTGCGACCGGCGTCGGCGGCATCGTCCGCGACATCATCTCGATGGGCGCCCGCCCGGTGGCGATCATGGATCCGCTCCGCTTCGGCGCCATCGACCACCCGGACACCCCGCGGCTGGTGCACGGGATCGTCTCCGGCATCGGCGGCTACGGCAACTCCCTGGGCCTGCCGAACATCGGCGGCGAAGTGGTGTTCGACTCCGTCTACCAGGGCAACCCGCTGGTCAACGCACTCGCCGTCGGCGTCCTGCGCCACGAGGACATCCGCCTTGCCAACGCGTCCGGCGTCGGCAACAAGGTGGTGCTCTTCGGAGCCCGCACCGGTGGCGACGGCATTGGCGGCGCCTCGGTGCTGGCCTCCGAGTCCTTCGACGCCGACAAGCCGTCCAAGCGTCCCGCCGTCCAGGTGGGCGATCCGTTTGCCGAGAAGGTCCTCATTGAGTGCTGCCTCGAGCTGTTCAAGGCCTCGGTCGTGGAAGGTATCCAGGACCTGGGTGCCGCCGGAATCTCCTGCGCCACCTCCGAGCTGGCGTCCAACGGCGACGGCGGCATGCACGTCGAGCTGACCGACGTGCTGCTCCGCGATCCGTCGCTGACCCCCGGCGAGATCCTGATGTCCGAGTCGCAGGAACGCATGATGGCCGTGGTCACCCCGGCCAACGCCGCCGCGTTCGAAGCGATCATGGACAAGTGGAACGTCGAATACTCGTGGCTGGGTGAGGTCACCGACACGGGCCGGCTCATCATCGAGTGGGACGGCGAGAAGATTGTCGACGTCGACCCTCGCACCGTCGCCCACGACGGACCCGTCTACCACCGGCCGTTCCACCGTCCCGAGTGGCTCGACGCTCTGCAGGAGAACACCTTCGACGGCGACCGGCCAGCCGACGGCGACGCCCTCCGCGCCGCTGTCCTTGAGCTGATGGCTTCGCCGAACATGTGCTCCAAGGACTGGATCACCAACCAGTACGACAGGTTTGTGCAGGGCAACACCGCCCTCGCCATGCCCGACGACGCTGGCGTGGTCCGCGTGGATGAGGAAACCGGTCTCGGCGTCGCCATCTCCACTGACGCGAATGGCCGCTACTCCTACCTCAACCCCTACGAGGGTGCCCGGCTGGCCCTCGCCGAGGCCTACCGCAACGTTGCCACCACCGGCGCGAAGCCGCTGGCAGTCACCGACTGCCTGAACTTCGGCTCCCCCGAGGACCCCGAGGTGATGTGGCAGTTCGCCGAGACCGTGCGTGGCCTGGCCGACGCCTGCCAGGAACTCGGCGTCCCGGTTACCGGCGGCAACGTGTCGCTGTACAACCAGACGGGTGGTGTGCCCATCCACCCCACCCCCGTGGTCGGTGTGCTCGGCGTGTTCGACGACGTCGCCCGCCGCACCCCCTCGGGCTGGCGCGACGACGGACAAGCCATCTACCTGCTGGGCACCACCCGGGACGAGCTGGACGGCTCGGAGTGGGCCAACCTGCGCGGGCACCTTGGTGGGCAGCCACCGGCCGCCGACCTGACCGCCGAGAAGACCCTGGCCGCGATCCTGATCAATGCATCCCGGGACGGCATGATCGACGCCGCCCACGACCTCTCCGAGGGTGGCCTCGCGGCTGCACTCTCCGAGGCGGCGCTGCGCTTCGGCGTCGGCGCGCGGATTGGGATCGATGAACTGTGCGAGCGCGACGGGATCGACCCGTTCACTGCCCTGTTCTCCGAGAGCCAGGGTCGCGCCGTCGTCAGCGTCGCCCGCTCCGAAGAGGTGCGGTTCAACGACATGTGCACGGCGCGCAACTACCCGCACCTGCGGATCGGTGTGGTTGACGTGGAGAACGGCGCCCTGGACGTGCAGGGCCACTTCACCCTGCCGCTAGAGGAACTACGGAAAGCCCACGAGGCGACCCTGCCGGAGCACTTCGCCTAACCCGGCCGGGTGACTGTGCAGGTTTCCCCACCTTGTCGTCCGGAATCCCCAGAAACTCCGCGTGTTGCACTGCGACACGCGGAGTTGGGGTCAGAAGGTGGGGAAACCTGCACGGGCCGGCACCTTCAGGGTGAGGGACTAACCGGCGAGTCGCTGCGCCGTGGACAGGTACCGGCGGGTGACCAGCTCCTGGAAGAAGCGGGCCACCGGGGCGCCGAGTGTGAAGAACCAGTTGGCATGCTGGCTGAAGGCAAACACCTCGAAATACACTGCACCATCCGGGTCGAGTACGGCGATGAACGCCTCCTCACCCCGTTCCGGGTGACCCGGCAGCGTGCCGTACCCAAACCCGGCGCGCTGCGGTCCGCCGTCGTTGTCGATCGGCTCCTCGACCCACACCACGCGGCACGGAGCGGGCAACCGCACCGGACCGATCCCAAACGCTGGCACCACCTCACGGCCGACGACGGCCCGGCCCTGCCCCGGGGAGACCCTCAACCCGGCCCCCCTGTGCAGTTCCCAGGACAGGATCCCCTCGGCGAGCCGGGCGTAGGCGGCATGTCCGTTCCCGACCCGGACCCGCCGGCTGACCGTGCGGTAGCCGGCAGGTGACTCTCCGCGTTGGCTCAGGCCCTGGGGTTCATAGGTGAAATCAGGAGTCGTCATCTGCTGCCCATCTGCTCCAGCCGAGCATTATGCGGTCCCGTAGCGGCAGGGATGCCACCACCAGGTCGTACGAATCCTCAATCATCTCGCGGATCATCACGGCCGACAGCTCACCGGTGCACGAGACGCCATTCCAGTGGGTCTTGTTCAGGTGGTAGGCGCCCACGATCTCGGGATGCGCCGCCCTCAGCGCTTCAGCGATCAGGGGCTCACATTTGAGGCTGACCGACAGGTCTGGATCCGACAGGTCAGACAACGCAAACATTTTCGCGGTACCGCCCGCCGCGGAGACTTTGAACACCGAGACGACCGGTCCAAACGGAAAGTCCTCGAAGGTTCCTGGTAGGCCCAGGCAAAACTGTCGCAGCTCATCGGCGTCCATTCGCTGAGCGTACCGGCAATCAATGGCAGGATAGGAGAAAACCAACCGCAGGAGCACACCATGGGCGAGGCAAAACGCCAGGCCGGCAAGGCGAAGGACACCGCGGAAGACGTCTCGGACTCCAAAACCTTTGAGGTCCTGGCCAGGGCCGGCTACATCGCCGCAGGGCTCCTGCACATCCTGATCGGCGTCATCGCTCTTCGGGTGGCAATGGGTGGCTCGGGGAGCGCCGACCAGAGCGGAGCGATCAGCGCCCTGGGTGAAGGCCCCGGCGGATCGCTCCTCCTGTGGGCGTGTGCCATCGGGTCCATCGCCCTGGCACTGTTCATGCTCAGCGAGGTGTTTTTTGGCGCACGCGGTCTGAAGGATTCCGACAAGCTGAAGTTCCGCGCCAAGAACGGCGGCAAGGCGGTGACCTACGGCGTGATCGGCGGGACCTTCGCCAGGTACGCGGCCGGCGGCAGCAGCGACAGCAGCGAGAGCACCCAGAGTGTCAGCGCCAGCCTCATGTCCAACCCAGCAGGTTCGGTCCTGCTGATGGCGGTCGGGGCTGGGGTCATGGTGGTGGGCGGCTACTTCGTTTACAGCGGGGTCACCAAAAAATTCAAGGAGAACCTGAAGAGCCTGCCGGGCAAGGGCGCCGGACAGGCGATCGTCCGCCTGGGAATGACGGGGTATGTGGCCAAGGGCGTGGCACTGCTTGTCCTGGGATTGCTCTTCATTGTCGCGACCATCAACAACAATCCTGAAGAATCGACCGGCCTGGATGGCGCGCTGAAGTCCCTGCAGGATCAGCCGTACGGCGCCTGGATCCTCGGCGCCGTGGCGCTGGGCCTGATTGCTTACGGCGTGTTCATGGTGATCAGGTCCCGCTACCAGAGGATGTAGCGGGACCACCGCATCAGTTAGAGCCCCAGCCCCGGCGCCTCGATGGCCGGGCAGGTATTCATGACGACGTCGAGTCCTGCCGCCTTGGCCCGTTCCGCCGCCGCCTCGTCGATGACCCCGAGCTGCAGCCACACGGCCTTCGCACCCACCTCGATGGCCTGATCCACCACCGCTCCGACCTTTGACGAGTTCACAAAACAGTCGACGACGTCGATCGCTCCGGGGATGTCTGCAAGCCGCTGGTACCCCTTGCGGCCATGCACGTCGTCGCCCTTGAGGCTGACCGGGATCACTTCCATTCCGAGGTGGTCGATCAGGAACCGGGAGACGCCGACCGCTGCCCGCCGGGGGTTGTTGGAGAGCCCCACCACCGCCCACCGGCCGGGCGTAGTGAGGAGTTCGCGGACCACTTGGGGATCGTTGGTGTGGGTCACGGTGTTTTGCCTTTCGCTGTAATCTGTCGGGCTGAGGTTGAGACGGCTGCCTGTGGGACGCGCTTGCCTCTGAAGGTTCTGCGGTAGCCCGCAGGGCTGATCCCCAGGGTCCGGTGGAAATGGTGGCGCAACAGGACCGACTGCCCGAACCCGGATTTGGTGGCCACGGCGTCAATGCTCAACTCGGTATCCTCCAGGAGCGCCTGTGCGCGCAATAGCCGTTGGGAATTTACCCAGGCAGCAGGAGTGGCACCCGTTTCGGCCCGGAATCTCCGGGCGAAGGTGCGCTCCGACATGTGCATTCGGGCGGCGAGCGCGCTCACAGGTAAGTCCTGTTCCAGGTGATCGGCCAGCCAGACCAACAGGTGCTCCATCGTGTCGGACCTGACGGCCGGGAAGGGCCGCTCGATATACTGCGCCTGTCCACCGTCACGGTGGGGCGGGACCACCATTCCCCGGGCAATCGTATTGGCGGCCTTGCTGCCCAACTCGGTACGCACCAGGTGCAGACACGCATCCACCCCGGCGGCTGATCCGGCGCTGGTGATGATGTTGCCGTCATGGACGTAGAGCACATCCTCATCGACGATCACGTCCGGATAGCTCTGGGCGAGTCTTTGGGAGTGCTTCCAGTGGGTCGCTGCACGCCGCCCGTCGAGCAGGCCCGCCTCCGCCAGGAGGAAGGCACCACTGCAGACCGACAGGATCCAGGCGCCTCTTTCGTTTGCCTGCCGCAGCGCGCTGATGACGGCCGGCGGAACGGGCGAACCGCCGTCGTACGGACAGACCACCACCAGATCCGCTACTTCGACCGGGTCGAGGCCTTCCCCAACCTCCATGGCGAAGCCGAGGCTGGTCGGCACCATTCCAGGGGATTCGGCACAGATTCGAAAGTCAAAGGGTGGCACGCCGTCAGCGGTGCGGTCTTCGCCGAAGACCTCGCACACCACACCAAACTCGAAGGGTGTCACCCCTGGAAGGACCACCGCTGCCACGTTCTTCAGCACACATCCAGTATGGCAGAAAATTATCGATTAGGGTCTTTTCAGCCACTGTTTTCTTCGGATCAATCGGCAGACCATCGAGGTATGGAACTAATTGCAGCCCTCGCTTTGATAGCAGTATTCGGTGCCGCAGTACAGGTCTTCCGGGCCGTCCTACGCGACGGCGCCGGACACGCGCCAACCGTCCGGTCAGAGGCACCCTGGGCCGGGGACTACCTTCCCAGCACCGGATACCGCAACATGCTGGAACCGGGAGATCACTGATGGCCCTTCTCATTATTGTCGGCAGCACGATAGCCCTGTTTGCCTACATCGGCAGGATGAGCATGCCAGCCGCCGAGCGTCTGCCGGTCCGGTCCTGGGGAATCCGGAGACTCGCAACGAATGTTTGGCGCGGATTGGCCGTCTGTTCCATGCACACCCCCGTGGACCGGGCACTGGAAGACATCGACCGGTGGCAGCGGGCCGCCGGGCGGAACTAGCCTGCCAATCAGTCGGAATGTTACGTCAACACTTGCGGTGAACCCCTGCACAGGAGTTTAGTGGTGCTTGACCATCCCGAGCGGCCGAGAGACCTGGATCGATGAAGCCGCAGCAACCCTGGCCATCCGGCTGACCTTTTGCAGAGCAGCAGTGCAGAAGTAATCCGGTGACATTAGGGTGCTACCGCCAGGATCGATGGAGTTAATCCTATGACCGTTCTGGCAACACCTAAGTCCCGTTCCGCCGTGTCCGCCAAGCAGGCGCTCAACGTGAGGTTCACCGGCCTCGGCCGCAGTTTCGGACCCCCCGCTGACCGGCGCACCGTCCTCCGCGACATCAACTTCGACGTCGCAGCGGGGGAAGTCCTTGCCATTCTCGGGCCCAGCGGGTGCGGGAAATCCACCCTCCTGCGGGCCGCAGCAGGCCTGGACGCCCTCAACGCCGGTTCAGTGGTGATCGACGGTACCGAGGTCCGCGGCATTGACGAACGCTGCGCGGTCGCTTTCCAGGAGCCACGCCTGCTGCCATGGCACACCCTTCAGGCCAATGTGGCGATCGGTCTACCCAAAGCATCGAGCGCCAGCGAGGGCAAGGCCAAAGTTGCCGAGCTCCTGCAGCTGGTGGAGCTCGACCAGTTCGCCAAGCACCGCCCGCGGGAAGTCTCCGGCGGAATGGCTCAGCGGGCCTCCCTGGCCCGGGCGCTGGCCCGTAACCCAGGGGTCCTCCTCCTCGACGAACCGTTCGGCGCCCTGGACGCTCTCACCCGGATCAAGATGCAGGACCTCCTGCTCGACATCCATAAGGCCCAGCCGACCACGGTATTGCTGGTCACCCACGACGTCGATGAGGCGCTGCAACTGGCCGACCGGATTGTCGTCCTGGGTTCCGACGGGGATCAACCCGGTGCCACGATCACCGAGGTCCTCACGGTCCCGGGAGACCGACCCCGCGACCGCAACTCGGCTGACCTCGGCCGAATGCGCAGCTCCCTGCTGGCCTCCCTCGGAGTGACCGGCCACTAGGCTGCGCCTTCCTGGCTTTCCTCTGCGGCCCCCGGCCTCCCGGCGCCGCGGTTTCGCGCACCCCCGGCACCCGTGCCGCACCCAGAATTACCGATCTGTTTACAGTCCCATCCACCCCGTCCCCCAGGACTTGTCTCACCAAAGGACCACCATGAACCGCCAGCCATCTCACCTCCCCCGCCGCAGCGCACTGGGCGCAGCCTCCCTCGCCGTCGTCGCCTCCTTCGCCCTGACCGGGTGCATGGCTGGTGAGGACGCCGTCGGAACCGCCGGTCCGGCGGGCGGCGAGCTGAACATCGACTTCGCCACCTACAACCCTCTGTCGCTGGTCATCAAGGAACAGGGCTGGCTGGAGGATGAGCTGGCGGAGGAGAACGTCACCGTCAACTGGATCCAGTCCGCCGGGTCCAATAAGGCCAATGAGGCGCTGCGTGCCGGGGCGATCGACGTCGGGTCCACCGCCGGATCGGCCGCTCTGCTCGCCCGCTCCAACGGCTCACCGATCAAGACGATCGACATCTACTCCCAGCCGGAATGGGCCGCCCTGGTCACCAACGCGGATTCGGGTATCGAGGAAATCAGCGACCTGCGCGGCAAGTCGATCGCCGCCACCAAGGGAACGGACCCGTACTTCTTCCTGTTGCAGGCGCTCGAGGCTGGCGGGGTAGATCCCTCCGAGGTGACGGTGCAGAACCTGCAGCACGCCGATGGCCGCGCCGCGCTGGCCAACGGATCGGTCGATGCGTGGTCCGGACTCGACCCGATCATGGCGTCCGCCGAGCAGGACGGCGCCACCCTCTTCTTCAGGGACATCGACTTCAACACCTACGGGTTCCTCAACGCCACGGAGGAGTTCCTTGAGGAGTCCCCCGAACTGGCCCAGACCGTAGTGAATGCCTACGAGAAAGCCCGCGAATGGGCTATCGAGAACCCCGAAGAGACGGCGGAAATCCTCGCCGAAGTGGCGGGGATCGACGTCGAGATCGCCAACGCCGTCATCATCGACCGCACCAACCTGAGCGTCGACCCCGCCCCGGGGGACGCACAGCGCGCCGTGCTGGAGAAGATCGGGCCGGTATTCGTCGAATCCGGTGACGTCTCCAGCCAGGAACAGGTCGATGAAGCGCTGGACACCCTCTTTGATGACTCCCTGGTGCGCAATGCGGACCCCGCGGCGATTGAGGCCTCCTCATGACCCATCAGGGGAACCCGTACGTGACCGGGAACAGTGTTACGGCAGTGAGCAAGGCCGGTTTAGAGGCCTCAGGCTCCACCGTGACAACGGCAGACGCCACCCAGCCGCCGCCCGAACGGGGTGGGCCGGCACATGGATGGTCCCAGACCGGCCCGCTGCGGCGTGGCTGGGTGCGTCTGCTCCTCGGGCTGATCCTGCCGGCACTGATCATCACCGTCTGGCAGCTGAACTCGGTCACCGGCCTGTTCAGCTCCGTGCAGGTCCCGCCACCCGCGGCGGTCTTCAACGCCGCCGTGGAACTGATCCAACGTGGTGAATTGTGGACGCACATCGGGATTTCCACACAGCGGGTACTGCTGGGCTTCACCTTCGGTGCGGCCCTGGGCCTGGTGATTGGTTCACTGGTGGGGTTGTCCCGGATCGCCGACGCCCTGTTGGCCCCGACCATCGGGGCGTTGCGTGCCGTCCCGTCGCTGGCCTGGGTGCCCCTGCTGATCCTGTGGATGAAAATTGGTGAAGATTCCAAGATCACCCTGATCCTCATCGGCGCCTTCTTCCCCGTGTTCACCACCGTCTACATTGCGCTACGCCACGTGGACCGGAACCTGGTCGAAGCTGGCCGGGCGTTCGGGCTCAGCGGCTTCAAGCTGCTGACCACTGTGCAGCTCCCGGCCGTGATCCCCGCCGTCTTCTCGGGCCTGCGTCTGGGCCTCGCCCAGGCGTGGCTGTTTCTGGTCGCCGCGGAACTGATTGCCTCTTCCCTGGGGCTCGGCTATCTGCTCAGCGATTCACAGAACAATGGACGGGTGGACAGAATCTTCCTGGCCATCATCCTGTTGGCCATCATCGGCAAGACCACCGACGCCCTGCTGGGGATCGCCGAGAAGTGGGCGGTACGACGATGGGCGTAAGCCTGCAGGACGCCGACCCGCTCACCGAGGCAGAGCATCTGAACTTCTGGGACCGGCAGGCACGCCGGCTCGACTGGGCCACCGAATGGTCGACCGTGCACAGCTTCGCTCCGGCCCGCCCGGTTCCCGGGCGTAATGCCGGTGGGAACGATGACGGTGACGACGTCGAACTGACAGTCCCGGTGATCGAATGGTTCGCCGGTGGCCGCCTGAATGTGGCCCACAACTGTGTGGACCGGCACGTCAGAGCCGGATTGGGGGCCAAAGTTGCCCTGCACTTCGAGGGCGAACCCGGCGACCGGCGCACCGTCACCTACGCGGACCTGCAGGACGAGGTGTCGCGGGCCGCCAACGCGTTGCTCGCGCTGGGGATAGGCAAGGGCGACCGGGTGGTGATCTATCTCCCGGTTCTCGTGGAAACTGTGGTGATCACCCTGGCGTGCGCCCGGATCGGGGCGGTCCACTCGCTGGTGTTCGGCGGCTTTTCGGCCGAGGCGCTCCGGTTCCGGGTCGAGGACACCGGCGCCAAGCTCCTGGTGACCACCGACGGGCAGTACCGTCGCGGGGTTGCTGTACCCGTGAAGGCCAACGCCGACCAAGCCGTGGCCGGATCAGACACCATCGAACATGTCCTGGTGATCCGCCGCACCGGCGACGACGTCGAGTGGACCGAGGGGCGCGACGTGTGGTGGCACGACGTCGTCGACTCCGCCTCCCCGGAGCACACCCCTGAGGCGTTCGACGCCGAGACACCCCTGTTCATCATGTACACCTCCGGGACCACAGGAAAGCCCAAGGGCCTGGTCCACACGTCCGGCGGCTACCTCACCCAGGCGTCCTGGAGTTTCGAGTACCTGTTCAGCCATCCCGACCCCGAGTTGCGGGAGCGTGATGTCCACTGGTGCACCGCCGACCTGGCCTGGGTCACCGCCCACACCTATGAGATTTACGGACCACTCTCCAACGGCGCCACCCAGGTGATCTTCGAGGGCACTCCCAACACTCCACACCCGGGCCGGCACTTCGAGATCATCGAACGTTACGGCGTGACCAGCTACTACACGGCACCCACACTGATCCGGTCCCTGATGGGCTGGTTCCCGGACGGCGCCCCAGCCAGCTACGACCTGTCCTCGATCCGGTTGCTCGGCACGGTCGGCGAAGCCACCAACCCCGAAGCGTGGCGCTGGTTCAGGGAACACCTCGGAGCGGGCACCGCACCAGTCGTGGACACCTGGTGGCAGTCCGAGACCGGCGCCACCATCCTCTCCCCGCGTCCGACCGACGCTTCGTTCAAACCGGGGTGCGCCTCTCGCGCCCTCCCTGGAGTCAGCACCAGGATTGTCGACGACGCCGGCCACCCCGTGCCCGTCGGTGAGCAGGGCCTGATCGTGGTGGACCGCACCGGCCCGGCGATGGCCCGGACCGTGTGGGGTGACCCGCAGCGCTACCTCGACTCCTACTGGCGGAAGTTCGCTGCGCAGGGCTGGTTCCTCGCCGGAGACGGCGCGAGGTACGACGACGACGGCGACACCTGGATCCTCGGGCGGGTGGATGACGTGCTCAATGTGTCCGGTCACCGGCTGTCGACTATCGAGATTGAATCGGCCCTGGTGGCCCACCCGTGGGTGGTCGAGGCAGGAGTCTGCCCGGTATCCGACCCGCGGACCGGACACGCCATCGCCGCGTTCGTGGTCCTGTCCCCCTCGGCGGGCACAAATCCCGCTGCCGGGGAGGACGTGGGCCGGGTGCTGCGGGACCACGTAGCAGCCGTGATCGGACCGATCGCGAAACCGGCCGCCGTCGTCGTCGTCGATGATGTCCCCAAGACCCGGTCCGGCAAGATCATGCGGCGGCTCCTGACCCAGCTGTTCGAAAACACTGCACTCGGTGACACCACGTCGCTGCAGAACGAGGGGTGCGTGCCCGGGATTGCGGCGGTCCTCGCCGCCCGCCCGGACAGGTGAGCAACACATCCCACCGGGCGGGTCCAGCGTTTGGCGGTGATACCGCGCCTGTGATCGGGTTAAGACCATGAGCGTTGACCAGGATGAACAGAAGCGGCGCGAGGACCGGCTGGCAATAACCCGGATCGTGCTCCGGCCCACCGGAACGCCCCTCCCCCTGGCGTTCATGGGGCTGGCAGTGGCGACCATCGGAGTCAGCGCACTCCAGTTGGGGATCGTCCCGGCCCGGGAGGAACAGATTATTGCGCTGGGGATCCTGGTGCTCACGGTGCCGCTGCAGCTGTTTTCCTCGGTGATCGGCTTCGGTGCACGCGATCCGATCGCCGGGACGGGCATGGCCATGGTCGCCGGTACCTGGGCGCTGATCGCGGTGGCGATGCTTGTCACCCCGGACGGCGCATCGCTTTCCGCGCTGGGGGTACTCCTGATTACCGCGGCGCTGGCCATGCTGGCGCCGATCCTGGGCGCGAAGGGCAAACTGGTGGCCGCAGCGGTGCTGGCTGGTTCAGCCCTCCGGTTCGCCATCACCGGCGTCGCGCACCTGACCGGCTCGGACGGCTGGGAAACCGCCGCCGGAATCTTTGGTTTCGCCCTCGGCGCGTTGGCGATCTACGCGGCAATTGGCTTCGAGACGGAGGAGGCCGGCGGGCCGTTCCACCTCCCGCTGCTCCGCCGCGGATCGGGCACCAAACCGCTGGCCGACGACATGGGTGAGCAGGTCGAAGGGATTGCCCGGGAGGCGGGCGTGCGCCGCCAACTGTGAGAGCCGCATTCCGCCAAACGCTGCAACGGAGAGCAACAATGTTGGTCCACCGTGATGGTGCTGTCACACTGGTGGAGACCATCCCGAGCGGTTGAGAGATCTGGCTCATTGACACCGCAGCAACCCTGGCCACTGCCTACGGCAGTGACATTAGGGTGCTAATGCCAGGCACGATGGAGGACCAATATGGCTATTGACCTTTCCCAACCCCTGAAGTTTGCGTACTGGGTTCCCAATGTGAGCGGTGGCCTGGTGGTCTCCACCATTGAGCAGCGCACCAGCTGGGACTTCGAGTACAACAAGAAGCTGGCCCGCATCGCGGAGAACGCCGGCTTCGAGTACGCCCTCTCGCAGACCCGGTACGCTGCGAGCTACGGGGCAGACAAGCAGCACGAGGCGACGTCGTTCTCGCTGGCCCTGCTCGGTGCGACCGAGAAGCTGAAGGTAATCGCCGCTGTCCACCCCGGCATGTGGCAGCCCGGCGTCCTCGCGAAGTTCATCATCACCGCTGACCACATTTCCAATGGCCGGGCGGCCGTGAACATTGTGTCGGGCTGGTTGAAAAGCGAGTTCACCGGCTTCGGGCTCCCCTGGCTGGAGCACGACGAAAGGTACGTCCGCACCGAGGAGTTCATCAGGATCCTCCGCGGCCTCTGGACCGAGCAGAACTTTTCCCAGTCCGGAAAGTACTACAACATCACCGATTTCACCCTCAACCCGCCACCGGTTGACGTTCCCGGACGGCCGCATCCGGAGGTCTTCTTCGGCGGGAACTCCACTGCCGCGCAGGCCACCGCTGGCCGGGTGGCCGACTGGTACTTTTCCAACGGCAAGGACCTTGAAGGATTCAAGGAGAACATCGCCGGTGTGCAGGCCTCCGCGGCCGATGCTGGGCGGCACCCACGGTTCGGGCTGAACGGGTTCGTGATTGCCCGCGACACCGAGAAGGAAGCCCGCGAGACCCTCCGGGAGATTGTGGCCAAGGCGCACAAGCCCGCGGTCGAGGGGTTCCGCGACGCCGTCCAGGAAGCCGGAGCCTCCACCAAGGACGGTAAGGGCATGTGGGCGGATTCCTCCTTCGAGGACCTGATCCAGTACAACGACGGTTTCAAGACCCAGCTGATCGGCACCCCCGAGCAGGTTGCCGAGCGGATCGTCGAGTACAAGAAGATCGGCGTGAACCTGATGCTGACCTGTTACCTCCACTTCCAGGAGGAGGTCGAAGCCTTCGGCAAAGACATCCTCCCCATTGTCCGCGAGCTTGAGGCGGACCTCGCCCGTAAAGAGGGCCTGGATTTCATCATCGACGACGTCACTCCCGAGAATATTAAGGCAGGTGTCTAATGGCTGACCGCAGCTTCGGATTCCGTACCCGTGCCCTCCATGCTGGAGGCACCCCCGACTCGGCCCATGGTGCCCGGGCCGTCCCCATCTACCAGACGACTTCCTTCGTGTTCAAGGACACGGCCGACGCCGCCAACCTCTTTGCGCTGCAAAAGTACGGCAACATTTACTCCCGGATCGGTAACCCCACGGTCGCCGCCTTCGAGGAGCGGATCGCGTCCCTGGAGGGAGGCATCGGGGCGGTCGCGACGGCGTCGGGCATGAGCGCTGAATTCATCACCTTCGCCGCCCTGTGCCAGGCGGGCGACCATATCGTCGCCGCTTCTCAGCTGTACGGGGGCACGGTCACCCAACTCGACGTGACCCTGCGCCGGTTCGGTATCGACACCACCTTCGTCCCCGGCACTGATCCCGCCGACTACGCGGCAGCCATCCAGGACAACACGAAAGCGGTCTACGCCGAAGTGATTGCCAACCCGTCGGGCGAAGTGGCCGACATCCAGGGCCTGGCGAAGATTGCCCACGACGCCGGAGTGCCGCTGATCATCGACTCCACCCTGAGCACTCCCTACCTGATTCGCCCGATCGAACACGGCGCTGACATTGTGATCCACTCGGCGACGAAGTTCATCGGCGGGCATGGGACCACCCTGGGCGGCGTCATCGTCGAGGCCGGTACCTTCAACTGGGGCAATGGCAGGTTCCCCACCATGACCGAACCGGTTCCCTCCTACGGGAACATCCAGTGGTGGGCGAACTTCGGGGAGTACGGGTTCCTGACGAAGCTGCGCACGGAGCAGCTCCGGGACATCGGCCCGTCCCTGTCCCCCATGTCCGCCTTCCAGCTGCTACAGGGCGTGGAGACACTGGCCCAGCGGATGGACGAGCACCTCTCGAACGCGCAGGCGGTCGCCGAGTGGCTGGAGAACGATCCGCGGGTGGAGTACGTGAACTACGCCGGACTGCCCTCCCACCGCCACTTCGAGCGGGCGGCGAAGTATCTTCCACAGGGCCCCGGCTCGGTGTTCAGCTTCGGGGTGAAGGGCGGCAGGACTGCCGGGCAGACCTTCATCGAGTCGCTGCAGCTGGCCTCGCACCTGGCGAACGTGGGGGACGCCAGGACACTAGTCATCCACCCGGGGTCGACGACGCATCAGCAGCTTTCCGCCGAGCAGCTGGTCACCGCCGGAATCCCTGAAGACCTGGTGCGCATCTCGGTGGGGCTGGAGGACCTGGAGGACATCCTGTGGGACCTTGATCAGGCCCTGGACCTTGCCACGGCACCGAAGCTTGAGGACCAGTTGAACCCCAATGTTGAAGGAGTGAAGGCGTGAGCGCTGACCTGGAAACGGCACGCACCTGGGAGGGCCCGTCCGCCCCTGAGCGGCTCTCGCTGCTGCGCAACGCCAAGTCGGTGGCCATCGTCGGGGCGTCGGACAAGCCGTCCCGAGCGTCCTACTTCGTGGCGACCTACCTGCAGTCGTCGTCGCCGTACCGGCTGTACTTCGTGAACCCGGTGGCGAAGGAGATCTTGGGACAGCCCGTCTACGCGTCATTAGCGGATCTGCCGGAGGTGCCCGACATTGTCGACGTGTTCCGCAAGCACGACGACCTGCCGGGTGTCCTTGAGGAAGCAAAGGCTGTCGGAGCGAAGACCCTCTGGTTGCAGCTCGGCTCCTGGCATGAGGGGGTCGCCCGTGACGCCGAGGAGGCTGGCCTGAACGTCGTGATGGACCGGTGTATCAAGATCGAGCACGCACGGTTCCACGGCGGGCTGAACCTCGCCGGCTTCAACACCGGCGTGATCTCCTCGAAGCGCCAGGTTACCGCCTAGCGCTTCAAAAACGCCGCAATACTCCTACAGAAACTGCCCTGAGGCCCAGGCCCGCTGATTGTCAACGGAAACCCTTTGCCTCAGGGTAGTTTTTTCATGTGTGGTGGGACTTCGCCGATGGTGCCGGCGCTGGTTAAAGATATTCCCAAGGTGAAAGAGGGACTCTGTGCCCAGCTAACACCAGCAAACAGGGAGATCACCATGCGTACTAATCCCATTTTTCGCAAGCGGCAGTTCAGGGCGCAGAGTGATGCCCGCGCTCATCCCACATTCAGACGGCGCCTCACTGCCGGAATGATCACTGTTCTCCTGGCGGGTGGTGCATTGCCGGTTGTTGTTGCACCCGCCGCGCAAGCCGCACCGGTCGGTCAAGGGCTTACGCTCAACGCCGGCGACATGCGCTTCATTCTCAAGCAGATCAAGATTGCGGAAAATCACGCGACCAAGGAGGACGCCCAAGGCAACCCAGTTCCAGGTCAGCCGTTGCTCGGTTCCGGCCCCAACCAGATCGCCAACGCCCTGCTGCCCTACGGGCTGCGGACAGTGGACGGATCAGAAAACAATCTGGTGTCAGAGCGCACGGAATTCGGCGCCAGTGGCCTTCCGTTCCCGCGGTTGGCCACGCCACAATGGCGGACCACCGCAGCCGGTCAGACGTACAAGTCGGTGAACACCAATGTAACGGACGCCGAACCGAGGTTCATCAGCAACGTCATTGTGGATCAGACGTCCACCAACCCTGCCGCCATCGCTGCGGCCGGCCAGGCACACCGGACAGTCAATAACGCCGCTACGGCAGTGCCGTGTGATGCTAACGGTTTGCCGGCCGGTTGCGTGCCCGCCGGCGAAACCCTTGACATTCCCAACGTCACCACGGACTTCGGATTGTCACCCCCCTACAACGGAATGTTTGCCTTATTTGGCCAGTTCTTTGATCACGGGGTCGATTTCACCAAGAAGACCAAGAACTATGTGATGGTTCCGCTGGCCCAGGATGACCCGCTGATAATGGATGGCTCAGCACGGAATGCACCGTTCATGATCCTGAACCGAGCGGAGAACCAGCCCGGCCCGGACGGAAGACTTGGCACCGCCGACGACGTCCAGGATGGCACCAACACTGACTCGCCGTGGGTGGATCAGAGCCAGACCTACGGCTCACATTCCTCCCACCAGGTCTTCCTGCGGGAATACGAGATGAATGCCGACGGAAAGCCGGTTTCCACCGGCGAGCTGATCGAAGGTGTACCAGGAGGGATGGCCACCTGGAAGGACCTCAAAGCACAGGCATCCTCGAAGCTCGGACTGTTGCTCTCCGACGCCGACGTCGCCGACCTTCCGATGCTGGCCACTGACCAGTATGGGCGCTTCCTCCGGGGACCCAACGGCCTGCCCCAGTTCATCAACCAGGATCTCAGCCTGACTGAAGGAAACCTGGAAACCCCGGTAGCCCCTCCCGCCAATGTGCAGCGCGTCGGCATCGCGTTCCTCGACGACATCGCCCACAACGGCAATCCCTTCAATTCCCAGACCGGCGCGGCACTTACGGCGGACACGGATACCGAGATTGCGGAACCCACCTCCCGCCAGCCAGCGGGGACCTACGACAACGAAATGCTTGACACCCACTTTGTTGCTGGAGACGGCCGCGTGAACGAGAACATTGGCCTCACCGCTATTCACCAGATCTTCCACTCCGAGCACAATAGGCTCACCGGTTACATGAAGGACCTGCTGACGTCCCTGAACCTGGACCTGAATGAGTGGAAGTTGCCCTCGGGTCAATGGAACGGTGAACGCATCTTCCAGGCGGCCAGGTACGTGACGGAAATGGAATACCAGCACATCGTGTTTGAAGATTTTGCCCGGAAGATCCAGCCTGGCATCAACCCCTTCAACGTCTTCACGCAGTCCGACACAGGAATCAACCCGGCGATCATGGCCGAGTTTGCCCATGCAACCTACCGTTTCGGCCACTCAATGTTGACTGACACGGTCGACCGGAAGACCAACACGGGATCCGATCTTGGTCTGCCCCTGCTTGAGGCTTTCCTCAACCCGCCAGCCTACTACGAGAGCACCGAAGGGACGCTCACTCCGGAGAAGGCCGCTGGCGTCATTGCCATGGGCATGACCGACCAGGTGGGTGCAGAGCTGGACGAATTTGTCACTGACACCCTGCGCAACAACGTTCTGGGTCTGCCACTCGACTTGGCTACCCTCAACATCGCCCGCGGACGGGAAACCGGCATTCCATCGCTGAATAACTTCCGCAAGGAACTGTACCGGACAACCGGCGAATCCTCCCTGAAACCGTACACCAGCTGGGTGGACTTCGGGCAGGGACTGAAGCACCCAGATTCGGTGGTCAACTTCATGGCTGCCTACGGCACGCATGAGACCATCCGAAACGCCACGACGATCGCTGGCAAGCGCGCTGCCGCTCAGCTCCTGTTTGACATGAATCCTGCCAACACTGACACACCGGCCGACGCGTACGATTTTGTCAACAGCACGGGAGCCGATTGGACGCCTGTCAACGGCAACTCCACGACGGGTGTCGACGGCGTCGACCTGTGGGTAGGCGGCCTCGCCGAATCACAGAACCTCTTCGGAGGTTTGCTTGGATCGACCTTCAACTACATTTTCGAACGTCAAATGACTGACCTGCAGGACGGTGACCGGTTGTACTACCTGTCCCGCACTTCGGGCCTGAATCTTCGCACCCAGCTTGAAGGGAACTCACTGGCGGAGTTGATCATGCGCAACACCGATGCAAAAGCCCTGAAAGCTGACGTGTTCGGAGTAGCCGACTGCGAGTTCGAACTGGAGAACATTGTGCCGACCACCGGCAACAATGTGGCTGACGATCCTACCTCAGCCTGCAACGAGTCAGCGCTGCTCCTGCGGATGGCTGATGGCACCATCCGTTACCGGCTGACTAATACCGTGGACCGCCCAGGGCTCAACGCCCAGTCCACCTTCAACGGCACACCCGCCCGCGACAGGATCTGGGGCGGTATTGACAATGACACCGTCTGGGGAAACGACGGTGATGACATCGTTGAAGGCAACGATGGTGCTGACACTGTCCTCGGCGGCGAAGGCAACGACATCATCACTGACTCCCACGGGGACGACGTGCTCAAGGGCGGACCCGGCAACGACGCGATCGACGCCGGCCCGGGCCTGGACATCATCATGTCCGGTACAGGTGATGACTTTTCCAACGGCGGCCTCAACGGAAACGAAACCTTCGCGGCGGAAGGAAATGACCTTATCCTCTCCGGTGACGGACCGGACGCTGTCTTCGGCGGGGGAGGAAATGACTGGATGGAAGGCGGCAACGCCAACGATCTCCTGCAAGGCGACAGTGGCGCTCCCTTCTTCGACGATCTCAACGACCCGGGCCACGATGTACTCATTGGGGACAGCGGCGAGGATGACTACGATTCAGAGGGCGGCGACGATGTCATGGTCGGCGGCCCGGGTATCGAGCGCAACCACGGCCTCTACGGCTTCGACTGGGTGACCCACGCTCGGTCCGGAGAAGCCGCGGATTCCGACATGCGCATGGTCATCGTGGAAGGCCCCAACGCTCTTCGGGACCGCTTCCTGCTGGTTGAAGGGCTGTCCGGCTGGGATAAGAACGATGTCCTGCGCGGCAACGATGATATCCCTTCAGAACCGGACGAAGAGGTAGCAGTGCCCGGGGCGAGCAACGTTCTCACCGAGGAAGGTATTGGACGGATCAGAGGTCTTGCTGAACTGCTGCCGGCAAATGCCACCACGTTCGGGGAAGGAAACATCATCATCGGCGGATCGGGGAGTGACCAGATCTGGGGCAATGGCGCAGATGACATCATTGATGGGGACAGGTGGCTCAATGTGAGGCTCAGTGTCCGTACTGATGTGAATGATCCGGCCACTGAAACCCGGACCGAAAGCACCTTGAAAAATCTCCAGGCGGACATCATGGCGGGAACCATCGACCCAGGCAAGGTAGCTATTGTCCGGGAAATTCTTTCCACACCAGGGGCCACAGATGTGGATACCGCCAACTTCTCAGGGGCGCGTGCCGAGTATGCCATCAGCACTGAGAACGGCGTCACCACGGTGGCCCATACCGGCGGTACCGGCGCAGACGGCACCGACCGCATCACCAATGTTGAACAATTGCGATTCACTGACGCCACGGTCGACCTGACCGAAACGTCAGCACCCACTGTGACGGGGCGCACCCCGGCGGAGGGAGCCACCACTGCCGCAGTTGCGGGCAACATCACGGCGACCTTCAGCGAGGCTGTCAGTGGCGTCAACAGCACGTCGGTCACTCTGGCTACAGCCGCTGGCGCCCCAATCCCGGCTGTCGTGACCTACGACGCCTCCACCAGGACAGCGACGCTGAACCCCAACGCAAACCTGGCCAATGGCACCCAATACCGGGTGAACCTGGCAGCAACTATCAGGGATGCAGCGGGGAATGCACTACCGGCAACCACCTGGACCTTCACCACCATCGGGACTGCCCCGACGGTGACCGGACGGACCCCAGGGGTGAACGCGACGAACGTGCTGATCAACGGCAATGTCACAGCCACCTTCAGCCAGCCCGTCACCGGAGTCAGTACCACCACGGTTCGGTTGGTTAATCCGACCGGCGCTGCGGTGGCAGCGGTAGTCAGCTACAACGCGACCACCCGCACAGCAACACTGAACCCGAACGCCAACCTGGCAGTGAACACCCGTTACACGGTGCAGCTGACCAACGGCATCAGGAATCTGCAGGGAACCGCAATCCCAACCACCAGTTGGGCCTTTACCACCGAAGCCGCTCCAGCAATCACCGGACGGGCCCCGGGGGTGAACGCGACGAACGTGCTGATCAGCTCGAATGTCACGGCCACCTTCAGCAAGCCCGTCAACGGGGTCAGCGCCGCTACCGTCCGGTTGGTTAACCCGGCCGGCGCTGCGGTGGCAGCGGTAGTCAGCTACAACGCGACCACCCGCACAGCAACACTGAACCCGAACGCCAACCTGGCAGTGAACACTCGTTACACGGTGCAGCTGACCAACGGCATCCGGGACCTGCAGGGAACCGCGATCCCCACCACCAGTTGGGCTTTCACCACCGAAGCCGCTCCCGCCATCACCGGACGGACCCCAGGAGTGAACGCGACCGGTGTCAGCAGAACCGGCAATGTGAGCGCCACCTTCAGCAAGCCCGTCACCGGAGTGAGCGCCACCAGCGTCTGGGTGACCAACCCGGCCGGGGCAACAATGTCAGCGGTAGTCACTTACAACGCCACCACCCGGACTGCCACACTCAACCCAAATGCCACCCTGGCAGCTAACACCAGCTACACGGTTCGCCTCTCCAACGCGATCCGGGATGCTTCGGGGATTCCGTTGCAGGCAACGGCCTGGTCGTTCAGGACTGGAGGGTAATTGACACAGTGAGTTGGATCGGCAGAGGCCGGGCTCGGGATACCGGGCCCGGCTTCTGTCTGTCTAGGACAGACATAGGGTGGCTCAGCGTGCCGCATCGGCGCGAGGAGCGCCCAGTATCACCACAACACGGGTTCCCTCTCCCAATCGGGATCGGACCTCGATGGACCCTCCGGCTTCACTAATCGCATCCTTCATGATCATCAAACCTAGATGTCCTTCGCGCGGTTGAGCTTTCGCATCAAATCCGATCCCATCGTCATGAACGACCATCACCGTGCGACGCGCTTCCCGGGTGAGAACCAGGTCCACGGTGCGCGCATGGGCGTGCTTCGAGATGTTCATCAGAATCTCACGGGCAAGGCGGTAGAGGACCGCCGACTGTTCCGAACTGAGATCGCTACATTCGGCAAGTTGCGAGCGGACGTCGACTCCCTGGTCCTTCAAAGGTTCGGTGAGTCGCTCCAGCGACGAGCACAGGTCAAGGTCCTGCACGTCGGTGAGGTAGAGCGCGCTCGTCATGCTCCGCAGCGTGCGAACGTTTTCCTGCAGCATAGTCCGCGATTGGTTGAGGAATTGCTGCTGACCTGGGTCTCCGTGGGTTTCTTGCGACTCCATTGCGTAGGCCAACCCTGAGAGGTCCTGGATGACCTCATCATGTAGCTCCCTGGCAATCCTTCGGCGTTCCATTTCGGAGGCGTCCATGGCGCGCTGTAGCAGCAACCGTCGGACAACCTGGTGCCCCTGAACCCTTCGCGCCAATCGGACCGCAGGAACCAATTGCGCCAACTGCAGCACCACGAGAGCCAGCAGGATGGCGGGCACAATTCCGAGCAAGAGGTCGCCGTGCTGCGCCCGCACGTTCTCGTCGTCGTAATAGGCTTGCACAATCAACGGGTCTCCGTCGGCTCCGCGAGATCCGACCAGCACCTCGACCAACTCTTCAGTACCCCCGTCAAGCT
Source organism: Arthrobacter sp. 147(2020) (assembly GCF_013116715.1). Lineage (NCBI taxonomy): Bacteria > Bacillati > Actinomycetota > Actinomycetes > Micrococcales > Micrococcaceae > Arthrobacter > Arthrobacter sp. 147(2020). Next base: position 106,005 of record NZ_JABFOM010000001.1, read on the forward strand.
CGTGTATCAACTCGTCACGACTCTGATAGGTCACCGATCCTTGGCCTTCTGCCAGAAGTGCAGTACTACTCTCCCGCAGCTCTAGTTCCCTTCCGATGAGGGTAGGTACATTCGAGTAGATGACCTGGCCATCCGCGTTCAAAACCTTAATCCTTGACACTGCCCCGTTAGCGATCCAGGGAGAAAGGCGATTATCCAGCCGTCGAATCGACTCCGGATTACCCGCCAGGAGCTCATCGCTCACCAGCGGACCAACAGCGTAATCGGCGAGCCTTTGGGTGATGCCCTTTGCGTTTTCGAGGGCGTAATCCTCAGATACTTCACGGATCCAGAAACCCACAGGAATTGCCACGATAACAAGGGCGACCAGCCCCATGAGAAGGAATCTGTACACGGCTATTCTGACTTCAGAACGTTCCGCCCCACTCACAGGCGGTGCGGGGAGATAAGCTGGCTCCATTGTTAAAGTGCCTGATATGCCGACAGAAGGCCAAGTTTCCTGGCAGTGACAACCGCCTCCAACTGCGAATGTGCACCCAGTTTCGCGAGGATTGTCTTTACATGGCCCCGGCACGTGTTCTGCGATATGCCCAACGCCACGCTACTGGCCTTCACATCACTGCCCTCGGCCATCCTGCACAGAACCTCCATCTCCCGCGGTGTCAGGTATGGGACCGGGACATCGTTGATACGAGCACGTCGTCGTTCAACCAGCTGAGCGAGCAGGGTCGGGTGCACCACCATGCTTCCACGCCGGGCATGGCGGAGTGTATCGAGCATGATGGCCAAAGATCCGTCTTTTGGAAGGAATGCACAGATGCCGATTCCGGCTGCCCTCTCAAGGGCCTCAGGTGTCGGATCGCCGGTAAGCATAATTATCCGGGTCTGGGGTTGCTCGGCCAGGATTCTTTCAGCCGCGGTGATACCTGTGCCGTCCGGTAGGTGGAAGTCCATTACCACGACGTCGGGAAGCAGATCACGCCAGAGCGCGATGCCCGCTGCAACGCTGCAAGCGAAACCGACGCTAAGCAGATCCTCCTCACGGTTCAACGCCCCCGCGAGGAGCTCCGCGAAGGTCGCATGGTCGTCGATTATCAGAACCGTCGTCGGTTTGATGGCAACCGTCTGTTCAATATCTAAATCTGACTCAAATACTGACATGATCTGTCCCCCGCCAGAGCCCGCCCCCAACGGGATCATGTCACCCGGATCAGATCTTGTACAGAGCGAACCTCAACGAGACCTCAGCAGGCGGCGAGTGCGCGCCGCAGGAACGAATCGACCACTTTTCCCGCCTCCTCGAGCGAAGCGCGGATTTGCGACGCGGAAGTGGTTGTTATCGGGCCCAAACTGCCGGAAGATCCGGCGCTCAGCCGGTCATTCAGCATCAACAATGCCGACAGTACGTCCGACAATTCGTTGCTGTTCGCGGCGGTAGCCTGCAGTAACCGGGCATGGGCTGCCCTTAGAGCCGGGCCGGGCTCGCAGCCCAGTTCGCGGTTCAGGGCCTGACGCCATTGTTCATAGGCACGAAGGCATTCTGCATAGTGGCCAGCCTCTTCGAGACCCGTAATCAGGAGGGTCCAGGCCGACTCATTGAGCGGGTCTTCGATCACTGCACGCCGTGACCAAACCACCGCCTCATTGAACTTGCCGAGCTTCAGCGCGGCTTCCGCCGCCCGTATCCTGGCCCCGGTGACGCGGCCAGCATGGAAGCCCCTCTCTTCCTCAGCCCAGCCAGGCAGCAATTCATCACCCAGCAATGGAGCCACGGCCAGTTCAAGCGCCTGGCACAGCAGCGGGTAGGAATCCGCCAGAGTTGCCTGTTCAGCTATCGCGATGAGGTTATTGAACCGGGTCACATCAAGATCCACCATCGACCGGTCCATCAAATAGCCTCCGGGCGTGGTCTGTAGCGGTCCATACTTCCCCAAACCCGGTTGGAGGCGCCGACGCAGCACGCTGACGTAGCTTTCCAAGGTGGCCAATGCTGCGGCTGGCGGATGCCCTTCCCAGATCATTTCGATCAGGCGGTCCTTAGAGACCGGAGTCCCGAGTCGAAGGAGAAGGATCTCCAGGATCTTGCGAGGTTTCGGCCCCCCAAGCTCGTGTGGATGCACCATTGTGTTACCGCGCTGTATCCGAATGCTGCCAATAATTTGCACTGACAAGTGATAGGTAGTTGGAACGGGTGCGGACAAATCTCTATTGATATCCATTGAGCGCCTCTCCCAATGATGGAATAACCCAATTCTGCAAGACCGGTGACCGTCGCCCAACCCCCACCTAGGTGGTCGAATCCGCCCAAATTTGGGGGGGAGTAGTCGGTGGGAGTCAAAAGGGTGAGCCCAAGATAGTGCACCTATTGCCGCAAAGACGCACCCCAGCACAAAAACGGCCCCGCGGCCAAGAAACGCCGGAAGCAACCGGCAATCCTTGGCCTCAGGGCCGTTTCTCTGTGTGGGGTCAGACGTGACCCCAGCTATTTCAGCGCGTTCCCGGCGCGGCGCTTGTTGAAGATGTCGAACGCTACTGCGAGCAGCAACACCATCCCCTTGATGAACTGCTGGAAGTCGGTGCCCACACCCAGCAGCGACATTCCATTGTTCAGCACGCCGACGATCAGACCGCCGGTAATGGCACCGATGACGGTACCCACACCGCCGGTCACTGCCGCCCCACCAATGAAAGCAGCGGCGATCGCGTCCAGTTCGAAGAGGTTACCTGCGCCGGGTCCGGCGGAGTTCAGCCGGCCGGTGAAGATCAGGCCGGCGAGGGCGGCAAGCACCCCCATGTTCACGAACAGCATGAAGTCGATCCGCTTGGTGTTCACGCCGGACAGCTGGGCTGCCTGCAGGTTGCCACCACGGGCGTAGATGTGACGGCCAAAAACTGTCTTGTTCATCACGGCACTGTAGAGAACCACCAGCAGCCCGAGGACCACCAGCACGATTGGGGTACCGCTGCGCGAGCTGGCCAGGAGGTAGGTGAGTCCCAGGATGATGAAGGTACCGAAGGCCACCTTGGTGTAGAACCAGCCGGCCGGCTCATCGATGAGTCCCAGCTTGGCCCGGGTGGCCCGACCGCGAAGCATGCTGACCACCAGGAGGATGGCTGAGATGACACCGAGGGCAACCGTGGTCCAGTCAAGAATGTTGGTATCCGCCGGGAATAAGCCAGGGAACAGGAAACCTCCGCCCAGCTGCCGGTACTCCTCCGGGAAACCGGTAATCCGCGCGTTCTCCAGGGTGATCTGGGTCAGGCCGCGGAAGATCAACATGCCAGCGAGGGTCACGATGAACGCTGGTATCCCCACGTAGGCGACCCAGAACCCTTGCCAGGCACCCACCAGGGCGCCAACGAGGAGGGAGGCAGCAAACGCCATCCACCAGTTGAAACCCCAGTCCCGGATCATCACCCCGGACATAGCGCCCACGAAGGCGGCCACGGATCCCACCGACAGGTCAATGTGACCGGCGATGATGATCATGACCATGCCGATGGCGAGCAACAGGATGTAGCTGTTCTGGACGATGATGTTGGAGACGTTGTCGGCCTGCAGCAGCCTGCCGCCAGTAAGGACCTGGAAGAGGACAACAATTACCAACAGCGCTAAGAAGATGCCGATTTGTCGGAGCCGGCTAGTGAGAAACTGAGCGGCGTCCTTAACGGTAGAAGCCATTGAAGTTAGTCCTTTTCCTTGGTCATGTACTGCATCAGAGTTTCGGGGGTGGCCTCGCTGATGGGGACGTCGGCGGTGATGACGCCCTCGGCGAGGGTGTAGATCCGGTCGCAAATTCCCAGAAGCTCAGGAAGTTCGGAAGAGATCACGATGACCGCTTTACCGTCGGCTGCGAGCTGATTGATGATGGTGTAGATCTCGTACTTGGCACCGACGTCGATCCCGCGGGTCGGTTCGTCAAGAATCAGGACATCCGGGTCGGAGAACATCCACTTGGACAGCACCACCTTCTGCTGGTTACCACCGGAGAGTTTTCCGGTGATGGATGCAACCGAGGGTGCCTTGATGTTCATTGACTTGCGGTAACCCTCAGCGACGACGGTTTCCTTGCCGCCATCCACCCAGCCCCTGTTTGCGAGCTTGTCGAGGGCGGCACCGGAGATGTTGCGCTTGATGTCGTCGAGCAGGTTGAGCCCGTACTTTTTGCGGTCTTCGGTGGCGTAGGCCAGGCCATGCCCGATCGCCTCCGTCACGGTCCGCGCCTTGATCGGCTCACCGGACTTGTAGATAGATCCGCTGATGTTGGATCCGTAGCTGTGACCAAAGATGCTCATGGCCAATTCGGTGCGGCCCGCGCCCATCAGCCCGGCGATGCCCACAATCTCACCGGCCTTGACTGAAAGGTTTGCCCCATCGATGACTACCCGTGAGTGCTCGGTCGGGTGGTGCACCGTCCAGTTCTCCACCCGCAGCACTTCCGCGCCGATGTCGGGGGTACGGTCCGGGTAGCGGCTGAGCAGGTCGCGGCCGACCATGCCCTTGATGATGCGCTCCTCGGTGACTGATCCGTCGTGAAGGCTCAGGGTCTCGATGGTCTTGCCGTCCCGGAGAATGGTGACCGAGTCGGCGATGGCCCGGATCTCGTTGAGCTTGTGGCTGATGATGATGCAGGCGATGCCCTGGTCCCGAAGCCCCTTCACCAGGCCCAGCAGGTGCGCCGAGTCCTCGTCGTTGAGTGCAGCGGTGGGTTCGTCGAGGATCAGCAGCTTAACGTTCTTGGAGAGCGCCTTCGCGATTTCCACTAGCTGTTGCTTGCCGACGCCGATCTCTCCGGCCTTGGTGGCGGGGTTCAGGTTAAGTCCCACCCGGTTGAGCAGCTGGGCTGCGAGGTGGTTGGTCTCGTTCCAGTCGATGATGCCGCGTTTGGAGCGTTCGTTGCCGAGGAAGATGTTCTCCGCCACTGACAGGTACGGGGACAGGGCCAGCTCCTGGTGGATGATCACCACACCCAGTTTTTCGCTGTCCTTGATGTCACGGAAGGCAACGGTTTTGCCTTCGAACACAATGTCGCCCTCATAGGTCCCGTGCGGATAGACGCCGGAGAGCACTTTCATCAATGTTGACTTACCGGCGCCGTTTTCGCCGCAGATCGCGTGTACTTCGCCAGGCGCCACCTCAAGGCTGACGTCCTGGAGTGCCTTGACACCGGGGAAGGACTTCGAGATCTGGCGCATCTCCAGGATGTGCTCTGCCATGGGATCCTCAGTTCATCGGGGGTAAATACTGGAACTTCAAGAAAAAGATGGATCTGCGGTCGGCGGCCCGGGAGGCCGCCGACCGCAGGATGAGGGGGTTAGAGCTCGTCAGCGGTGTAGTACCCGCTGTCGACCAGAACTTCCTCGTAGTTGTCCACAGTCACGATGGTGGATTCGAGCAGGTACGAGGGGACGACGATCTCGCCGTTGTCGTACGTCTCGGTGTCGTTGACCTCGACCTCTTCACCGTTGATGATCGAGTCGACCATGGTCACTGCACGCTCGCCGAGTTCACGGACGTCCTTGAAGATGGTCGAGTACTGCTCGCCAGCGATGATCGACTGGACCGAACCAACTTCGGCGTCCTGGCCGGTGACGATCGGCAGGTCGTCTGCCGAGTATCCGCCCGAGGTCAGCGCCGAGATGATGCCGATCGACAGGCCGTCGTACGGGGAGAGGACGCCGTCGACGGTTTCGCCGCCACCGATCGTCAGGAGATCTTCCATGCGGTCCTGGGCGGTGTCGGGCAGCCAGCGAAGGATTGCTGCCTGCTCGAAGTCAACCTGGCCGCTCGGCACGTTGAGGACGCCGCTGTCCAGGTATGGCTGCAGGACGCTCATGGCGCCGTTCCAGAAGAAAGTGGCGTTGTTGTCGTCGGGGCTGCCGGCGAAGAGCTCCACATTGTAGGGGCCCTCTTCACCCGTTTCCTCACCGTTCTCATCCAGGACACCCAACCCGGTCAGCAGCGAAGTGGCCTGCTGGACACCCACCTGCTCGTTGTCGAAGGTGGTGTAGTAGTCGACCGTGTCGGAACCGTTGATCAGGCGGTCGTACGCGATGACCGGAATGTCCTGCGCCTCGGCAGTGTCGAGCACGCTGGTCAGCGTGGTGCCGTCGATCGAGGCAATGATGAGCGCCTCAGCACCGCCGTTGATCATGTTCTCGATCTGGGAGATCTGGGTGGGAATATCGTCGTTGGCGAACTGCAGGTCCACTTCGTACCCGAGTTCCTCCAGCTGTGCCTGGACGTTCTCGCCGTCAGCGATCCAGCGCTCTGACTGCTGGGTCGGCATGGCCACACCAATGCGTGCGCCCTCGGTTGAGCCGCTTTCGCCGGCTTCGCTGCCGCCACGGTTGCTTCCGCCGCAGGCGGTGAGGCTGAGCGCCAGCGCACTGGTGGCAGCGATGCCAACGAGGAATTTCTTCTTCATCATTGTGTTTACCTTTCATTTACCGGGCACCAGTGCCCGGTCCTTTTGGTTCGGTTAGAGTTTCTGGGCAAGTCGGTAGTAGGCGGAATTCCACCGCAGTTCACGCTGGAATTCGCGCAGGGTGGTGGAGCTGTTAATGCTGAGCAGCTCGGTCCCGGCGATGTCGGCGAAGTCTTCAAAGACGTCCAGCCCGACGGCGGTGCTCATCACCGTGTGATGAGCGGCTCCGGCGCTGAGCCAGGCAGCGGCCGACGTCGCGAGGTCCGGCTCCGGCTTCCACACGGCCCGAGCCACGGGAAGATTAGGCAGCGGCGCGTCCGGCGGCACCACCTCGACGGCGTTGGCCGTGAGCCGGAACCGGTCGCGCATGTCGGACATGGCGACGACGACCCCGGGGCCAGCATCGGCATCGAACACGAGCCTGACCGGGTCCTCCCGCCCACCAATCCCGAGCGGGTGGACTTCGAGGGTCGGCTTCGAGGTGGTCAGCGACGGGCAGACCTCCAACATGTGGGCGCCGAGGATCTTCTCTTCGCCGGGCACCAGGTGGTAGGTGTAATCCTCCATCAGCGAGGCGCCACCGGGGAGTCCCGCGCCCATGACCTTCGCCGCGCGCACCAGGATGGCGGTTTTCCAGTCGCCCTCCGCACCGAACCCGTACCCCTGGGCCATCAGCCGTTGCACCGCCAGTCCGGGAAGCTGACGGAGCCCGCCAAGATCCTCGAAACTGGTGGTGAACGCCCCGAAGGATCCTGACTCCAGGAAGGACTTCAGGCCCAGCTCCAGCCGCGCGCCGTAGCGGAGGGAATCGTGCCGGTCGCCTCCGCTCCGCAGATGACCGGCGACGTCGTACGTGTCCTCATACTCGGCGATCAGCTCATCGATGTCGGCCTCGGACTGCGCGTCCACCGACTCCACCAGGTCGTTGACACCCCAGGTGTTGACCGAGACGCCGAACCGGAGCTCGGCTTCGGTCTTGTCCCCCTCGGTGACGGCGACGTTGCGCATGTTGTCCCCGAAACGGGCCACCTTCAGTTCGTGGACGGCTGCCCAACCGGCAGCGGCACGGGACCACGAGGAGATCTGAGCGGTAACGGCCGGGTTGGACACATGCCCGACGACGGTCTTCCGCGCCATCCCGAGGCGCGAGGCGATGTACCCGAACTCGCGGTCACCGTGGGCGGCCTGGTTGAGGTTCATGAAGTCGAAGTCGATCTCGGCCCACGGGAGTGCGACGTTGATCTGGGTGTGGAGGTGCAGCAACGGCTTGCGCAGTGCGTCCAGTCCAGCGATCCACATTTTCGCGGGGCTGAACGTGTGCATCCACGCGATCACGCCGATCGTCGAGTCGCTGGCGTTGGCTTCCAGCGCGGTGCGGCGGATCGACTCGGAGTCCTTCAGGGTCGGCTTCCAGATGATCTTGACGGGCAGTCCGCCGAGCATGCCCACGATCTCCTGGGACTGCTCGGTGACCTGGCGAAGGGTGTCCTCCCCGTAGAGGTCCTGGCTACCGGTGAGGAACCAGATCTCATAGTGGTCCAGATCGGTGCGTAGAATCCCGGGCGAGGTCACAGTGCGGCTCCTTTAGGTGCGGGCGTGGATTGCCCGTAGACGTTCTGATAGCGGTCGAAGAGTGATTCGATGTGGGGTTGCCCGATGGTCAGGGGCTCGCCCAGCTGGCGTGCAATGTGGATGGTGCGGGCGACGTCCTCGAGCATGACCGCGGCCTTGACGGCGTCCCGCGCGTCCTTCCCGATGGTGAAGGGCCCGTGGCTCTTCATCAGCACGGCGCGGGACCGGTGTCCGGTGAGCGTCTCGACGATTCCACGGCCGATCGAATCGTCCCCGATGATGGCGAACGGGCCCACGGGGACTTCGCCGCCAAACTCGTCGGCCATGGCGGTGATGACGCAGGGGATGGCTTCGCCGCGGGCGGCCCAGGCGGTGGCGTAGGTGGAGTGGGTGTGCACCACCCCGCCGACGCGGGGCATGTTCCGGTAGACGTAGGCGTGGGCGGCGGTGTCCGACGACGGCGAGCGCTCGGATCCCGCCGTGCCGGGGATGACGTTGCCGTCGAGGTCGCAGAGGATCTGGTTCTCCGGGCTCAACTTGTCATAGTCAACCCCGCTCGGCTTGATCACGAAGAGATCCATACCGGGCACCCGGCCGGACACGTTGCCGCCGGTCCAGACGACCAGGCCGTACCGCACGAGTTCGGCGTGGAGATCGGCAACCTCCTGCCGGATCCGGCTGATGGTTTCTTCCTCGCGGGCTGTGAAGGTGCTCATGCGCTGACCGCTGCTTTCGAATAGGCCTCACGGCGGATGTCCTTTAGCCGCTTCATGACCTGGTTCTCTCCCCGGCCGAAGTAGTCGTGGAGCAATTCATACTCGGCGTACAACCGGTCGTACGCGGCGGCGCGTTCCGGGTCGGGAAGGTAGGCGTCCCGGTTGACCTGGCCCATCGCCGCGGCTGCGGCGCGGACGTCCGGGTAGGCGCCGGCGGCGACCGCCGCGTGGATGGCCGACCCGAGGGCCGGGCCCTGGTCGCTGCCGATGGTGGAGATGGGCATCCTGAGGACGTCGCTGTAGAGCTGCATCAGGAACCGGTTCTTCAGGAGTCCGCCGGCAGCGATGAACTCGGTGACGGGGACGCCCGCGGTGTTGAAGGTTTCGACGATTTTCCGGGTTCCGAAGGCTGTCGCTTCGAGCAGTGCCCGGTACACTTCGTGGGCTTTCGTGGAGAGGGTCATCCCCACCACGGTCCCTGAGAGCTGGTGGTCGACGAGGACAGACCGGTTGCCCGAGTGCCAGTCCAGTGCGACCAGTCCGTGCCCGCCCACTGGTTCGTCCTGCGCCTGTTCGGTGAGGTACTGGTGGACGGAGAGGCCGGCGTCGTCGGCCTTCCGCTTGTCAGCGGCGGGCACCTGGTTGTCCACGTACCAGCCGAAGATGTCGCCTACGCCAGACTGTCCGGCCTCGTAGCCGTACAGTCCGTCGACAATCCCGCCGTCCACGACGCCGCACATGCCGGGGACTTCCCTGAGCACGTCGGAGTTCATCACATGGCAGGTGGAGGTGCCCATGATTGCTACCATCTGGCCGGGATCCGTTGCCTGCGCTGCGGGGGCCGCGACGTGGGCGTCGACGTTGCCCACCGCGACGGCGATGCCAGCGGGGAGTCCGGTCCAGCCGGCTGCCTCTTCGGTCAGCGTGCCGGCCTGTGAGCCGAGCGCCCCGATCGGGTGCTTCACCTTGTCCTCGGCGAAGGAAGCGAAATCCGGGTTGAGGGCTGCGAGGAAAGCCTCGCTGGGGTATTCACCGTCCTGGAGGATGCCCTTGTACCCGGCGGTGCAGGCGTTGCGGACGTACTCGCCGGAGAGCTGCCAGACAATCCAGTCGGCCGCTTCGACCCAGCGCTCCATCTGGTTGTACAGCTCGGGGTCTTCCTCCAGCAGTTGCAGGCCCTTGGCGAATTCCCATTCGCTGGAGATGAGACCGCCGTAGCGCGGCAGCCAGCTTTCGCCCCGCTCTTCGGCGATACGGTTGATGCGGTTCGCCTGCTCCTGGGCCGCGTGGTGCTTCCAGAGTTTTACGTAGGCGTGCGGCCGAGTCTCAAGACCGGGGAGTTCGTTGAGCGGGGTGCCGTCCGCCGTCGTCGGCACCATGGTGCAGGCGGTGAAGTCGGTGGCGATGCCGATGACGTCCCGCGGGTCGACTCCTGCGTTCCGCACGGCCTCGGGAACTGCGGTGCGGAGCACATCCACGTAGTCGGAAGGGACCTGGAGCGCCCATTCCGGTGGCAGCTTCTCACCGGTGGCGGCGAGCACCCGATCCATGACCGCGTGAGGGTACTCGAGGACGGCTGAACCCAGCTCTTCACCGTCGGAAACGCGGACGACGACGGCCCGCCCGGACAGTGTGCCAAAGTCAACTCCGACAACATAGGCTGTCGCGTGCTCAGGGCGGGGCTGTGGTCCCAAAGGTTGACCTCTTTGTCTGTTTCGAACGGATAGCTACCCCAATGTGACCGGTCACATATGGTGCATTCAGTAAGTGAAACAGAGCCGATGAGAAGGTGTCAACGAATAAATAATCTCAATTGGGTAACGCAGCAGGCGACTCGTTAGCCCTCAGGGGGTGCGGCGGCGGAGTTGCGGACCACCAGTTCGGGGACCACATGACGGTGGTGAGTCTCCGGTTCGCCGCGAAGATCCGCCAGCAACAGCGCAATGCAGCGCCGCCCCAACTCGGCGAAGTCCTGCCGGACGGTGGTCAACGGCGGCAGGAAGTGGGCCGCCTCCGGAATGTCATCGAACCCCACCACGCTGATGTCCCGAGGCACGTCCAGGCCACCCTCCCGGAAGGCGTGAATGAGCCCCAGCGCCATCTGGTCATTGGAAGAAAAGACAGCCGTGAAATTGCCGTCCCGGAGCAGTTCCTTCCCAATCCGGTACCCGGATTCGGCGGTCCAATCGCCGACCAGAGGTTCAGCCGCCTCGGCGCCCCAGACTGACATTTCCACCCGGAAGCCGCGGATCCGTTCCCCGGTCTCCACCCAGCCCTTGGGGCCGGTGACGTGGACAATCCGGCGGTGACCCAGTTCCAGCAGGTGACGGGTAGCCAGCCGTGCGCCAGCGACCTGGTCCACGGACAGCCGATGGTCCTCCAGCCGTGCCGTCGAGTGAACCGTCACGAAGGGGATGTCGATGGAAAGGTGCTCGATTGCCTCAAGGGTCTTGAACTGCGGCGCCTGAATGATCAGGCCCTCCGCCGCGTGGCCTACCAGCCGGTCCAGTGCCTTGGTGATCGAGTCGTCGTCGGTGACGTTGGCAATGTCCACCAGATAGCCGGCGTCGCGGGCGGCCGACTCGATCGCTGCGAGCGACGATGAGGGGCCGTAGTACGCACCATGGGAAACCAGCACACCAATGATCCCAGACCTGCTGGTGACCAGCATACGGGCTGCCCGGCTGGGCCGGAACTGCAGCTCCTCCATGGCGGCGAGCACCTTCAACCGGGTGGACTCCCGGACGCTCGCGTGACCGTTGATGACCCGGGAAACCGTCTGGTGAGAGATCCCTGCCGCCCTCGCGACGTCGCGAATGTTCGCGGCCCGTGGGGCCGCGCGTTTCTCCTCACCGGGGCGGGACACATTCACACCATGAAGGTTATCCCACGGCTGCTGTCCTGGCGGGGCCGACCGGGATCAACCTCAGTGGGACTCGACGATCTCCTCGTTGCGGGCGAACCGGCGGTTCTTGAGGACCGGTAGGAACTCCCTGACGTCGGCGATCCGCCGCCGGGATACGTCAGTGGTTACCACTGACTCGTCCTCGTCGGTCAGGAAAACCTGCGGGATGCCCATCGGATCAATGATGGCCGAGTGACCGATCGTGTGTCCGCTGGAGGTGCCAGCCGCGGCAATCCAGACCGTATTCTCAATGGCACGGGCCTTCAGTAGGGTTTCCCAGTGGTCCACCTTGTGGTCGCCCTTGAACCAGGCCGCTGGCACCAGGATCAGGTCGGCGCCACGGTCCGCGAGCGCGCGCGCCTGTTCGGGGAACCGGATGTCGTAGCAGGTCATGAGTCCAACGGAGAGGTCGCCGATGGTGACCACCTTGATGCCGCCGTCGCCCGGTTTGATCCGGGTGGACTCCTGGTAGCTGAACGCGTCGTAAAGGTGCAGTTTGCGGTACGTGTCGACGATCCGGCCGGTGGCATCGACCAGGACCAGGGTGTTGTAGGGGCGGTCCTCGCCGCTGGCTTCGTACCCGCCAGCAACCACCGCGATGCCCAGTTCCACGGCCATGAAGGACAGTTGCTGCACGAACTTGGACCAGTTCTCGTCAACCGCGGCAACGAGCGAGCCCTCCACCTTCCCGATGGAGAACATGGATTCCTCGGGAAAGACGATCAGCTCCGAGGAGTCCGAGCGCGCCTGCTCGGCAAGCCTGCGCATGGTCGCCAGGTTCTCCGAAACGTCCCCGCTTGGGCGGAACTGCCCAACACTGATCTTCATCGTTGCCGCTTTCAGTTAAGAAACAGGTGCCCTCACAGCGTACCGAATGCTGCCAGGTCCTATCGTTGGGTTATGAGACTGCAACGTATCGCCCCTGGCCCCGGCCAGGAATCCGTCTGGGACTACCCGCGACCGCCACGGTTGGAGGCCAGCAGCGAGCGGGTGGTGATCGAGTTCGGTGGGGTGGTCATCGCCGACACCACCAACGCGGTACGGGTCCTGGAGACCAGCCACCCGCCGGTGTACTACGTGCCGATCGCCGACTTCGAGGCTGGTGCGCTGGTCCAGGCGGAGGGATCCTCCCTGTGCGAGTACAAGGGGATGGCTGCCTATTACGACGTCGTCGGTCGGCGGCACCGGGCGCCGAGGGCCGGGTGGACCTACCCCGACTCGACACCCGGGTTCGAACCTCTGCGCACCCGGGTGGCCATCTACCCGGGTGCCATGGACAAATGCCTGATCGACGGCGAGGTGGTCCAGGCCCAGGAAGGTGACTTCTATGGCGGCTGGATCACCAAGCGCATCGTCGGGCCATTCAAAGGAGCCCCCGGCACCTGGGGGTGGTGAACCGCTTGCGCAGCTCTGGCGGGTGACCTCCCCCCTTGGTGCAGTTGTGGCGGGTTGCAGGTCGATTGACCCGCCACACCTGCACACATCCCCGGGATACTGAGCTGCCCAGCGGCCGTAACCCACCACAGCTGCACACCGGGTTGTTGTGGGGCGCACACGCGACGCCCAGCTAACACCCATTGAAGCCTGATAGCTTCGCAGGTTGGTTAACTAACTGGCAGGAGATCGTTGTGCGGAAGAAGTTGTTACTGAGTATTGCTTTGGCTGGGATTGTCTCGGTGGTGTCGGCATGTGGCACCGCTGATGACGGCAGTGAGTCGGGATCCGAGACGTCGCAGGCACCCGCCAATGAGAGCGCGGCCCCCGAGGCAGCACCCGAGGTCGCCGACCCTGATCTTGAGGGCGTCCCCGACGTCGTGGCAGTGGTTAACGGCACCGAGATTCCGAAGACCGACTTCGAGGCCGTCTACACCGCGCAGTATGAGACGGCAGCAGCTCAGTCCCAGATGTCGGGCGAACCCGTTGATCAGGACGCGCTGAAAAGCCAGACGATCGAGGGCATGATCGGCACCGAGCTGCTGATCCAGGAAGCAGCCGAACGGGGCATCGAGGCAACGGACGAAGCGATCACCGCTGCATTGGACGAGCTGGTCGCGACCTACCAGCTCAGTTCAGCCGACGAGTTCTACTCCACCCTGGCTGAACAGGGCACCGACGAGGAGACCGTCAATGAGCAGCTGGCCACGCAGGTTCAGGTGGAGCAGCTGATCGAGGAAGAGGCCGGCGACACCGCGCCCACCGAGGAGGAGCTGACCGCCGCGTACGACGAGGCTGTGGCACAGCAGGAGGAGCAGAACGCCGCGAGCGAAACGGAAACCGAGATTCCCCCGTTCGAAGAGGTGCGCACCGCTCTTGAGGAGCAGCTCCAGACACAGAAGCAGTCGGCTGCCGCCGAGTCACTGGTTTCCAGCCTTCGCGAGGCTGCCGAGGTGACGGTCAACCTGTAACCCAGGGACCGTTGGGCGGCGCCGGGTGTTCAGCCAGCGGCGCCGCCTATAGTGTGAACCATTTCGGTCGGCTCCATCGCGAACCAGGAGGCCAGTTCCGCCGCCGGTAGCGGCTTGGCGTAGTGATACCCCTGCGCGAGGTCGCAGTTGAGGTCGATCAGGGCCTCCCGTTGCCCCTCGGTTTCAACGCCCTCCGCGACCGCCTTGATCCCGACGGCGTGGGCCAACTGCACGCAGCTGGCCACAATGGCCGAGTCGCCGCTGTTGACGCCCAGCCCCGAAACGAAGGACCGGTCGATTTTCAGTTCGTCGATGGGGAACTGCCTGAGATAGGTGAGGCTTGAGTAGCCGGTCCCGAAGTCATCGACGGCCAGCCCGACGCCGAGTGCCTTCAGCGCGCTGAGTGCCCGGAGAGCCGCCTCCGGTCCCACCATGAGTGAGGTTTCGGTCAGTTCGAGGGTAAGCAGCGACGGGTCGAAGCCGTGGCGTCCCAGCACCGAGGCGACCCGTCGTGGCAGCTCCGGATCGGCCAGCTGCCGGGTGGAGAGATTCACCGCCATTTCCACCGGTCCCCGCGCGGGATCCTCGTCGGCCCAACGCATCGCCTGGGCCACTGCCTCGTTGAGCACCCACGCTCCGAGTTCGCGGATCAGCCCCGATTCCTCGGCCAGACCGATGAAGTCCGACGGCGGCAGCAGTCCCCGGCTCGGGTGCTCCCAGCGGACGAGGGCTTCCACACCGGTCAGCCGTCCGTCCCGCAGGTTCACCCGTGGTTGGTAGTACACGCGCAGTTCGCCGTCGCTGATGGCGTGGCGCAGCTCCCCAAGGAGCTGCAACCTGTCAACGGCGGGATCCGACTGCGAGGGATCGTGCAGTTCCCAGGTGTTCCGCCCACTGGCCTTCGCCTGGTACATCGCGATGTCGGCCCGGCGCAGCAGGCGTTCCGGGGTGTCACCGTCCTCGCAGACCGCCGCGCCAATACTGGCGCTCACCACCACTTCCAGGCCCTCGATCATCAGTGGCTCCTGGAGGGCACTGAGCAACCGTCCTGCCATTTCGCTCACCTCGTCGACCCCGGTCGCACCGTTGACGGTCTCGACGATGACGAACTCGTCGCCCGAGAGCCGGGAGACGCGCAGCGGATCACGGGCGGCATCCTGGAGCCGTCGCGCCACCGAACTGAGCAGTTCGTCGCCCGCGGCGTGACCAAGGCTGTCATTGACAGCCTTGAAGTGGTCCAGGTCAACGAAGAACACGACGGCGCGCCGTCCGGGCGCGGCGCCGGCGAGTGCGGCCTCCAGCGTGGTGATCAACGCGGTCCGGTTCAGCAGTCCGGTCAGGGCGTCGTGCGAGGCGAGGTGCTGCAGTCCCGCCTCGGCCGCAGCTCGCCGCGCCTCCGACTCTTCAGCTTGTCGCCTCGCTTGGAGAAGGTGTTGTTCGTAACGGCGCCGCTGATGCGCCCCAAAGATCCCGACCCGCACCATGGCGGGAGCGCCCTCGGATTCGGGCACCCGGGTCGCGGACAGCAGGGCGGCACGCCGCACCCCGTGCCTATCGATCACCTCAAGCGTCTGTTCCTCGACCAAACCGATCAGGTGCAGTTGGGGAATGCAGTGCATGGTGTACAGAAACTGGTCGCTGGCGGGCAGTAATTGGTGCAGCGGCGTAGCGAGCAGATCTGCCCGGGTGAAACCCGACCAGGAGAGGAAAGTGTCGTTGACGGCGGTGATGGTGCCGTCGTCGTCGGTCAGCAGGTAGCCGCAGGGCGCCTGCTGAAACAATGCCTCGTAGTCCAGCCCGTCGTCGCTCACGGCGAGGCCCGGGGCGCGGGGTGTGCCCGCTCGTGAAACGCCATTGCTGCCACCTCGGAAAGTGTGTGCGACGGCCGGTCTGTGGGCCGTCGGCTCCTCACTGAACTGTCGGCGGGCGCAGCCGAAATGTAAGGGGCCTAGGGACGCCTGCGTCGGATCCGGATCGGGCCTTTGATCGTTGCCGGGTCGATGACCGTCCCACCCTGGGTAATCTCCACCTCACCGGCGGCGACGAGTCGCCGGGCGGCGTCACGGGAGGCTTCCATCAGGTCCCGCCAGTGCTCGTCGGACACGGCACGGGCCGCCTCGGACGGGCAGATCGTCGACTCCGGCGACCGTTCATCGAGCAGCCGCCGGATGGCTTCCTCAAGCAGGTGTCCGGTGTCGTCGCTGGCGGGACCCACTGGTGTCCTAGCCGATCAGGTCGTTGATGACGATGGTCTGGTCGCGGTCCGGTCCCACGCCGATGGCCGAGAACCGGGTACCCGACATCTTCTCCAGCGCCCTCACGTACACCTGAGCGTTATCCGGCAGGTCGTCGATGGTGCGGGCCGTGGTGATGTCCTCGGTCCAGCCGTCGAAGTATTCGAAGATGGGCTTCGCGTGGTGGAAGTCGGTCTGGGTCATCGGCATTTCGTCGTGCCGGACGCCGTCGACGTCGTACGCCACGCACACCGGGATCCGTTCAATTCCCGTGAGCACATCAAGCTTGGTGACGAAGTAGTCGGTGAAACCGTTGACGCGGGCAGCGTGGCGGGCCAGGACGGCGTCGTACCAGCCGCAGCGCCGGGGACGGCCGGTGTTGACCCCGAACTCGCCGCCCTTCGTCTGCAGGTACATGCCCATGTCGTCGAACAGTTCGGTGGGGAACGGCCCAGCGCCCACCCGCGTGGTGTAGGCCTTGATGATGCCCACGGCGCGGCTGATCCGGGTGGGGCCGATGCCCGAACCGACCGACGCGCCACCGGCGGTGGGGTTCGACGACGTCACGAACGGGTAGGTGCCATGGTCCACGTCGAGGAACGTGGCCTGACCGCCCTCCATCAGGACCACCTTGCCGGCGTCGAGCGCTTCGTTGAGCACATAGGTGGAGTCGATGACCAGTGGACGGAGACGGTCGGCGAAGCCGAGGAAGTATTCAACCACTTCCTCCACCTCCACATCGCGGCGGTTGTACACCTTGACTAGGAGTTCGTTCTTCTGGGCGAGGGAGCCTTCGACCTTCTGCCGCAGGATCGACTCGTCGAAGACGTCCTGCACCCGGATACCGAGCCGGGCAACCTTGTCCATGTAGGCGGGGCCGATGCCACGCCCGGTGGTGCCGATGGCCCGCTTGCCGAGGAACCGTTCGGTGACCTTGTCCAGTACCTGGTGGTACGGCGCCACCAGGTGGGCGTTCGCCGAGATGCGCAGCTTCGAGGTGTCGGCACCGCGGGCTTCAAGCCCCTCGATCTCCTCGAACAGGGCCTCGAGGTTGATGACGCACCCGTTCCCGATGATAGGGATTGCGTTGGGGCTCAGGATGCCCGCGGGCAGCAGTTTCAGCTCGTACTTTTCACCGCCGACGACGACGGTGTGTCCCGCGTTGTTTCCGCCGTTTGGCTTGACGACGTAGTCAACCCTTCCGCCGAGCAGGTCGGTTGCTTTGCCTTTACCTTCGTCGCCCCACTGGGCTCCGACAATAACGATCGCTGGCATGGGATCCTCCCCCATCGTTGCGACAGCATCCGCACAACACGCGATGCCGCCAGAAGTGCATGAGAATGCCCCAAGACCTGCGAGTGCATGAGCGCAAGAGATCTGGGGCTCTTACCACCCAAGTTTAGCAACACGAGCGATGCCAAACTTCGCTGCGAGGGAAAAGGTGGGTTATCTACGCTCCCAGGCCCCTGGGATCGCCAACATTTCCCGCACTGAACTGGGGAGTTCTTTCCTAACAATGTCCTGAATACTGGTGTTCTCCAGTACCAGGCGCAGGCTTACGCGAACGGCGATCCATACTTGACGGAGCGTCTCGCTGGACTCGGGGTAGATGACGTCCTCGGGGCTCTCCCCTCGAACCCCTGCCAGCGGGCCATCTACGGCCCGAAGGACATCAGCCACTGAGATCTCCTCCGCCGAGCGTGCCAACAGGTATCCACCCCCCGCCCCCCTCTTGGACAGCAGCAAACCCGAACGACTTAGTTCACCCAATATTGCTTCGAGGAACTTCGCTGGGATGCCTTGTCCGGAAGCGAGATTGTCACGGGTAGTTACCGCGCCCTCACCGCGGGCAATCTCGACGACGGCACGCAAAGCGTAGTCGGCCCGAGATGTGACCTGCATTCGTGGACCTTCCCTTTGAGCAGTTATCTCCTTCAGAATACCTTCGTTCAGAGCTCCGCCCCCCGGGCAATCAGGACCGTTGGCCATCTCCCCGAAATCTCTTCTCCTAATCTGTCAGCGCCAGTCCCCTCTTCCTGCGGACCCGCCTTGCAATACTGTTGAACCCGCCATCGACGAGCATGCCCAGCGCCAGAATGATGATCATAATTGCCATCAAGCCTGTCGTATCAGCGAACTCGCGGTAAAACTGCAGTTCCACCCCCAATGATGGTCTGGAAGCGATGATCACCAACAATTCGCCTGCCATCAGAGACCGCCAGGCGAATGCCCAGCCCTGCTTTAGCCCGGATATGTAGGCGGGAAGCGCTGCGGGCACCACGATGTAGCGATACATCACGAAACCGCGGGCTCCAAGTGCCGTCGCGGTCCTCAGAAGTGCAGTGGGCACATCGTCGATTCCGGAAATTATCCCGTTCGCGATCGATGGAGCGGCACCAAGAATGACCACAAAGAGTATTGCTTGCTCTGAAAGACCAAATATGAGGATGGCGAACGGAAACCATGCGATAGACGGCATCGTTTGCAGCCCGGTTATTAGCGAGCCAATTGCTGCCCGAAGAATTCGGGAGCGCGACACAAGCAGGCCGATCACCGTACCAACCGTCACCGCAATGGCGAATCCGGTCGCAGCCCTCAAAAGAGTAGTGCCCAAAGCAGTCCAAAATTTGGCCGTGGTGAGCAACTCGCCTACACGATATAGGACGACGGCGGGATCTGGGAGGACGTAGGACGGCCGCCAGCCCGTCAGGTAAATAACCTGCCACAGTGCGAGAACAATAATGATGGCCAGAATGGGCGGCCAACTCTTCTGAACCACACCTTGCCCAAAGATGCGCCGATTCGCCCGACGCGTTGGTTCTGCTGTCCCGTTCTGCGGCGCATGTGGCTCTGTTCGACTCATGACGGGATTCCATCGTGCAGTCGCCGATGAAGTTCAGCTGCCCGGACCGAGACATCAGGATGATCCATAACCCGAGGCCGGGGTAGGTCGATGGGAAGCTCCGAAGCAATGCGCCCTGGATTCGGGGCCATAACGATCACTCGATCTCCAAGACGCGCAGATTCTCGCACGTTGTGGGTCACGAAAATCACTGTCAGACCTCGTTCGGACCAGATTCTCTCCGTCTCATCATGCATGGCATCCCGGGTAATGGCGTCGAGCGCGCCGAACGGTTCATCCATCAGCAGTATGCTGCAATCCTGCGCAAGCGTTCGTGCCAGAGCCACTCGTTGCCGCATCCCGCCGGACAGTTCATGCGGGCGCATCAGGGCTGCGCCCGCTAATCGAACCGTTGACAGCAATTCGTCCACTCGGTCCCGAAATTCAGATTTCGGCACGCCTGATAGACGCAAAGCCAATTCGATATTGCCCTGGACGGTCAACCATGGGAAGAGATTGGCGTCCTGAAACATCATGCCGATCCGACGACCACCCACGTCGATGGTCCCACGGGTGGCACCATCCAATCCGGCGATGAGATTCAACAGGGTCGATTTTCCGCACCCGGATTGTCCAAGCAGGCATAAGAACTCTCCCTGTTTGATGTCTAGGTCCACGCTGTCAAGGGCGACCTGGTGCCTCCCTCTTCCGGTGAAGTCCTTGCCAACCCCGCGAACCCTCACCGCCACCCCTGTCCCCGTCTCCTGCAGCACCTCGTTCATGGCGCAGCAACCGGTTCCAGTTCACGGCGCTCCAGCACCCGGTTCAGCGGTCCTAAATCATAAAGACCGTCGAGGTCGACCTCATTCAGGAGACCTACTGATACAGCATGTTCGGCTCCGGTAATTAAGGTGCTCGGGAGCGGGTCGTAGAGAAAATCGACGTTCCGCCACGCCTCTTCAAGGTACGCCTCGTTGATACTTTGCCCAGTGATGGAATCCATCTTCGAGTTAAAGGCATCCATTGCCTCCTCTGGAGACTCCTCCATAAAGGCGAGGGCATCAAGCTGCCCCTCGATCATCGCTTCCACCGTATCCGGATGCTGACGCAGGAATTCGGCACGAACTACGACATTCGCCACGATGAAGGCCCCCTCCGGCCAGAGAGCCTGCTCGTCCACCAGTACCTGCCCGCCTCCCTCCTCGACAAGTCGGGTCAACCAAGGTTCTGGCACCCACGCCCCGTCAATTTGCCCACTATTGAAGGCCTGGAGGGCTGATGCGTTGTCCTGTGGCATGATGCTTACATCACCGCCTCCTTCCGTGTCAGCCCGAAATCCTTGTGCAGCCAGCCACGTTCTCAGTGCGACATCTTGCGTGTTCCCGAGTTGAGGGGTTGCTAGGGTGGCTCCACTTAGATCCGCGGCACTCTTGATACCGGGCCGCACAACCAGCGCCGCCCCACCGGATGCGACTCCCGCGACCACCCGAAGCGCCTCCCCGCCGCTCTGGGCAAAGCCATTTATTGTCGGATTAGGTCCAATAACCGCCATGTCAATAGCCCCGGAAAAGAGCGCTTCGATCGCTGAGGGACCCGCGTTGAAGGTTGATACTTCCAGATTCGTTGCAGCCAGGTGTTCGGCATAGAGTCCCTCCGCATCCGCTATCAACGCGGGTGCATGAGTGAGATTCGGGAAGTAGCCTAGTCGAACGCTGTCCGGTGCTGTACCGGCCACATTAGAGACAGACGACAACCCACCACAGCCAGAGAGCATCACAACAAGCGGTATTGCAACTGCCGTGCGCGCCCACGCAACTTTTCGTGCCATTGATTTCCCCTTAGCCCTCGACAATCCATAAACCCTAGTAATCCGGTAGGTTATACCTGAATAAAGAAGATGGCTATAGGTTAGGAAACCCATTTGAAGTCAGCGCACGACACTGCAATTGTTGGGCGCGAAACCGGGCGACGCCGGCGAGGGAGAATTTAGTCCAGGTTGGCGCGCTATGTGCTTTTACGGTCCGGGAGGTGTCTCCGACCCTGCCAGGCCAGCAGCAGTGATCCAGCGCCCAACAACACGTTGGTCCACACGTACTGGGGGTCGCCGTTGGCGATGTTGGTCACCGCAGCACCGAACATGACCAGTACCAGGACCAGTGCTCCCAGGGTGCGCAGCCGGGGAACGAAGAGAGCGGCGCTGCCCAGGAATTCACCTGCGGCCGTCAGGTACACCGTCCACTCGGGCAGTCCCGACTTTTGGAAGGGAAGCAGCGCCGCAGGTTCGCCGATCACCTTTTCGATCCCGGCCCGCACGAAAAAGAACGCCAGGATCGCTGCCAACCCCAGCCATACCAGTTCACTCCTGCTCTTCTGCATACCGCCATGATGCCACCCGGGAGAGCTGCGGAGGAGAGAATGTCCTCATGGATCGTTTCGTGGGCAACATTGCAGGGCTCGGCACGGGGTCGGGGACACGGCTGGTGATCGGCAGGTGGGCCGAGTCGCCGTTGGGGGCGTTCACCGACGTCATGATGGAGGATGCCAGTGGTGAGCGGACCCTGATCGCCCCGTCGCAGGCGGTGGCCGACTACGTCAGCGCGACCTACAGCTTCGATGTGGTCCGGGTGGTTGATGTGGTTTCGACCCTCGACGACCGCCGGCTGACCGTGACCGCGGGTTCGCTGGCGGTTACCGCGCAGCTCGGCGCGGTGACGGTGCTGGGGCGGATGCTGCGCCTCGTTCCGGCGCGGCTTGCGACGTCGCCGGCCTGGCTGAGCCTCATCAACCCGGTGGCAGGCCTGGTCATGCCCGGGGTCAGGACAGCGGGATCGGCCGGCAACGGCCGCACTGAATACTATGGCGTCACGATGGCGCGGAAGGTGGTTTCCGCGACAGCCAGCCTGGATGGCCGGGATTTGGGCAACCTAGCACCGCTGACACCGCCGGTGCGGTTCGGGTTCAGCTCCGCCCCCGCCGCTCCGATGCTGGTCACCGTAGTGACCAGCATCAGGCGACCGTGAGCTAGCTGCCCACTAGGCCTAGCTGCCCAGTTGCTTGCTGGCTTCCGGGTCGGATTCGCCAAGGAACTTCGCGATCCGCTCGGCCTCGTCGATCTCGCCGATCGATGCCGCCGCCCGGCCCAGGGCGTAGAGCGAGCGGAGGAAACCGCGGTTGGGTTCGTGCGAGTAGGGCACGGGCCCGGTCCCACGCCAGCCGTTACGGCGCAGCGCGTCAAGACCGCGGTGGTAGCCGGTCCTGGCGTACGCGTAGGACTCGATGGTGCGGCCGTCGGCGTAGGCTTCGTCGGCCAGGATGGCCCACACCAGGGACGACGTCGGGTACGCGGCGGCAAGGTCTACCGCTTCGTCACCGGCGTCGATCCGGGCGCTGAGGTCCGTCTCCTCGGGAAGGAGGGTCGGCTCGGGGCCGAGGAGGTTGCGGCGGAACTCGTCGGACATACTAGAGCTTCTTTCCGGCGGAGCCCAAGGAGGCTGCAGCTTCCACGACGCGGGCGGCCAAGCCGGCTTCGGCGGCTGCACCCCAGACGCGGGGGTCGTACACCTTCTTGTTGCCCACCTCGTTGTCGACCTTGAGCACGCCGTCGTAGTTCTTCAGCATGTGGTCAACCACCGGGCGGGTGAACGCGTACTGCGTATCCGTGTCGATGTTCATCTTGATGACTCCGTAGGAGACGGCGTCGGAGATTTCCTGGTCCGAGGAGCCGGATCCGCCGTGGAACACCAGGTCGAAGGGCTTGTCCTTGCCCAGTTTGGAGCCGATCTGGTGTTGGATGTCCTTGAGGATCTCGGGGCGGAGCTTGACGCCGCCGGGCTTGTACACGCCGTGCACGTTCCCGAAGGTCAGGGCGGTCAGGTAGCGCCCGTGCTCGCCGGAGCCCAACGCCTCGACCGTGGCCAGGGCGTCTTCGACGGTGGTGTACAGCTTGTCGTTGATGGCGTTCTCGACGCCGTCCTCCTCGCCACCGACGGTGCCGATCTCAACCTCAAGGATGATCTTCGCTGCTGCTGCGCGGGGCAGGATCTCCTTGGCGATGCGCAGGTTTTCCTCGAGGGTTTCAGCTGAGCCGTCCCACATGTGTGACTGGAAGATCGGGTTGTTGCCGCGCTTGACTGCCTCTTCCGACGCCGCGAGCAGGGGCAGGACAAACTCGTCCAGTTTGTCCTTGGGGCAGTGGTCGGTGTGCAGCGCAATGTTCACGTCATACTTCTTGGCTACTTCGTGGGCGAAGGCGGCGAAGCCGAGGGATCCGACCACCATGTCCTTCACCGACGCACCGGACCAGTAGGCGGCGCCGCCGGTGGATACCTGCACGATGCCGTCGGAACCGGCCTCGGCGAACCCGCGCATCGCCGCGTTGAGAGTCTGGGAGGAGGTCACGTTCACGGCCGGATACGCGAAGCCCCCAGCCTTGGCACGGTCGATCATTTCTGAATAGATCTCAGGTGTTGCGATAGGCATAAGGACTCCTTCGTGGAATGCGTGCGTAAACAGGCGGGATGGAAACTGACCGCTTAAGCCATCCTATTCGACTGCCCGATCAGCAGAAACGGCCCCCGGGGGTCAGGTTTGCCGGTTGCGCGCGACCGTTCAGACCGTCCGGGCCGTTTCTGGCCCCAACGGGTGCGCTAATGGTCAGGCTCCCTGCCCGAAGACGTGCCGGCGGACCCACCCGTGCATGGCGATCGCTGCAGCGGCCGAGGCGTTGATGGACCGGGTAGACCCGAACTGGGCGATGGAGAGGGTGGCATCGGCAGCGGCGTGCACCTCGGGTGTCAGGCCCGGTCCCTCTTGGCCGAAGACCAGCACGCAGTTTTCCGGCAGGTCGTAGGTTTCCAGGGGCACGGAATCCGGGAAGTTGTCGATCCCGATGATCCGCAGGCCCTCCCCTTCCGCCCACGTGACGAACTCCTCGACCGTGGGGTGGTGCCGGACGTGCTGATAGCGGTCGGTCACCATCGCGCCCCGTCGGTTCCACCGCCGTCGTCCGATGATGTGGACTTCCTTGGCCATGAAGGCGTTGGCTGTGCGCACCACCGACCCGATGTTCAGGTCGTGCTGCCAGTTCTCAATGGCGACGTGAAAGTTGTGGCGGCGGGAGTCGAGGTCTGCGACGATCGCCTCGTGGGTCCAGTACCGGTACCGGTCGACGACGTTGCGGGTGTCACCCGCGGCGAGGAGTACGGCATCCCAGTGCTCTCCCTCTGGCAGTTGCCCCTCCCAGGGGCCGACGCCGACCGGGACCAGCGGGAATTCGGGATTTTCTTTCACGCTCCCAGCCTAAGGTGAAAGACTGAGGTCCTAGAGCACCGCCGGACGGCAGGGAGAGATCACATGCGTGAGAACGAACATATTGAGTGCTGGCTGACGGACATGGACGGTGTCCTGGTGCACGAGAACCAGGCGATCCCGGGCGCTGCGGAGCTGATCGACCGCTGGGTGGCCACGTCCAAGCGCTTCCTGGTGCTGACCAACAACTCCATCTACACTCCGCGGGACCTCGCGGCCAGGCTCAAGGCCTCCGGTCTGGAAATTCCGGAGGAGAACCTATGGACCTCGGCTCTGGCCACGGCGCAGTTCCTCAAGGAACAGTTGCCGGGCGGCCGGGCGTACGTGATTGGGGAAGCCGGCCTGACAACGGCACTGCATGAGGCCGGTTTCGTGCTCACGGACCAGGCCCCCGACTATGTGGTGCTCGGGGAAACACGCACCTACTCGTTTGAGGCGATCACCAAGGCCATCCGGCTGGTCGAGGGCGGCGCACGGTTCATCGCAACGAACCCTGATGTCACGGGGCCGTCGAAGGAGGGGCCGCTGCCCGCAACGGGGGCGGTCGCCGCCCTGATCACCGCTGCCACCAGCCGTGTTCCCTACATTGTGGGCAAACCCAATCCCATGATGTTCCGCTCGGCCATGAACCAGATCGATGCCCACTCCGAAACCACAGCGATGATCGGCGACCGGATGGACACCGACATCATTGCGGGGATGGAGGCGGGGTTGCACACGGTGCTGGTGCTCAGCGGTATCACCCAGCGCGCCGACATCGACGCGTACCCTTTCCGGCCCGCCCAGATCATGGAGTCAGTGGCGGACCTGATCGAACAGGTCTAGTCCGGTGCCCGGGGTGCTCAATCTGCGGGACATCGCCGAGCTCACCGCCGCCGATCCACGGGCACCGGTGCCGGGCAGGGTGTTCCGCTCCAGCCAACCGTTCGACTGGGACCGGGCGGCGACCATGGATTTCCTGACGGCTCAGGGGATCCAGTCGATCGTTGATCTGCGCAGCCACCGTGAGGCGGGGATGGCACCCTGGCAGGTAGCCGCCGACGCGGGGATCGATCTCGTTGCCGCCCCGTTGGACCCATCCGACGCCAACCCGGCGTCGACCATGGGGTTGCTGACCGCTGAGGACCTGGGCAACTACTACGTGGGGTGGCTGCACAGCCGGCCCACGGTGGTGGTCGATGCGCTGGAGCCGATCGTGGCGGGCCGGACCACCCTGGTGCATTGCGCCGCAGGCAAGGACCGCACCGGAGTGATCACCGCGGTGATTCTCCTCGTGGCCGGAGTCGCCGACGAGCTGATCATCAAGGACTACGCCCACACGACTGGCGCCCTGCCGGAGATTCTGCCAGCACTGGCGAAGCTATGGATGGGGGACGCGCCCGCCGGGGCTGGCCGCCTGTCGATGGAGAACCCGCCGGTGATCCTGACCTCGCCGGAGGGTGCCATGGCCACGTTCATCAAGGGGCTGCGCCGCGAGTTCGGAACCGTCGACGCGTTCCTGGAGGGTGCCGGAATGGACCGCCGCGACCTGGGCCGGCTCCGGAGAACGCTCAGCGGTCAGTAGGCGCTTCGCAGGGAACCGCCCTGTGGCAGGGGCAGGAACTCGTCCTGCAGCGCGACGACGATGCTTTGATAGATCAGTGGGTTCCACTGCGGGCTGGCGTGCGCGGGCAGGGCACCCTCGGTGACGTAGTCGGCCGACACCAGGTTGTCCGGGAAGGCTTCCGCCCAACCCGGCCTGGCCCGGGCGTAGTTGACCGTGCCGTCGTTGGGGTTGCCGATGAAGGCAATCTGCGTATCACCCAGCGTCTCCTGGAAACGGGTGACGTTGTAGTGGTAGATGTACGAGGACTGCGACTGGATCAGGACGCTCGACGGTGCGAGCGGGGAGAGTTGCTCAAGGGTCTGGTTCAGGATCTGCCGCCAGGTGCGCTCGTTCTTGTTGACGATCCGCTCGCCCAGCTCGTAGCTGCCGCGCAGCACGGTGGGGACCCGGTAGCCGGCGTCATACAGGAACACTACGCCTTCGAACACAGCCTGATCCAGTACGTCATCCCGGGAGTGGGGACTCGAATCGAGGATGATCAGTTCCACAGCGATTCCCAGCCCGCGCAGCTGCGATGCCACCTCGATCGCCACCATCCCGCCGAAGCTGTGGCCATAGAAGTAGAGCGTTTCCACCTGGAAAATCCTCACGTACCGGTTCAGTGCGGCGACGATGTTGGCGACGTTCAGCCCGCGGTTCGAATATCCCATCACCGCGATCTGCCCGCGCTGGCTGAGGGCGGGCTGGAGGGAGTTGGCAATCCAGCCACCCTCTTCCCACCCGGTCTTGTAGCCGGGGAAGATGATCCACCGTGTCCGGGGGAACCGGCGTGCGGCTTCCGCGTCCTCGACCGGGAGGATCTGCAACTCCTCGCGTTCCTCCTGGATCTGACGGGTCAGGAACAGGTCGGCGGCCAGGGTGAGCCCAAACGCGGAGCCAGCGATGAAGGACCGGCGGGACATGCCTTTGATCCCGTGCGCATAGCGAAGCAGCCGTTCGGCGTCCTCAGTCATCGGTCTGCCCAGGTGCTAGCTCAAGCCGAGCTCATCTTTACCGAATGCGTAGAGGTAGGGCACCCCGGCTTCCGACTCGATGCGTTCCTTGGACCCGGTGTCCCGGTCGACGATGACCGCCACCGCCTGCACCTTGCCGCCCGCCCGCCGGACTCCTTCGACGGCGGTCAGTGCCGACCCGCCGGTGGTCGAGGTGTCCTCGAGAACGACGACGGTCCGGCCGGCGACGTCGGGGCCCTCCACCTGACGGGCCATGCCGTGGGTCTTCTGGGTCTTGCGCACCACGAACGCGTCAATGCCTCGGTTGTCGCGGGCGGCAGCGTGCATGACGGCGGTTCCCACCGGGTCGGCACCCATGGTCAGTCCGCCAGCGCTCTCGAAGGCGATGCCGGCGTCGTCGAGCATTTGCAGCATCACCTGACCCACCAGCTGCGACGCCTCGTGGTGAAGAGTAATGCGGCGCAGGTCGATGTAGTAGTCGGCTTCCTTACCGCTGGACAGGGTCACTTTCTCGTGAACGATGGCCAATTCCTGGATGAGTTCACGCAGGCGGTCGCGGGCGGCGGTATCGACGGTCATGGTTGCAATCCTAATGTCTCTTCCGGTGGCGACATGCGGGATCCGGTTCGGTAGGCTCTGTGACACCTTGACCCTCCCCCGAGAGGAACCCGCTATGGTGCAACGCGACGACGACGCTACTGCATGGCCCCGCCTCCGTGTCGACGATTGGTCTGACACGCGGGACACCCTGCATATGTGGACGCAGATCGTCGGCAAGATTCGGCTCGCCCACGCCCCCCTTCTCAACCACTGGTGGCAGGTCACGTTGTATGTCAGTGCCCGCGGATTGACGACGTCGGCCATCCCCTACCGGGACACCGTTTTCGACATCGAGTTCGACTTCTGCGACCACCGGCTCAGGGTCCGCAGCGGGGACGGGCAGACCCGGGAGCTGGCCCTGGCACCCATGCCGGTCAGGGATTTTCATTCCTGGATCATGGGGGCGCTTGCCGAGCTGGGCATTGAAACGGTCATCCAGGCGCGGCCCAACGAGGTGGATCCGGCGATCCCGTTCGCTGAAGACACCGTGCACGCCTCCTACGACCCGGTGGCCGCCCACCTCTTTTGGCGTCAGCTTGTGCAGGCGGACCGGGTGATGAATCAGTTTCGGGCGCACTTCATCGGCAAGGTCAGCCCGGTCCACTTCTTCTGGGGCGCCATGGACCTGGCGTGCACCCGCTTCTCTGGCCGGGACGCTCCAGTGCACCCCGGCGGTGCCCCTAACTGCGGTGACTGGGTGATGGAGGAAGGCTATTCCAAGGAGCTCAGCAGCTGCGGATTCTGGCCCGGCGGCGGGGAGGAGGGTGCGTTCTACTCCTACGCCTATCCGGAGCCGTCCGGGTTTGCCGACCAGCCAGCCGGACCGCCGGGCGCTTTCTATTCGGTCGAGAATGGGCAGTTCCTCCTGCCCTACGAGGTGGTGCGATCCGCGCCGAACCCCGACCTGGTGCTCTTCGAATTCCTGCAGGCCACCTATGCCGCGGCAGCAACGACCGGCCAGTGGGACAGAACCCGGCTGGAGACGGACCCGACCCGGTGGGACTGACCCAGCCGGGATGAACCGGTTCCGGCCTGGCTGAGCCACGGCTTGGATCAGGGTGCGATCAGGCTTGCGGTCTCGATCGACTCCGGGGACAGGACGTGGGAGATGGCCATCACCGAGGCGCCCCTGACGCCGGCACTCTGCCCCGCGACCGACGGGACAATCCGGAGGTGTTCAGTGGCCAGCGGCAGCGAGCGGCGGTAGACCACTTCGCGGATCCCCGCCAACAGGTGTTCACCGGCCTGGGCCAGACTGCCACCAATCACCACCACCGAGGGGTTGATCAGGTTTACGCAGGTCGCCAGCACGTCGCCGATGTCGCGGCCTGCCTGACGGATCACCTGGATGGCGTTCCCGTCACCCGAGCGCACCAGATCGATCACGCCCTGGCTGTTCGTGAGGGTTCCGCCGGTCAGTTCGTTCAGGGCGGCGGCGAGCGCCGGTCCACCGGCCATTGCCTCGAGACACCCGGTGTTCCCGCACCGGCACGGAATGTCCCCACCACGCGGAACACGCACGTGGCCAAGGTCCCCCGCGGTACCCTGGGCGCCGCGCTGCAGCATTGATCCGGAGATGATTCCGGCGCCGATGCCGGTGGCTACCTTGATGAACATCAAGTCGGTGGTGTTCGGCCAGTTACTGCTCAACTCACCCAGGGCCATGATGTTCACATCGTTGTCCACGAGCACCGGAACGGCGAAACTGCGCTGCACCAGACCCGGCACGTCGAAGCGGTCCCAGCCCGGCATAATCGGCGGGTTGATCGGGCGTCCGGTCTCGTGCTCCACCGGACCGGGTAGCCCGATGCCGATGGCGGCCAGTTCGGAACTGCTCCGGCGTGACTGAACCAACAGGTCACCGATCGTCGCAACCAACCAGCCCAGTACTGCGTCCGGCCCGTCGGAGATGTTCAGTGTCTGCCGGGCGCTCGCCAGTTCCGCGCCGGAGAGGTCGGTCAGGATCACCAGCGCGTGGGTGGCGCCGATGTCGGCACCGATCACCACCCGGGCTCCGGGGTTCAGCGCGAACAACGACGGCGGCCGCCCACCCGTGGAGACGGCCCCGCCATAGGGGGCCACCAGTCCAAGAGTCATGAGGGTCTCGACCCGCGAGGCGACTGTGGAACGTGCGAGCCCCGTAAGTTGCGCCAGCTCCGCGCGCGTCCGCGGTTGTCCGTCCCGCAGGAGCTGGAAAACCTCGCTGGCGCCGGGGGCTGGCAACGCGGAGGTGCGACCCTGCTTCTCGGACTCGATCTTCAACACGGTTTTAGTAAACCACGCAGAACTTATAGCTGTCTCGCAAACTACTAACTGATGACCAACACAATACTTTTGCTTGATGCTCGACAAAAGTATGAGTTCTATGTCACAGTGAGCGAGTGGATAAAGAAGTCTTCCCTCTGGAGTCTCGGGTCAACGCACCGGTGGTGCTCAGTGTCTCCGGGTTGTCGAAGAGTTTCTTCGGCATTGAGGTGCTGAAGGACGTCTCCCTTGAGTTGCGCTCGGGTGAAGTCCACGGCCTGGTCGGCGAGAATGGTGCCGGCAAGTCGACCCTGATGAAACTGCTGGCCGGGGTCCACCACCGGGATTCGGGAACCATCGAATTGTCTGGTGCCCCAGTTGATTTCTCCCACCCCACCCAGGCGCACGAGGCCGGGCTCTCGACCGTTTTCCAGGAGTTCAACCTGCTTCCCGACCGGACGGTCGCCGAGAACATCTACCTGGGCAGGGAACCCCGCAGCGGGATCCTGGTGAACCGGAAGGCAATGCTGGAGCGGACCAGGGAGCTGCTGGACCAGCTGGGAATCACCAGCATCCAGCCGTCCACGCCGGTAAGCAACCTCTCGGTCGCCCAGCAGCAGATCGTGGAGATAGCCAAGGCGGTCAGCTACGACGCGCGGATCATCTCCATGGACGAACCCACCGCGGCGCTCGCTGGCCCCGAGGTGGAACTGCTCTACAGCATCATCGGGCGCCTGAAGGAGCGCGGAGTGGCAATCCTCTATGTCTCACACCGGCTCAAGGAAATCTTCGACCTCTGCGACACGATCACCGTCCTGAAGGACGGCGAAGTAGTCGGCTCCCAACCGGCGTCGTCAATGGACGACGCCTCACTGGTGCGCCTGATGGTGGGCCGTCCCATCTCCGCCTACTTCCCGGAGGTAACACCGGGCACCATCATCGGTGAACCGCTGCTCGAAGTGGCCGACGCCGGCAACGAACAGCTCGACTCGATCAACCTCGCCCTCCGCACCGGCGAAATCGTCGGCATCGCCGGGCTTCAGGGCTCAGGACGCACCGAGCTGGTCGAAGCGATCTTCGGTGCAGCCCCCTTCACCCGCGGAAGCATGCGTCTCGCCGGCGAAGCCTACACGGCCCGGAGCACCCGTACCGCCATCCAACACCGGGTCGCCCTCATCACCGAAGACCGCAAATCGCAGGGCCTCAGCCTGAACCAGTCGATTCTGGACAACGCGCTCAGCGTGATCCGCTCGGTCTTTCCCGGCCGCACCAACCAGGCGCGCCAGGACGCACCGGGCGTGTTCTCCTCCCTGGAGGTGATTGCCCGTGACCTGGACCAGGAGGTCCAGTACCTGTCCGGGGGAAACCAGCAGAAAGTGGTCCTGGCCAAGTGGCTGGCCATCAGCCCTCGGCTGGTGCTGCTCGACGAGCCGACCCGCGGCATTGATGTGGGAGCCAAGGTGGCCGTGTACAACCTGATGCGGGCGCTCGCTGCCGAAGGGAAAGCCATCCTGATGGTCTCCAGCGAGTTGCCGGAGGTGCTGGGCATGTCTGACCGGGTGCTGGTGATGCGGGACGGGCTTATCGCCGGTGAACTGTCGCCGACGTCCACCGAGGAAGAAGTCCTGCAGCTAGCCACCGGCGCGCGGACCGAGGAGACCCCATCATGAACCGACTCTCACGGCTGACCTCGACGCACATCGTGTACCTGGTGGTGCTGCTGACCGTCATCGTCGGCACCATCCTGGTCGGCTCGGTGGGTCGGAGCTTCTTCAGCACCGGCAACATCTCCGACATCCTCACCGGAACCAGCGTCCTCGGGTTCATTGCCATCGGGCAGACCCTGGTGATCCTGGTCGGCAGCCTCGACCTGTCAGTGCCGTACGTGATCAGCCTCTCCAGCCTCATTGCCGCTGGCATCATGGCCAACCAGGGCGCTAACGTGCTCCCCGGAGTGCTCGCCGCCCTCGCCATCTCGGCACTCATCGGGCTGGCCAACGGTCTTGTGGTCTCCGGCCTGAAGGTGCACGGCTTCATCGCCACCCTCGGGATGGGGCTGATCATCAGCGGCTACCTTGCCACCAACTACCAGGGCAGCTCTGGCCAGGCGCCACTGTCCTTCCGGCTGATCGGGGCCACCGGACTGGGACCCGTCCCGATTTCCACCCTGATCATGCTCGCCACCGCGGGTCTGGTCCTGCTGATGCTGAACCGCACCCGGGTGGGCCACCATATCTACGCGGTCGGCGGGGACCTCGGCGTCGCCAGGATGTCAGGGATCCGCACCCGCACCCCGATCATCACCGCACACGTCCTGTGCTCGGTCATGGCCGGTCTGGCGGGCCTGCTACTGGCCGCACGGCTCGGCGTAGGGAGCCCCACCATCGGCTCCCAGGGCGGGTATGACCTGCTCTCCATCGCCGCTGTCGTCCTCGGCGGCACGCTCCTTGCCGGGGGCAAAGGGTCCCTGGTAGGGACCCTGGGCGGCGTGCTGATCTTCGCCATGCTGGACAACATCATGAGCGTCATGCAGATCAACCCCTTCCTGAAAGATGTGGTCCGCGGGCTGGTGATCGTGATCGCCGTCGCGGTTTACGCCCGCCGCACGGTCATCACCCGGCCACCGCGTTTCGAGAAATCCTCCACCATCCCAGCACGCGAGGTGTCGGCATGAGCGTGAGCGAGAACGCCCAGGGAACGCGGAACGAGATTCTCGCCCGGAACCGGTCGTCGGCCGGTGACCGTCTACTGCGGGCCCTGCGAACCCCCAGCGGCGGTGTCTTCATCCTCCTGATCGCGTTGCTGATCGCGGTGATCGCGGCAAACCCGTCGTTCGGTGAACCCGGTTCCCTGATCCGATTCATCGGCCGGACCGCGCCGATCGCGATTGCAGCCATCGGACAGTACTTCGTCATCGTCTCGGGTGAGTTCGACCTGTCGATGGGATCGGTGGTCACCGCTCAGGTTTTCATCGCTGGCAACCTGATCGGCGACGACGACGCCCGGGTCCTCCCGGTGCTGGGGCTGATGTTCGTGTTCGGCGCCTTCATTGGCCTCATCAACGGGCTGGTGACGACCCTGCTGAAGGTTCCGAGCTTCATCGTCACGCTCGGCATGATGCTCGCGTTGCTCGGGATGGTGCTGTACTCGACCGGCGGCGCTGCAACCGGCAACCCGGCGGACAGCTTCCGGCAGATCGGGCGGGGCGGGATCCGCGACGTCCCGGTGCTGGAGATCATCCCCTACCCGGTCATCATTTTCGTTGTCACCGCCGCGGCAGCGCTGTGGCTGATGCGCCGTCCGTATGGCCGCACCCTGATCGCCGTGGGCGACAACTCCCGGGCTGCAGCGCTGACCGGCGCCCGCGTCTGGTGGGTCAAGACCCGAGCGTTCATGCTGTCCTCGCTGTCAGCGACGGTCGCCGGCATCATCCTGGTGGGCTACGCCGGGGTTCACCCTTCCGTGGGCCGCGGCTACGAATTCACCGCAATCACCGCCGTCGTCCTCGGTGGGGTGGTGCTCGGTGGAGGGCGCGGCTGGGTGCTATCCGCCGCAGCCGGCGCCTTCGCACTTGAAACCCTCTTCACCCTGCTGAACTTCCTCGGCGTCGAATCCACCTGGCGGGACTCCGTGCAGGGCATCATCATCATCGTCGCGGTCGCCGCGGCAGCCCAGACCTGGCAGCGCAAACGCCGTGGAGCCAGCTCCCGCACCCACGAACCAACACACCCCATCGCTCCACCGCCCACCGTGGGCACCAATGAGAGAGGAATATGATGCGACGAAGCATCCTGACAAAGGTCACGGTGGTGGCAGCAACCTCGCTGCTCGCCCTGACCGCGTGCACTACCGATTCATCCATTGAGGACCCGCCTACGGAAGACACCACGGCATCCGCCGCGGAGACCGAACCCGCTGCCGAGGAGACCAGCAGCGACGAATGGTTTGTCCAGGAGGTGTACGACGACCAGTACGAGCAGCGTTCCGCCACCTTCGAAGGTGACCCGGAGCAGCCATGGTTGCAGTACATCGACGGGGAGATGACCGACACCGCCGAGTACGCAGCGGACGGCGCCCAGAAGGCGTGCTTCGCCAACGCCTCGATCTCCAACCCGTGGCGGCAGACCGGCTGGATCACCATGAACGAGCAGTTGAAGGCTCTGCAGGATTCGGGGGTCATCTCCGAGATGGAGACCCGGGACGCGCAGGACGACGACAACACCCAGATCGCCGACATCGACTACTTCATCGCTGAAGGCAACTGCGACGCGTTCATCATCTCCCCCAACTCGACGGCAGCCATGACCCCAGCGGTCGAGAGGGCCTGTGAGACCGGGAAGCCAGTGGTGGTGTTCGACCGCGGCGTTGAAACCGACTGCGCAGTCACGTTCATCCACCCCATCGGCGGCTTCGCCTGGGGCATCGACACCGCCGAGTTCCTAAGCGAACAGCTTGAGGAAGGCGACAAGGTGGTTGCCCTGCGCATCCTCCCCGGTGTCGACGTCCTGGAACAGCGCTGGGCGGCCGCCGAGCGGATCTTCGAGGAGAACGGCATCGAGGCAGTTGACTACTTCACCGGCGCTGACCCCACCGAGATCAAGGACATCCTGGCCGACGAACTGGCCACCGGCGACGTCCAGGGCATCTGGATGGACGCGGGCGACGGCGCGGTTGCAGCGATCGAAGCCTTCGAGGACGCCGGAGCTGACCTCCCCGTCATGACCGGTGAGGACGAGATGAGCTTCCTGCGTAAGTGGGAGGAAACAGGAATCACAGCCCTTGCCCCGGTCTACTCCAACTTCCAGTGGCGCACCCCGCTGCTGGCGCTGGAGAAGATCTTCGCTGGCGAGGAAATCCCTGCCGAATGGATCCTCCCGCAGGAGCCGATCACCGAGGATGAACGCGGTGACTTCCTGGCCGCCAATGAGGGTATGCCTGATGGTCACTACGCCAAGTTCGGCGGCGAGGACATGGAGGGCTACCCCGAGGTCTGGCAGGAACGCCAGATTCCATAACCCGGCCGCACCCGCGGCACCCGTCAACCCCAATACAGCGAGAGGAGGCAGGGCCTTGGAGAGCTCATTCCAGCGACCCATCGGTGTCAACACCTGGGTGTGGGTTTCCCCCCTCACCGACGCCACCCTGCCTCCCCTGCTGGGGTCCATTGCCGACATGGGGTTCGACGCCGTTGAGCTCCCGCTGGAGAACATCGGCGACTTCACAGCAGAGGTGGTCACCAATTCCCTGCACGGGATGCACCCCTATTTAGTGGGTGCAATGGCGCCGGGCCGTGACCTCATCCTCGCCGACGACTCCGTCATCCTGCAGACTCAGCGGTACCTCAGCGCCTGCATCCAGCTGGCGCACGACATCGGCGCCCCGTCTGTCTGTGGACCGTTCTATTCCTCCACCGGCCGGGTGTGGCGGATGGACGACGACGAACGAACTGCCGCATACCGGCAGTTACGCCGCAACCTTGCCCCCCTCGTGGACGAGGCTGCCGGCGCCGGCGTCATCCTCGGAGTCGAACCCCTGAACCGGTACGAGACGCCGCTCATCAACACCGTCGCCCAGGGACTTGACGCGCTGGGCCCGCTCCTTGGCCCGCACCTCGGTCTGGCCCTGGACACCTACCATCTGAACATTGAGGAGCGTTCCTCAGCGGACGCCATCCGGGCTGCGGGAGAGCACCTGGTGCACCTACAGGTCTGTGGCAATGACCGCGGCGCACCGGGCGGCGACCAGACTGACTGGACAGCCATCCTGGACGCCCTCGACACCACCGGGTACGAAGGCCCCCTGAACATTGAGAGCTTCACGGCGCACAACGCCAGCATTGCCACCGCCGCCTCCATCTGGCGGCCCCTCGCCGAGTCCCAGGACCGGCTCGCCCAAGACGGCCTCGCGTTCCTGCGCTCGATCACCCCGCCCAGGACCGGCACGCCCCTGTTTCAAGGAGACCACCTATGACCACCCCCGCCCCGGCAGCCGCTGCCGAGCCCGGCACGCTGGGGGTGGCCGTGCTCGGCTACTCCTTCATGGGGAAGGCTCATTCCAACGCCTGGCGCAACGTGAACGCGTTCTACCCGACGCCCCGGGTGGCACAGCAGCTCCTGGTGGGCCGCGACGCCGGGAAGGTGGCTGAGGCGGCAACCCAGTACGGTTGGGCCGAAAGCTCAACCGACTGGCGTGGGGTGCTGGAACGTGACGACATCCACATCGTGGACATCTGCACCCCGGGGCATCTGCACGCCGAGCTCGCGATCGCGGCCCTGCAGGCCGGCAAACACGTCCTGGTGGAAAAGCCGCTGGCCAATTCGGTGGCCGAGGCCGAGCAGATGGTCGCGGCCGCCGTCGCCGCGCGCGCCCAGGGCGTCCACTCGATGGTCGGGTTCAACTACCGCCGTCTCCCCGCGCTGTCTTTGGCGCGGTCCCTGATTTCTGGCGGGCGAGTGGGGGACGTCCGCCAGATTCGCGTGAGCTATCTGCAGGACTGGCTGGCCGACGAGCGCGCCGCGATGAGCTGGCGGCTGCGCAAGGCGTCGGCTGGCTCGGGCGCCCTCGGCGATCTCGCCTCCCACGCCGTCGACCAGGTGGGGTACCTGCTCGGTGACCCGGTGGTCACCGTGTCCGGGACGGTCAACACCTTCGTCACTGAGCGCCCCGGCCCGGACGGCCCGGAACCGGTGACCGTCGACGACGCCGCCTGGGCCACCCTGCGCCTCGCCTCCGGCGCCGTCGCGAGCCTTGAAGTCTCGCGCTTCGCCACCGGGCGCAAGAACTCGCTGCAGATCGAGGTGTACGGTTCCCGTGGTGGCCTGCGGTTCGACCTTGAACACCTCAACGAGCTGCAGTACTTCGACAGCAGTGTGCCCACCGAGCTGCAGGGTTACAGCAAAATACTGGTCACCGAACCGTCCCACCCGTACCTTGGAGCTTGGTGGCCTGCTGGGCACACCCTCGGCTGGGATCACACGTTCACCAGCCAGGCGGCCGATTTCCTCGCCGCGATCGACTCGGGGACACCGCCGTCGCCGTCGTTCGAGGAGGGGCTGGCCACCCAGCGGGTGCTGGCCGCGCTGGAGGAAAGTGCCGCCCAGGCCGGTACCGCCGTCACGCCCGTTTGAACTGATCTACAGCACGCAGGAGATCCATGGAACTGTCAGTCCAGCTGTACACGGTCCGCGACGCTCTCGTCGCCGATCTCGACCGCACCATCGACCGGATCGCTGCGATGGGTTTCACCAGCGTGGAACCGTACAATTTTGCGGCCGACCACGACCGGTTGGCCGCGGCGCTGCGCCGCAACGGGCTGGCAGCCCCGTCCGGCCACGCACCCCTGCTCTCCGCGAACCAGGAAGACATCTGCTCGGCCGCCCAGTCGCTCGGGATGCGCACCGTGATCGACCCGTTCGTGGATCCGGCACGCTGGGCGTCGGTCGAGGACATCGCGGCCACCGCCGCTCAGCTCAACGATGCTGCCGCGGTGGCGGCCAGGTACGGCCTCCAGGTGGGATACCACAACCACTGGTTCGAGGTGGAGACGGATTTCGAGGGCCGCACCGGCCTTGAGGTGCTGGCTGACCATCTGGACCCGGCCGTGGTCCTGGAAGTGGATACCTACTGGGTGGCGGTCGGCGGGCAGGATCCTGCTGCCCTGCTGGGGCGTCTGGGTGAGCGGGTCCGGCTGATCCACCTCAAGGACGGCGCCATCGACAGGGACCCCACATCGCAGGTGGCTGTCGGCGCGGGACTGATGAACATCGAAGGCGTCCTCCAGGCGTCTTCGGCGGTCGAGACGGTCGTTGTCGAACTCGACGACAGCGCCGGGGACCTCTTCGCAGCGATCGAGGAAAGCCGGCGGTTTCTGCTCGCCCGGGCTGGCGCGTGAGGGGGCCGGTCGGCGTCGCGGTGATCGGCGCCGGAGTGATCAGCAAGGAGTACCTGACCAACCTGACCGCCTTCCCTGATCTCACCGTGCACGTGGTCGCTGACCTTTTCGAGGATGCCGCCCGCGCCCGGGCAACAGAGTTCGGAGTCGACCTGTCAGGAGGGGTGGAGGTTGCGCTGGCCCACTCCGACGTGGAGATCGTGATTAACCTGACCACCCCCGCAGCGCATGTGCCGGTGGCCCTCGCCGCTGTCGCCGCCGGGAAGCACGTCTGGTCCGAGAAGCCGTTCTCCCTCGACCGGAGTTCAGGCACAGGGTTGCTGGCCGCGGCGGAGGCGGCCGGAGTCCGCCTGGGGTGTGCACCCGACACGTTCCTCGGGGCGGGCCTGCAGACCGGCCTGCGCTGCATCCAGCGCGGAGACATTGGGACGCCGCTCACAGCGCTAACCCTCATGCAGTCCCCCGGCCCGGAATCCTGGCACCCCAACCCGGCCTTCCTGTTCCAGGACGGCGCAGGACCGCTGTTCGATATTGGACCGTACTACCTCACCACCCTGGTCCAGGCGTTCGGCTCCATCCGGCGGGTGGCCGCCGCCGGCTCCCGGGCCCGCGACACCCGGGTGATCGGTTCGGGGCCGCTTGCCGGTGAGGAGTTTCGGGTGTCCGTTCCCACCCACGTCAGCGCCCTCACCCAGTTCGACGGCGGCCAGTCGTCGCAGAGCATCTTCAGCTTCGATTCGCCCCTGCCCCGCACCGGTTTCGTGGAGATCACCGGCACCGAGGCGACCATCGCGTTTCCCGACCCGAACGAGTTCCACGGCGACGTCAGGATCTACCGGCACGGCGCGGCGGACTGGGAGACTATCCCCGCCGTCGGGTCGGTGTTCAGCCGGGGCTCCGGTGTCCTCGAGATGGCACGCGCCATCCGGGCGGACCGACCCCACCGCGCGCAGGGGGCGACTGCGTTCCACATCCTTGATGCCATGGTGGCGACCGCCGAGTCCATCGACACCGGCGAGTTTGTCCCTGTGACCAGTTCCGCCGCGGCACTCGATCCCCTTCCCGAAGACTGGGATCCAGCCCAGCCCACCCTCATCTAGGAGTACCCCATGCCACACAACTACACCCTGTTCACCGGCCAGTGGGCCGACCTTCCCTTCGAGGAGGTGGCGCGCCTTGCTGGCGAGTGGGGCTACGACGGCCTCGAGATCGCGGTCTCCGGCGACCACCTGGATGCCTGGCGCTGGGACGACGACGAGTACATCGCCGGGCGGCTCGACATTCTTGAGCGCAACGGGTTGAAGGTGTGGGCCATCTCCAACCATCTCAAGGGCCAGGCCGTCTGCGATGACCCGATCGACTTCAGGCATCAGGCCATCGTGGGACCGCGGGTCTGGGGCGATGGGGATCCCGTCGGAGTGCGGGCCCGCGCCGCCGAGGAGATGAAGTTGACCGCGCGGCTGGCCCAAAAACTCGGCGTGCGGACGGTCGTGGGATTCACCGGGTCCTCGATCTGGCAGTACGTGGCCATGTTCCCTCCGGTGTCCCAGGACGTTGTCGACGCCGGCTACCAGGACTTCGCTGACCGCTGGAACCCCATCCTCGACGTGTTCGATGAGTGCGGCGTCCGGTTCGCGCACGAGGTGCACCCGTCAGAGATTGCCTACGACTACTGGTCCACCCAGCGCACCCTTGAGGCCATCGGCCACCGCCCCGCGTTCGGCCTCAACTGGGATCCGAGCCATTTCATGTGGCAACAGATCGACCCGGTGGCGTTCATCTCCGACTTCGCCGACCGGATCTACCACGTCGACTGCAAGGACACGAAGATGCGGATGGGTGGCGGGCGGAACGGCATCCTCTCCTCCCACCTGCCCTGGGGTGATCCCCGCCGCGGCTGGGACTTCGTGTCCACTGGCCGCGGTGATGTGCCCTGGGAGGACAGTTTCAGGGCACTCACCAGCATCGGTTACGACGGTCCCATCTCGGTGGAATGGGAGGATGCCGGGATGGAC
Organism: Arthrobacter sp. 147(2020); assembly: GCF_013116715.1. Taxonomy (NCBI): domain Bacteria; kingdom Bacillati; phylum Actinomycetota; class Actinomycetes; order Micrococcales; family Micrococcaceae; genus Arthrobacter; species Arthrobacter sp. 147(2020). Next base: position 145,723 of record NZ_JABFOM010000001.1, read on the forward strand.
CGGTTGGAGGGTGCCCCGGAGGCGTTGGCCTTCCTGAAGAGGTTCAACTTTGCCCCGTCCGGGACCTCTTTCGACGCGGCCTTCAAGCAGTAGTCAGCGGTTCCCTCCTGCACTCCGGGGCGGGGCCGGCCGGAAGGGCGGCGCCGGTGTGTGATTTGCCGTAACGTGCCCGTTACGCCCCCGTAGTAGCCTGTCTCCATGCGCAAAAACCAAGCCAGCATCATTGAGGAAATGGGTGTGCAGCCCACCATTGATCCCGCCGCGGAGATCCGGGCCAGGGTCACCTTCCTGAAGGATTACCTCCGGGCCACCGGCACGAACGGGTTTGTTCTGGGAATCAGCGGCGGAGTCGATTCCTCCCTCTCCGGCCGGCTGGCCCAGCTGGCCGTGACCGAGCTGGCCGAGGAGGGTGTCGACGCCGATTTCATCGCGGTCCGGCTTCCCTACCGCGAGCAGCACGACGAAGAGGATGCGCAGGCCGCCCTCGAGTTCATCCAGCCGAAGAGCCAACGCACCTTCAACGTCGCCGCTGCCGTCGACGGTTTCGAGGCGGAGTACGCCGCCGCGACCGGCGAGGACATCTCCGACTTCACCAAGGGGAACATCAAGGCCAGGGCACGGATGGTCTCCCAGTACGCCCTCGCCGGGCAGCATAACCTGCTGGTCATCGGCACTGACCACGGCGCCGAATCGGTTACCGGGTTCTTCACCAAGTACGGCGACGGCGGCGCGGACATCCTCCCCCTGTTCGGCCTGAACAAGCGCCAGAACCGGGCGCTCCTGAAGGAGCTCGGCGCACCCGAGCAGATCTACGCGAAGGTGCCCACGGCTGACCTGCTCGACCTCCAGCCCGGCCGCACCGACGAGCACGAACTCGGGATCACCTACGACCAGATCGACGACTACCTGGAGGGCCGGGAGATCGATGAGGCAGCCGCACTGGCCATCGAACGCCGTCACGCCATCACCCGGCACAAGCGCACCGTCCCGGTCACCATCCTCGACACCTGGTGGCGGGACTGACGCAACAGGACCTTGGTAACGTGTTCCCTGTGAAGATAGCCACCTGGAACGTCAATTCCCTCCGAGCCCGCGCCGACCGCGTCGAGGCCTGGCTCGCCCGCTCCGACGTCGATGTGCTGGCGATTCAGGAAACCAAGTGCAAGGACGAGAACTTCCCCTGGGAGCTCTTCGAAGCCAACGGCTACGAAGTGGCGCACTTCGGCCTGAGCCAGTGGAACGGTGTAGCCATCGCGTCACGGGTGGGGCTCGCGGACGTCGAACGCACCTTTGAGGGTCAACCGACCTTCGGGAAGGACGTGGAACCGGTCCAGGAGGCCCGTGCGATCGGCGCCACCTGCGGCGGCGTCCGGGTGTGGAGCCTGTATGTGCCCAACGGCCGGTCCCTCGACGACCCGCACATGCAGTACAAGATCGACTGGCTGGACACTTTGCGGGCCAAGGCGCTCGGCTGGGTCGAGGCTGACCCGTCGGCGCAGATCGCGCTCACCGGTGACTGGAACATCGCCCCGCGGGATGAGGATGTCTGGGACATTGACCTGTTCCAGCGGGAGGGCTACACCCATGTCAGCCCGCAGGAGCGTGCGGCGTTCCACGCTTTCGAAAGTTCGGGCTTCACCGACGTCGCCCGGCCCCACACGCCCGGCCCCGGCGTGTACACGTACTGGGACTACAAACAGCTGAGCTTTCCCAAGAAGATGGGCATGCGAATCGACTTTGTGCTGGCCTCTCCTGCGCTGGCGGAACGCGTGACCGGCGCATCGATTGACCGCGAGGAACGTAAGGGCAAGGGCGCGTCCGACCATGCCCCGGTCATTGTGGAGCTCGGGTAGCTGATGGCGGCCATCGGCCCAGCCGCCACGGGCCACACCTTCCCCTATGTGTCCTACCTCAGGGTCTACGAGCCGCTCGAGGCGTTCAGCGATGCCCAGCAGCTGGTCATCCTCGAACAGCGGTCACGTGACCGCTTGGTCACTGAGGGGATCGAGCGGACCAATTCGCTGCACCGGATCCTCCGGCAGGTGTCCGACCCCTTCCCCCATCACGGAGCGGACCTGGTCCGGGTGCTGCACTTCCCCGGCAGCAACGGCACCACCACCCGGTACTACTGCCCCAACCAGCTGGCCGTGCGCACCTCCCTGGCCGCCGAATCCCTGGGCCAGACCATCCGCGGCCCGCTGGTGGACGTGCTCCTCCCCGAAGCCGCCACGGACGCCCACCAGGCGCGGCTTGACCCCGAGACGGTCGCTGAGACCACCGCCAAGTTGTACACCCGCTCGGCCACCTGGGGGATCCCGTTTTCGTGGTTCGTCCTGATCCACGAGGACGACCTCACCGAGGTGATCGAGGAGGGCGGAAAGGTGCGCACTGTCCGTGTCGCGACGGCGGTGCACGAGTGCATCGAGCGGGCCAAGCACGCGATGGCTTCGCTGGCTATTGCCGCGCCGGAGCTCGACCTGATTGATGACCTGACCGACATCATTGGGTGGTTGCAACTCTTCCGCCTGGACGCCGTGGTGGAACTGGACTACGGCCCGGTCGCTGACCTGGTGTTCCCGGACGAGTCACCCATGGATGTCCGCCTCGGCATCGAGTGCCTCTCCGAGGGGGACATGACCGGGGCCGCCGCGTCCTACCGGCGGCTGGCGTCCCGCTGGATCCCGATCCGGCAGCTGGCGCGGGCCAACTAGCCGGCCCAGCCCTAGTTGATGCCTTCCACCGCGTAGGAGACCTTGGTGAGGCCCTTCTTCGAACGGATCTTCGTGATGGTCAGGGTGCCAATATCCGAGACGTCCTTCACATGCGTGCCACCACACGGGACACCGAAGTCTGGGGTGTAAAGGACGATCCGTGCGGGTTTGTTGGTCGGAATGTTGTCCGGAACGTTCCGGCAGTACTCGCCCATCTGGGACACCGGCATGAACCGGATCTCGTTGGTGCTGCCCGCGTCGATCACGCTCCGGGCGGCCTCCTGGACCTGCGCGACGACGGCGTCGACATCAGCTGGCGCGAGGGTGGCGTTGTATTCCACGAACGACATGTGCGGGTAGTGGGCACCCTTGCCGGGAACCCACGGTAACCCCAGGCGTTCCACCGCCAGGTCCACCACATGCCCGGCCGAGTGTAGCCGGGTGTTGGCAGTCCGCCGGGCGGCATCGACTTCAAGGGATACCTCGCCGCCTTCAGTGATAGGGCCGGCACCGAGGTGGTGTACCACTCCCTCTGGATCCAGCCGAACCTCCTCGACGACGAACGCGGTGTCCCCGGTGGAGGACAGGATCCGTCCCATGTCCCAGTCCTGGCCTCCACCGCGGGGGTAGAAACAGGTGCGGTCCAGCACCACGTCGGTGCGGCCGTCGTCGTCGGCGCTGACCGAGAGAACGCGGGCGGTGCCCGTGAGCACGTCGAAGTCGTTGAGGTACATCAGTTCGGTAGCCATCTGCCGAGTCTAGCGACCTCTGGCATGCCCCCGGGGCGGCGCCGTGGAGTTCCGGATGATCAGTTCGTGCGGTCGGGGCGTCGGCACCGCCAACGGTGGCGCACCCTCCAGTTCTGCGAGGAGAAGGTCGGTCGCATAGGCGCCCTGCTCCTCGGGGCGCTGGCGAATGGTGGTCAGGTTCATCGGCTCCGCGAACTCATGGTCGTCAATACCCACCACCGAGAGTTGATCCGGGATGCTGATGCCCAGCTCGGCCGCCGCAGTGATGACTCCAAACGCCATTTCATCTGACGAGCAGAAGACGGCCGTCGGACGGTCGGCGGGATCCTGCAGGAGCGCAAGCGCCGCCTCCTTGCCCTGTTTGAAGCGGAAATCACCGAACAGTGACCATTCAGGGCGCACCACGAGACCGTGGGCTGCCATGGCGCCCAGATACGCCTCCTCACGGATGCGCGGCACCTCGAACTCGATACCGTAGGACCCACCGCCCCGCAGGTGGGCGATGTCCGTGTGCCCCAGCGAGATGAGGTGTTCGACGGCGTCGCGGGCTGCCGCGTCGTCGTCGATCCCCACGTGCCGGACGCCCCTGACCGACCCGCCGACCACGATGGTTGGCGACTCCAGTGCGTGCAGTGACTGGAGCTCATCATCGGTAAGTTCCATGCACATCACCAGGAGCGCGTCGATCCGCTTGCGGAGGATTGACCGGTGGAACACCCGCTCACGGTTCACTCCGGTCCCGCCGAGGCTGAACACCACCAGGTCGTACCCGGCGGCGCGCAACTGGCGGTCCACTCCCTCCAGCACGGCAGAGAAGTACCAGCGTTCAATCAGCGGCAGCAGCACCCCCATCGCCATGGTCCTGCCGGACGCGAGCCCCGAGGCCGACGACGACGGGACATACCCGAGCGCCTCCGCCGCAGCCAGGACCTTCATCCTGGTGTCGGCCGAAACCCCCGGCAGCCCGCGGAGTGCGCGGGAGACGGTGGCAGTCGAGACCCCGATTGACCTGGCAACGTGGTCAATGCCGGTCATGGCTGATCACCCCTTCAGACCACCCGCCAGCAGCCCGCGGACGAAGTACCGCTGCAGCCCGAAGAACACCAGCAACGGCACGATCATCGAGACGAAGGCGCCGGCCGTCAGCCGGTGCCATTCACTGCCACGGGTTCCGGTGAGCTCGGCCAGCCGTTGGGTGATGGGGGCGACGTCGGGCGTGCCACCAGAGAAGACCAGGGCGACCAACAGATCATTCCAGACCCACAGGAACTGGAAGATGGCGTAGGACGCCAGCGCCGGTACCGACAACGGGATGATGATGCGCCAGAAAATGGTTGAGTGCCCGGCGCCGTCCACCTTCGCCGCCTCGATCACCTCACCCGGAATCTCGGCGATGAAGTTGTGGAGCAGGAAGATGGCCAATGGCAGGGCGAAGATAGTGTGGGCTATCCACAGCTGGGCGTAGGACCCCGACGGAAGGAGTTGCACATCACCGATCTGCAGGTTGACGAACAGTCGCAGCAGCGGGATCAGCGCCATCTGCAACGGGATGATCTGCAGGGCGAAGATGAACACAAACATGGTGTCCTTGCCCCTGAACTTGCCCCAGGCGAACATGTAGGCGGCCATGGCCGCGATCACCAGTGGAATCAGGGTGGCGGGAATGACAATTGCCAGGGAGTTCACAAAATAGTCGCCCAGGTTCGGCGATTGGCTTCCGCCCGGGACCAACACATCTGAGTAATTGTCGAGGGTGACTTCGAAATCGGTGAAAACATTCCACCAGCCGTTGCGCTGGATGTTGTCCTCAGGCCGGAACGAGGAGATCAGCAGGCCGGCCGTGGGAATGGTCCACACCGTGGCGATGATGATCGCGGCGATGGTTGCGCCGCGTGAGGTGAGACGCTGCTTCACCCGGCGGGTGATGGGCGGTTCCACCGCCGACGGCTCGTCGGTTGGATGAGGAGTAGCGGGCACTGGCGGCATAGTCGGTGTCGAACTCATCGGATCTGCCTTTGCTGCTTGAGGACGCGGGCGTTGTAGATGACCACCGGCAGGACCATCAGGAACAGGACAAGTGCCAGGGCCGCACCGCGGCCCGGCTCACCGGCCCGGAACGCCTGGGTATACATCTCGTTGGCGATCACCGACGTGTCATAGTTTCCGGCGGTCATGGTGCGCACAATGTCGAAGACCTTCAACGTGATGATGGTGATGGTGGTGATCACCACCACCAGCGCCCCGCGGATGGACGGAATGGTGATGTCCTTGAATTGCTGCCACGCCGAGGCCCCGTCCAGCCGGGACGCCTCGACGATTTCCGCGGGGATACCCTTGATGGCTGCGGACAGGATCACCATGGCGAAGCCCACCTGGATCCAGATCATCACGGCGATCAGGAAGAAGGTGTTGCCGGGTGCGTCGAGCAGGAACTGCTGGGGTTCACCGCCGAACGAGACGAGAATCTGGTTCAGGAGGCCGATCTGTTCCTGCTCCGGACCCCTGTACGCGTATATGAACCGCCAGATGACACCGGCACCGACCATTGAGATGGCCATCGGCATGAAGACCAGCGCCTTGAGGGTCCGCTCCCCCCGGGCTTTGTCGATGATCACCGCGTACACCAGCCCGACGCCGGTCGCGAGGATGGGAACGAGGACCATCCACAGCACCGTATTGCGCAGGGTGATGAGCGCCGTGGGTTCGGTGAACATCCAGATGAAGTTCTGGATGCCGTTGAGGTTCCCCTCGCGGTCGGTGAACGCCAGGAAGGTGGTCTGTACAGCGGGCCAGATCATGCCGACGATGAGGAGGATCGCCGCCGGTGCCAGGAAACCTGCAATCGTCACCCGGTCGCGGATTGATTTGGGCGCCCGATCAACAATGAGCATGATTATTCCGATAATGGCGGCGAATATGGCCAGCGCCACCACTACCTGCAGGAACTTATTGCCAAGATCCTCCATTACGCAGCCTCCTTGGTGCGATAAAGGTTGGGCACAATGTGTGCGCGCTGCATCGAGCGCTAGGTGGGGACTGTCAAGCCGAACCCGGCGTTCCCCCTGGTCGGGGGAACGCCGGGTTGGTCACTTATGGTTACTGCGGCCAGGAGCTTTCGATGGTGTCGAGAACCTCGGCGGTCTCCGACCCGTTGATCCACTCGACGATCCCGCTCCAGAAGGAGTTGGAACCGACTGCGCCCGGCATCAGGTCAGATGCGTCGAAGCGGAAGACCGTTTCCTCACTCTGCAGCAGTTCGATGGACTGGCGGTCCAGGTCGGAGGTGGCCACTGCTGGGTCAAGCTGCAGGTTCGCGCTGATTGCCCCACCCTGTTCCACCCGTGCGTTCGCGAACTCACCGGAGGCCATGTAGGTCTGAAGTGCAACAACCTCTGGACGGTCGGCGTAGGCCGCGACGAACTCGCCGCCGCCGGTCACGGCGTTGGCGCCGGCCTCGACACCCGGGGTGATGAAGGCCCACACGTCGCCGTCTTCAGCGACAGAGGTTCCCTCCGGCCAGTTGGACGCCTGGAATGATGCCTGGTGATGCATGGCGCAGGCGCCGTCGAGGACCGGCTGCCCGGCATCGGGGAATGGAGTCGACAGGATAGACCGGGAGTCCCCAAACCCCCCATTGACATAGTCGTCGTTCTTGAGAATGTCGCCCACCGCGTCAAACGCCTCGGCGATCTGCGGGTCGTTGAACGGGATGTCGTGGGCAATCCACTGGTCGTAGACCTCCGGTCCTGACTGCCGCAGCACATAGTCCTCCACCCAGTCAGTGCCCGGCCAGCCGGTCGCCTCACCGGATTCGAAGCCGGCACACCAGGGCTTCATGGTTCCTTCGGCTGCGATTTCCTCGGTCAGGGTCATCATCTCGTCGAGTGTTTCAGGAATTTCCCAGCCCTTCTCCTCGAAGGTTGCCGGGTCGTACCAGACGTAGCCCTTGATGCTGGCGAGCATCGGTGCGGCGTAGAAGACATCGTCAATGGTGCCGTACCCCTTCCAGTCTTCCGACCAGTTTTCATCCACCAGCGCTTCCACCTCGGCCGGTGCTGGCAGGACGTTCCCGCCGGCAACCTCAGCTGCGAGGAGTCCGGGCTGTGGGAAGATCGCAATGTCTGGTGGGGTGCCACCCTGGGACCGCACACCGATCTGGGTCTCAAACTCCCGCGATCCTTCGTAGACCACCTCGATCCCCGTGCACTCGGAGAAGTCTGCCCAAGCGCCTTCCAGCCGCTCGGCCTCAACGTCGACGATGGTTGAGTAGGCGCTCACCTCGGCGTCTTCAAAGGTGCCGTAGGTTTCGTAAGCGGCACAGTCAGCAGCCGGCTCGTTGCCGCCGCCGCCGTCGTCGTCCGTAGACCCGCCGCCACAGGCAGAGAGGGCCAGTGTCAGTACGCTCAGTGCCGCAAGTGGCAGCAGCGTTTTCTTGGTGCGAATTGTCGCCATGAATAGACTCCTTTGTCTGGCGGCGGCACCTCACAAAACGCGCCCCGCCTCAGCGTTTGGTAAAATGAATGTAAGCGCTTACGTACTTTGCGACAATACATGTGCCAAAAGTCACACCGTTTTGATACCAAATCGTGACTCGCGCCCTGCCCCCACAATTCTCCTAGGAGAGTAAATGACTGCCTCGGCACCCGCTGTCAGCCACTCGACCGACGCCCCCGCTACCCAGAGCCCGTGGTGGGCGGACGCGGTGATTTATCAGATCTACCCCCGGTCCTTCGCCGACGGTAACGCCGACGGCATGGGCGACCTGCCCGGCGTCAGGAGCCGGCTCCCCTACCTCCGTAACCTGGGGGTGGATGCCATCTGGCTGTCCCCGTTCTACGTCTCCCCGCAGGCGGACGCAGGCTACGACGTCGCCGACTACCGCGACGTGGATCCCCTGTTCGGCACACTCGCCGATTTCGATTCGATGCTCGCCGAGGCCCACGACTCAGGCATGAAGGTGATCGTGGACCTGGTCCCGAACCACACCTCGGACGAGCACGACTGGTTCAAGGCCGCCAAGGCCTCCCCGATCGGCTCACCCGAACGCGACAGGTACATTCTCCGTGACGGCAAGGGCCCGGCAGGCGAGCTGCCACCTAACAACTGGCAGTCGATCTTCGGTGGCAACGCGTGGACACGGCTCGACGACGGCCAGTGGTACCTGCACCTCTTCGACACCAAGCAGCCGGACCTGAACTGGGACAACCCCGAAGTACGGGCCGAGATGGTCTCGGTGCTGCGGTTCTGGCTTGACCGCGGTGTGGACGGCTTCCGAATCGACGTCGCACACGGCATGGTCAAAGCCGAGGGCCTGCCTGACTGGGCCGAGCAGGCCCGCATGATCGACGGCGGACATGCGGACCAGGCTGCCGACTCTGACAGTGCCAGCACCGAGACGACCCCGCCGTACTTTGATCAGCCGGGCGTGCACGATATCTACCGCGAGTGGAACAAGGTCCTCGCCCAGTACGACGGCGACCGCATGCTGGTCGCCGAAGCCTGGGTTGAACCAGCCGAACGCCTCTTCCGGTATGTCCGCCACGATGAAATGCAGCAGGCGTTCAACTTTGACTTTCTGCTGGCTGGCTGGGACGCCGCCCAGCTGACCAGCAGCATCACCGAGTCGCTGGCTGAAGCTGGGAAGGTAGGCGCCCCGAGCACCTGGGTGATGTCCAACCATGACACCGTCCGGCACACCAGCCGGTTTGGACTCGAGGATCCGACCCAGTTCCCGAAGGGTCTGGGCTCACAGCACGAACAGCCGGATGAGTCCCTGGGCCTGGCGCGAGGCCGGGCCGCGGCCCTGGTGATGCTGGGGCTTCCGGGTTCCGCGTACCTCTACCAGGGGGACGAGCTGGGCCTGCCGGAGCACACCACGCTTCCCGACGGCGTCCGCGAGGACCCCACTTACGCCCGCACCAGCGGGAGCGAGATCGGTCGGGACGGGTGCCGCGTGCCCCTGCCCTGGGTGGCCGAGGCTCCGGGCTTTGGCTTCGGCGTGTACGACGCCGTCAGCGCACCGGGAGCAGCCCCCTGGCTGCCGCAGCCGACCAGTTTTGCCGGCTACGCCGCCGACCAGCAGGTGGGTGTGGACGGCTCCACATTCGAGCTGTACCGCAGCGCCCTCGGCCTGCGCCGCAGTCACGGGCTGGGAACCGGCCGCCTGGAATGGACCCCCCTGAACAGCCCCCAGGAGGGGGTGCTTTCCTACCGCAACGGCGAGGTCCTGGTCTTCGCCAACATGGGCGCCGAGACGATTGACCTTCCGAATGACCACCGGGTGATCCTGGCCAGCGGCGAGGCGTCGGTCGACGGCGGTCGGCTCACTGCCAATGCTTCGGTGTGGCTGGTGGCCGCGGAGTCCGCCAGTTAGCGAACCCGTTCCACCCGGGTGAAACGGGCCCGGGCGCCGGCGCTGATACTGATCAGCACCGGCGTCTGCCGTCCCACCATCAGGTCCAGGGCTTCGACCAGCTCCGTGACCTCGGTTGCCACCTCGTGCGGGGAGACGCCAGGTCGGGGGAACACCTTCACCTTCAGCGCCGGTTCCCCGCCGAACTCGAAGGTGGTGACGGTGGCGTTCACCAGGTCGCTGCGCTCCAGCAGGGCTGACTTCAGCGCCTGCTCTGCCACGGAGCCGTTGATGATGATCCGCCCGGCGGCTTCCTCGCCGTCCTCACCGTCGGTGTAATCCTGTGCCAGGGTTCCCGAGCGGCCGCGGCCCTGCGCCGCAATCCAGACCGCCATCAGAATGACTATCAGCAGCATCAGCAGCGCCACCACAATCCAGAGCCAGCTGTCCTGCTGACCGCTGAGGGTGGTTCGTTCGAGAAGGCCGTCGATTGACCGGCCCAGGTCCGCTGCCACCGCGTGCCACCACCGCGCTGCGGCGGGGACCACCTGAAGTGCGGCCAGCCCGCCAACCGCCATGAGCAGGACGCCGAGCAAACCCAGCATCACCCGGTTCAGCATCCGTGGTGTCTGGTTCACTGCCCGATCACCCCCGACAGCGCAACTGCCACCCGGACGGCTGGCAGCGGTTCGACCGAGGTCTTCCGCAATTCGTCCTCGACGACACTGCGGACCCCCTCGACGTCGACCGGCACGCCGGACGTAGGGCGCACCTGCACCTCAACGGCGCGGCGCCCTACCGTCACCATCACCTGGTCACCCGTCACCCCGGCGGCCACCCGCGCGCGGCGCGCCAGGGCCGATGCGAGCACTTCGGCGTCCACCACGATGGCGGTGCGCGGGTTGGGAATGGTGTGGCGTGCCCGGCGTCCCGGGAGCACCGCGTTGAGGAAGAACAGTAGTCCAATAATGAACACCAGCAGTCCGGCACCGACCAGCGGTGCCGCCGCGACGTTGTCGGAGAGGCTGCCCACCCAGCCGGCTGCCTGATCAGGGCCGACCAGCCACGGGTCCTGCCCGGTCGCCTTTAGCGCGGCCTCGAACATTACGTAGAGGCAGAAGGCGGAAATGAGGACCGCCGCAGCAATGGAGGGCGCGGCGCGCGATGAGTGCAGTTCTCGGCGCACCACCCGCTGGGTCAGCTGCGTTATCCGTTCGCTCACCTGGTGCGTCCCCCTTCAATCAGCCTGATACCGGTGATGCGGATGTCGACCCTGCTGAGCCGTGAACCACTCAAGTGCGCAACCCGTTGGAGGATCAGCGCCTTCGCGGCGTGCGTGCGGTCCCAGATCGACCCGCCGATACCACCGATCAGGGATGGTTCGCGGGCCGCACGGGTCAGTGAGGGCACGCCGATCGGAAGCGACAGGCGGAGCGCCAGAAGACCCCGGTCGTCAGACCAGCTTGCCTTGATTTGTTGCGCCGGTATGCCAAAGACGTCGGCGGCAACGGCTTGGGCAGTACTGGTCAGGGCCTGGGTACTGATCCGGTTGTGCCCCGCAAATCCCGAGGGTGCGCCGTTCACGAGGACGAGCGGCGGCCCGTGAGCGCGTCACGGACGCTGCCCAGATCCAGCTTGCCTTCAGCGACCCGGCCGAGCAGGGCGCCGACGGCCAGGAACAGGGTCATCAGGAGGAAGCCCCAGAACCCGAAGATCAGGGCGGTGAAGGCGAGGATGGCGCCGATCGCTATGCCAACTACTGTGGGAGTCATGATGTGGCCTAACCTGCTGTGCGGGATTTGTCAGGGCTTTTGGGATCATTCAATCCGGGAACGTGAACATCGGTGATCTCGACGTTGACCTCGATCACCTGCAGCCCCACCAGTTCCTGCACCCCGTGATAGACGGCGGCACGCACCTGGTCGGCGACGCCGGTGAGGGGGTGGCCGTATTCGGCCACCAGGACGATGTCCACGGCAACCTGGGTTTCGCCCACCTCGACCTGGACCCCCTGGCTGAGATCACTGCCGCCGACGGCGTCACGGATGGCACCCAGCGCCCTGCCCGTCCCGGTGCCGAGGCTGTAGACGCCCGGGACCTTGCGTGCGGCGATGGCTGCGACCTTCGCCACGGCGGGGTCGGCGATGGTGGTTCGACCGCCGGTTGCGACCTCCTGGCCATTCGCCAGGGTCACCTCACCCGAGGGTGAGTCATGCGGGAACTCGGGCAGTTCGTCCATCGGCCGTCGCTGCGGCGGTGGTGTCCGTTTCTCATCCATCTGCTGTACTCGCCTTTCGTTGTGCTCAGCCTAACGGTTACCCCGCCACGAAGGCACGGCCACGGGTCGGCGAGTGAAAACGGACTATTGGAGTGGATCGCTGCAGTGCTGGTGCAGCCACTCCTCGATGGGCGCGACGGCGGCCCGGTACGCAGCTTCGTCGAAGGTCCCACCGTCCTGGGTGCTGGCGGGAACCACGTCCTGCAGCCGGTCAAAGTCATCGGCAAGTTCTGGTGGAACCATTGACCGCAGGTCATCAATCTGCTCGTGCAACCGGTCGACGTTGTCGCTGTCGGTGCCACCCAGAAGGCTGAGGGGGGCGAGCAGGATCGAGGACACGCCTGCCGCCACGATGACGCAGTCCTTGAGGGACGTCTGCGGGTCTGTGGTTTCCGGCTGCGACGAGTCCGGCTGTGCGGTTGCCGTGGCGCCGGGTGCCGGGGACGCCGTGGCGTCCGCGGGACCCGACTCTGTGGTCACGGCATCGCCGTCGGTTTCAGGTCCGTTGCCCCGGTCCGTCGTGTCGCCGGTTGCCTCCGGAGCGGGCGCCTCGGTAGTGGGCGTCTCGGTGACGATGTCTGGAAGCTCGATCGCGGTGCCAGCGGTGTCGGGCGTTGAGCCGACACACCCGGTGAGGGAACATGCCAGCGCCAGCATGGAGGCGACAGCGAAACGCGGTCTCAACACCCAAGCAACTCCTGATCTGGCCGGCTACGAACTGAACATGTCAATGGTACTTAACGCACGAGCGCCCCGGTCTTCTCCTTGACCGGGGCGCTTTCTGGGCGGCTGTCTAGCTGGCGCCCGCTGTTGCGGCTTTTTTCTTCAGCGAGAAGCGCCCGGTGTCGGGCAGCGCGAGCTTGAAGACCTTGGCCCAGGTGGACGCAACCTGCTTGGGCAGGGGGCCGGTGGTGTAGGGCAGGCCGTAGCGGTTACAGATTTCCTTGACCTTCACGGCGACCTCGGCGTAGCGGTTGGACGGCAGGTCGGGGAAGCAGTGGTGCTCCACCTGGTGCGACAGGTTCCCGGTCATCAGGTGCATGAATTTGGACCCGGAGATGTTGGCTGACCCAATCATCTGGCGGACGTACCAGTCCCCCCGGGTCTCGCCCTCGACCATTTCCTCGGTGAACGTGTCAGTACCTTCGGGGAAGTGCCCACAGAAAATCACCGCGTGCGCCCAGACGTTGCGGATAGCATTGGCGGCCAGCGTGCCGTACAGCGCCTGCTTGCCGGAGCCGGTCAGCATGGCGACTGCTGGGGTGGCCGCGTAATCCTTGGTGAACTGCTTGACAGCCTTCACGCCCACGGCCTTGAGGTCGCGGTTCATGTCCTCCTTGGACTTCAGCCCCTCCTTGTACTCGGGGATCTCCAGGTCGTACAGGGCAATCCCCCATTCGAAGACGGGCGCCAGGATGGCGTTGTACAGCGGGTTCCCCAGGTTGAAGGGGGTCCACGGCTGGTCAGCATCCATGCGCAGCAGGTTGTATCCGACGTCGCGGTCCTTGCCGACCACGTTGGTCCAGCGGTGGTGGAGGTCGTTGTGAGTGTGCTGCCAAGACCGGGCCGGGGTGACGAAGTCCCATTCCCAGGTGGTGGAGTGAATGTCGGGATCCCGCATCCAGTCCCACTGGCCGTGAAGCACGTTGTGCCCGATCTCCATGTTCTCGAGGATCTTGGCGACGCTCAGCATGGCGGTGCCAGCCACCCAGGCCGCCTTGTTGCGTCCCACCAGCAGAGCGGCGCGGCCGCCGATCTCCAGCCCGCGCTGCACCTTGATGACCCGGCGAATGTACGCGGCGTCGGTGGCTCCGCGCTTCGCGAGCACCTCGTCACGAACCGCATCCAGCTCACGGCCCAGCTCAGCGACCTGCTCATCAGACAGATGCGCTGCGGCCGGCGGCCGAACCAGGGGATGCCCAGTTGCGGCGAGCGCCCCGGGCCGGGTAACTGCAGGCTTGGTTTCGGTGCGTTCAGTCAGTGTGGTCATGCGGTGGTGCTCCTTAAAGGTCCAGATTGACGGGTCCGGCAGCTGCCGAGACACACGTCTGAATTAATTGGCCGGGTTCCCCGTGGACTTCCCCAGTGCGCAGATCACGAACCTGTCCGGCACGCAAGGGGGTGAGACAACTGTGGCAAATGCCCATGCGGCATCCGCTGGGCATGAGGACTCCGGCGTCTTCGCCGACGTCGAGAAGTGGGGTGTCGCCGTCGGCCTCGACTTCGCGGTCGGAGGCCTCGAACTGCACCAGCCCGCCGTCGTGCCCGTCGCCGCCCGCCAGGTTCGTGCTGAACCGCTCGATCGTGAGCGTGCTCCGTTCCGTGGCTGCGTGTTCCGCGGGCAATTCGGGCTGGGCAGCCCAGAGCGCCTCGGCGTCGTCCAGGAACCCTTCAGGACCACAGGCGTAGGCTGCCCGCTCGCGCCAGTCGGGGCAGAGCAACTCAAGATCGGCGTCGGACTGGAAGTCAAGCCTGCCCCGCTCGGCGGTAAACAGGTGGGTCACGCGCAGGTTGGAAAACTGGTCGGCCAGCTCGTTCAGTTCCTCGAGGAACAGGCTGTCCGCGGGCGTGCGGGCCGAGTGGATGAGGACGACGTCGGCATCCGGGCGGCGTGGCACGAGGGTGCGCACCATTGACATGACCGGGGTGATACCGCTGCCAGCGGTGAGCATCAGGAGTGGCCGGGGATGATCGGGAAGGACAAACTCACCTTGGGGGGGTGCGAGGAAGAGAACGTCACCGGGCTTGGTATTTCGCACCAGGACGCCAGATACCGCACCGGCGTCGGTCACCGTGATTGCGGGATCTTCTCCAGCCGCGGCACTGAGCGAATACGAGCGCCAGTGGCGAACGCCGTCGAGCTCAACGCCGATGCGTGCCCACTGGCCAGCCTGATGGGCCTTCCATCCCCACCCGGGGTGGAAGTGGATGGTGACCGAATCAGGGGTTTCGGACACCACTTTAGTGACCACACCGCGCAGCTGACGGCTCGAATACACCGGGTTGAAGAGAGCAAGAATGTCTTCAGCGGCGAGAGGAGTAGTCAGGACGGATGCGGCGCGTGCCAATCGACGGAGCCGGATCATGCTTCAAGTCTAGGATAAGCACCGCAACAGTTCTCCTAGCAGGGCATACGATTGACCTCTCGAAACTATCCCGTCGAAACAGTTCCTGAGGCACTTATGAGCTCCATGCCCCTAGATGACCCGGCCAACATCGCCCTGGATCCGCCCTGGCTGGCCCTGCCGGCGGAGATCAGCGGGCTGCTCCGGCCGATGATGCCGGGCGTCGTCGAAGCGATTATCGAGGCGGTGCCTCAGCTGGTTCCCACCTATGCGCGGCCCATCGAGGGTCGGTTCGGGCGGGGGCTACGCCGAGGAGTCGCCGTCGCACTGGAACGCTTCCTTCAACTTCCCGGCACCCGCCTGCCCGCCCTGTCGGAGGAGAGCAGGCAGCTGGTGGCTGGGCTGGGCAGTGGAGAATTTCGTCAGGGGCGAAGCATGGACGCGCTGCTCAGCGCCTACCGGATGGGTGCCCGGGTCACCTTCCGGGAGATGTCGAGGATCTCCATGAAGCAGGACCTCGGTCTCGATGTGGTGGTGAACCTGGGCGAGTCAATCCTTGCCTATATTGACGAGCTATCGGCGGTCAGCGCCGAGGCGTACGCATTCGAACAGTCCGAGCGTGCCGGTGCCGTTGACCGGCGGCGCACCGAACTCCTGGAACTGCTCCTCTCGGGCCAGGCGGATGAGGCGGCACTGCGGCAGGCGGCGTCGATTGCCGACTGGGCCCTTCCGACACAGTTGACGGTGGTCACCCTTCCCCTGGACCGTGCGGCGGGCTTACGGCGACAGCTGGACCCCGGGTCCCTCCTGGTCGAACGCGAAACGGATGCGGTGGTGCTGATCCCTACCCGGGACACCCCTTCAACGCGTAGGGCCCTCTCGAAGGCCCTGCAGGGACGATCTGCGGCTGTTGGACCCGCCGGGGGCTGGGAACGGGTGCCTGATTCTCTGCGGCTTGCGGTCTTGGCGGCAACGGTGTTCCCCCCGCGGGAAGGGCCAGCGGATCCGCCGGTCTGGGCTGATGAGCACCTCGCTCAGGTAATTCTTGGCGCGGAGCCCACCGCAATCACCGAACTTGCCCAGCGCCGCCTGGCCCCGTTGGACGGGTTCCGGCCGGCGCAGCGGGAGCGGCTGGTGCAGACACTCCTGTCCTGGTTGAAGCACTGGGGTCAGCGGGCTCCGATTGCTGCCGAACTGCAGATCCACCCCCAGACGGTGGGCTACAGGCTGACACAGCTACGGGAAGCGTTCGGCGAGGACCTGGAGAATCCCCAGGTCCGGTTCGAACTGCAGCTGGCCTTGAACGCGGGACGTCGCTGAGGTCAGAGGCAGGCCGTCGGCGGAGAACTGTCAGGAACGTCGGAAATAAACTAAGGTTACTTATGAGCTTGGTGGGTATCCGGCACCAAAACGGATCAATCAGCCTTCCACGACCCCTTGGACAATCAGACAGGAGCACCATTTTGAAGAACAAACTTGTATTCGCAGCAGGCATGGCCGCAGGCTATGTGCTCGGCTCGCGTGCCGGCAGGGAAAGCTATGAGCAGCTGAAGACCAAAGCAGACGAGCTGTGGAACAACCCGAAGGTACAGGAGACTGTCGCAGACACAACCTCGACCCTGAAGAACAAGATGCCCGAGGTGCAGGAGCAGGCCGGCGACGCCGTCAAGAAGGCCAAAGAGACTGTTACGGGCGCACTGCACCGCGGCGACAAGGCGGACGACGCCAAATCGTCATCGTCCACCGGTTCCGCGACGACGGGCCCCAGTGGCGGCAACCCAGCCAAGGTCGAGGAAACGCCGTTCCAGAACCAGGATGACGACACCCGCCCTGACACGGTCTAGGTAGACGCCATCTGAGCCGATTTACCGAATGCCCCGCGTCCCGCACTTCAGGGCCGCGGGGCATTTGTGTCTCTGCGCCCACAGGGCCTCCAGTGGCCTGATCCGGGCGGCCTCACCAACGAATGGTTAAAAAGAAAAAACCCCCGGCTGACCGGGGGTTTTAGCTGGTGGCTCCGACCGGCGTCGATCCGGTGACCTTTCGATTTTCAGTCGAACGCTCTACCAACTGAGCTACAGAGCCGTGCAACTATCCTACGACAGTCACCGCGGTCGACCAGTCGAAACTGGCAACCTGAGCGACCCTGACGGGACTTGAACCCGCGACCTCCGCCGTGACAGGGCGGCGCGCTAACCAACTGCGCTACAGGGCCTTGCATTTTTTACAAGAGCTTCAGCCTACCAGCATCTCAGCCGCTTCCTGACCGCCCTAGTGTTACCTAGAAACGAATTGCTCCTGCGTACCCCCAACGGGATTCGAACCCGTGCCGCCGCCGTGAAAGGGCGGTGTCCTAGGCCGCTAGACGATGGGGGCCTGGACCACACGAGGCAAGAAATTCTCCCCTGCTGTGGACCTATAAAACTATAGGGCCTGCGCGACGATTCCACAAAACGGCGGCCGCTACGGCCCGCGGCAGTCTGCTCATCACGGCGGTACAGTCGTGAGTGTGCCGATAGAGATGACCCTTGAAGACTTCGAGTCCGCCGTGGATGACGCGATCGACCAGATTCCCGAGGATCTGATGCGCACCATGAACAACGTCGCCATCTTTGTTCGGGAGGAGTACGAGCCCGGCCCCGGCGAAGACCCTGACACTGAGCTCCTGGGACTCTACGAGGGCACCCCCCTGACCGAACGCGACTCCTGGTGGGAGGCGGGCTCCCTGCCGGACAGCATCAGCATCTTCCGGCAGCCGCTGATGCGCCATTGTGAGACCCGCGAGGAACTCATCGAGGAGATCCTCATTACGGTCATTCACGAGGTGGCCCATCACTTCGGAATCGACGACGACAGGTTGCACGAACTGGGCTGGGGGTAGGGCCGGCTGCCGCGACTCGCCTGGCGGGTCTGCTCGGCGGATACTTGGGTACATGAACGCGCACGATCATGGGTTGCCGCAGGGCACCGCAACCAACAAGCATCGCCGGAAGTTGATACTTGTCGTGGCCATCACCTTGACGATCGTGGTCGTCCAGGTGCTGGGCGCGGTTCTTTCGGGTTCGCTGGCGCTGCTGGCCGATGCGGGTCACATGCTCTCGGACGCGGCGGGCGTCTCGATCGCCCTCTTCGCCGCCTGGATCGCCACGCGCCCCGCCACCCGGCGAAGCACCTATGGGTACCAACGGGCTGAGGTGCTCGCCGCGCTTGCAAACGCGATCATCCTGGTGGTGATCGCCGTTGTCATCCTGATCGAGGCGTTGCGGCGAATCTCCACCACTCCCGACATTCGTACCGACGTAATGATTGTGACAGCAGTGATCGGCGCGGCAGCCAACCTGGCCTGTCTCCTGATCCTGCGTGACGGACAGGCCGAAAGCCTGAACCTGCGGGGGGCCTACCTGGAGGTACTGGGTGACCTCCTGGGCTCGGTGGCGGTAATCGTGGCGGCAATAGTCATCGCAACTACCGGTTTTCTCCAGGCTGATGCCCTGGCCTCGATAGCCATAGCGCTGATGATCCTCCCCCGTGCGTGGAGCCTCCTCCGGGAAGTCATCAACGTACTGCTTGAAGCGGCACCCAAGGGTGTCGACTCTGAGATGATCCGCAGCCACATTCTGGGCGTCGATGGGGTGGTGGGGGTTCACGATATCCATGCCTGGACCATCACCTCGGGGGTCCCGGTCTTTTCAGCCCACGTGGTGGTTGATGGCGAAACCCTCAATGCAGAGGGAGTGGACCAGGTTCTCGACCGGCTGACCCACTGTCTTCGTAACCATTTCGATACCCGCCACTGCACCTTCCAGATCGAACCAGCCGAGCACGCAGTCCATGAAACCCGCCAACACGCCTGACAGGACGGGGATGCGCGCCACGCCGCGCCGATAAGGCGGGAAATGACACGAATGTCGTTTATGGTACTGGTGTGACCAATGTTGCTTAAGTGACATACGCCGCCCTATTCTCGTGACTGTTGTGTAACATGCCGCGCGAGGATACGAGGAATAGTGCAGTCATCTGGAAAGCGGCGTGTGCGCTCCCTGCAGGCGACTGGCGTCCTCGCGGCGACCGTCCTGCTGAGCAGTGTGTGCCTCGCCCCCGCCGTTGCCGCGCCCGCTGGGGATATCCCTTCCGCCGCGGAGGTAGCTGCCGCCCTGGCGAGCACAGCGGCGACCACCGCCCTGGTAACAGAGATCGAGGACACCCTCGCTGCAGCTACGGCTGATCTGCAGGATGCCCAGACCACGGCCATGGAATCTCAGGGCGCGTACGTCGACGCCCTCGCGGTCCTGGAGGAGCGTCGCGCCACAGCCGTTGCCACTACCGCACTTGCTGAAGAGGCGGCCGCCGGTCATGAGGCCGCGACAGCCGAGGTCGGCCAGCTGGCTGGCGACCTGTACCGGTCCGGGGGTGTTACCCCTGGCATGACAATGCTGCTGAGCAGCGACGACCCTGATGAGCTGATGTACCGGGCCTCCACCATGTACGGCCTGTCAGCCAATCGGGCCACCACGTTCACCAACGCACGGACGGCCGCGAACATCTGGGATGCCCTCCGCACTGGCGCTTCTGCTGCACGTGAGGCAGCAGCAGACGCCGCAGACGCGGCACGCTCTGCGGGAGTTGCAAACCAGCGCGCCACCGCGGCCGCGGAACGGTTGGTAGCCGAGCGGGAATCCGAACGGGCCATCCTGGTTCAGCAGCTTGCATCACTGCGCGACACCACAGCCGCCCTGGAGGAGCGCCGGATCTCCGGTCTCGAGGCCCAACAGCGCGAGCGCGACCTGGCCCGGATTATCGCCGAATCTGAGCGCGCTGCGGCGGCTGAGCTGGCCGCGGAGGAGTCAATTGAGGCCCAGCCGGCGGCACCCGCGGCAATCGTGCCCCCCACACCTGCCGCGGAAGAGCCAGCGCCGAGCACTCCCGCCCCCAACCGCCGGCCAGTGCCCACGCCTCCGGTCCAGGCCCCGGAGCCCACACCCGAGCCTTCGCACACTCCCGTGCCACGGCCGCCGGCACCCGCCCCGTCACCTCCTGCGCCAGAACCCACCCCGGCGCCAGCGCCGCCAGCACCAGCGCCGCCGGCACCCGCACCACCGCCTTCCGACGGTGTCGCTGTCTCAGCAGCCATCAGCTATGCCATGTCCAAGACTGGGTCTCCGCACTCTTACCAATGGGGTGGAACCGGGCCGCTCGGCTTCGACTGCTCTGGCCTGGTACAGCAAGCCTTCGCGTCCGGCGGCATCTCACTCCCACGGGTGGCAACCGCCCAGTACGCAGCCACCTCCAACCACGTCCCGCTGGCCCAGGCACAGCCAGGGGACCTGGTGTTCTGGGGGACACCGGGAAACTTCTATCACGTGGGTATCTACGTGGGGAACAACCGCGTGGTCAACGCCCTTAACGAGTCCCAGGGCATCCTGGTGACCGATCTGGCCCATATGGGCGGAATGCCGAACCTCTACCCACTGGTGGCCAGGTTCTAAAGCACCAGCTACCGATTGATCAGCTGGTAGGTACAACCATCGGTCCGAACTTTTCGCGGTCCTGGAGCCGGGGGTCATCACTGTCGGGGACAACCAGCACCGGTCCCTTGGCATGATGCAGTACTCCCTGACTAGTGGAGCCGAGCAGCATTCCCGCAAAGCCTCCGCGCCCTCGTGTGCCGACCACCAGCAACTCAGACGTCCGGGAGGATTCGATGAGCACCTCCACCGGCGGTCCATCGAGGAGGTCAACTGTGATCTCCAGGCCCGGGAAGTGGCTCTGGAGCCACTTCTTCCCGGCGTTCAGTTGAACCCGGATGTCAGCGTGCAGCGCCTCCCGGTCCAGAGGCGCCGGCACCCACGCCAGTGACCCGGTAAACGGCGGAAGTGAGCAGACCACCCGCAGCGGCATCCCCCGTGAGACCGCCTGTTCGGCTGCGGCCAGGGAGGCCATACGAGCCTGTTCCGAACCGTCAACGCCCACCACAACCACCTTCTCCACCTCGTCCGCGGTGGGGCCCGGCTCACCCTTCATCCGGGGCGGTTCCACGCCTGCCTCATGGAGGCGGCGGGCAGCGCACAGCGGAATCACTACAGTGGGGCACTTGGCATGTCCGGGGACCGCGCTGCTCACCGATCCCAGCAGCCGTCCGACAAAGCCGCCACGTCCCCGGGAGCCCACCACAATCAGCTCGGCTTCCTCGGAGAGCTCCAACAGCACCCCGGCGGCGTCGCCAGCTTCCACCCGGGGAACAACGTCGATGGGGTGCCCTTTGATGCGCTCGACGGCCTGGTAGACCACTGCTTCGGCACCCTCGCGGATGACGGCGTCATCGATGGTGGCGTATCCGGCATCCATGCTGGAGGCCGCGAACACCGGAACCGTGTAGGCCGTCACAACGCTCAGGCGGGTGCCCCTGCGCTCGGCCTCGTGGGCCGCCCAGACCAGTGCACACTGGCTCTGGTCGGACCCGTCCACGCCGACGACGATCCCGCTGCCGTAGCGACTGTTCACACCATTCTCAGACTGTGCCTTTTCCATGGCCACGCCTCCCTACGGTCACAAACTCCGGCGTCCAGTCGACAATCGCGAACCGCCGCCAAACTATTTCAAAGCCTACTCTCCCGCATAGGACTATTCACCGTGCCCAAAGTTATGTACGCTTCGAGAAATCGTTACTGGAATGAGCCACTTGTGGGTCGTCTGTAACGAAGTGCGCTTGGTTGACCCGTTCGCAGCCAAGTGTCCGCACGGCCCGGAAGAGGCGCCGGGCCGTGCGGAATTACACCATCCCCCGGAGGTCTACCTGTGAGTTCGCCGATGCCCGGAACCGTGGTCACACGCTCAGCCGTGCATGGCGGTGCGGAACTCACCACCACTGTGGTGATCGGCTCGGGACTTCCCGGTTTGGCGGTGGCCAGCGAGTTGAGCCGACGGGGCATCCACTCCATCGTGGTGGAGTGCCTGGACCCGGTGGACACCGGGCAGCTGTCCCGGACCGCGCTCACTGATTCGGTGTCCCTGTCGGAACGAACCGAGCTGCTTCGATTGCTGCGCGGGTATGCCAGCAGTCATTCATTGGATATCCGTCATAGCACCCTCGCCGAGAATCTATGCGTAGTGGGCCATTCGAAGCTATTGCCCGCCCCAATCCTGGGAGCCAAGAAGTGGGCAGTTCAAACCGACTGCGGCGTGCTGCTAGCCGACCATGTGGTCCTGACGAAGTACCCCCAAAACCAGCTCCGCCGGTTTCTGCTCTCCCTCGGACTCGCAGTTGGCCATGACCTGAAGTCGGCCACCCAGGCGATCGGCCTGCATCTGGTGGGTGTTGGCGAATTGCTGAGCCCCACCACCCGGGAAATTGTGCGGCAGGCGAAACTGGTCAGCAGTGCGATTGTTCAGCATCCACCGCTGTTCGTCCCTACCCGGGCCATCAGCGTCTAGTCAACGTCCCGACGTTGCCGGTAACACCGGGCCAAAGAAGGGTGGCGTTTTTCGAAGCGGATCGGCATACCGATCCCGATGAAAGTGCTAGGAATCAGATCCTTGCCGCAACCGCTTCCGTGCTGAGACTGCCAGGAAGACAGCAAGTCCGATCAGAACCACCACCATCACCACAATGCTCCACGGGAAATCGCCCTGCGCCGTCTGCTCGGCTTCCTCGATTTCGATGGGCCCCTGGGTGCCTACTGCGGCCGACGGGGATTGGGCTGTACCCGCAGCAGCAGCGGTGAAGGTGAAGGTGAAGGTGCCTTCAATGGGGTGCGAATCCGAGGAAACCACTCGCCAGTTCACCGTGTACTCTCCGGCCGGCGCTCCCGCGCGGAGCGGTTGGCTTGCCACCCGATCGACGATGGCGACGTCTCCGTCGGCCCAGTTGCCGCCTGTCTGGTCAAGGACTTCAACTTCCGAGCCGATCCCTGACGGTACGTTGGAAAAGGTCAGCTCAATCGCCTCGGGGAGCTGCTCAACGCTTGCTCCGTCCTCGGGGTTGCTGCCGACCAGCTCGTCGTGGGCGTTGGCAGTGGACGCGGAACCCAATGCTGTCATCAAGACCACCAGCAACATCGCGGCTAACAGGGCGGGCACCCTGACGAAGACATTGCTGGCTGCGGCCCGTGCAGAACGGGAGTTGGTGCTACTCATACGGCAACTCTACGTGCCGGTCCTGTCAGCTCGCTGGGAAGAAGCGGAAGACCGGCGAGCAGCAGATAGAATCAACCGGCAGACCTCCCCACTTCGTTCAAGGAATGACCATGCTCAAAAAGGGTTCCGTACTGGACCGCTATTTCGAAGTCTCCCAGCGAGGCAGCACCTACGCGCGGGAGATCCGCGGTGGGGTGGCCACTTTCTTCGCCATGAGCTACATCGTGGTCCTCAACCCGCTCATTCTGGCGGGAGCAGACTCCTCCGGTGCTGAACTGGGTTTCGAACGGGTTGCGGCAGTGACAGCGCTCGTAGCCGGAATCCTGACGATTGTGATGGGTGCATGGGCTAAGTATCCTTTCGCACTGGCTACCGGACTCGGTGTGAACGCCTTCGTCGCGATCACCGTGGCCACCAACCCTGAACTGACGTGGCCACAGGTTATGGGCCTGGTGATGCTTGCTGGGCTGACCATGTTGATTCTGGTCCTCACCGGCTTCCGGACCGCCGTTTTCAACGCCGTCCCCGAAAGCCTCAAGACCGCGATCGTGGTCGGCATCGGTTTGTTTATTGCCTTGATCGGCCTGGTCAATGCAGGGTTTGTCAGGAGGGTCCCCGACGACGCACAAACCACCGTCCCGGTGGGCCTGGGCTTCGAGGGAGCACTGCTCGGCTGGCCCACGCTCGTCTTCGTGTTCGGTCTGATCCTCACCATCGCCCTGGTGGTCCGGAAGGTCCGCGGCGGGATCCTGATTGGTGTGATTGCCTCCACCATCCTCGCCGTCATCATTGAAGCAGTCGCCAACGTGGGCCCAAGCGTCGGCCCCGACGGTGCTAACGCGCAGGGCTGGTCCCTGGTGGTACCCGAGATTCCGGCCGGATCGTGGGTGGGAGTTCCGGACCTGTCCCTGATCGGCAACGTGAGCCTGTTCGGCGCATTCGGCACGATCGGGGCTACCGCAGCACTGCTCCTGACCTTCACCATCCTGTTGAGCATCTTCTTCGACGCGATGGGCACCATGGTGGGGCTGGCCAACGAGGCGAAGCTGGTGGACAAGAAGGGGAACATCCCGGGCGTCAACAGGGTCCTCGTGGTCGACGCTCTTGGCGCCGTCGCCGGTGGCGCCGGGTCCGTGTCCTCCAACCAGATCTACGTCGAATCCGGCGCCGGGATCGGCGAGGGTGCGCGCACCGGCATTGCCAACATTGTCACGGGTATCCTGTTCCTGCTGGCGATGTTCTTTACCCCGCTGATCTCCCTGGTGCCGTTCGAGGCGGTGGCGCCCGCCCTCGTCGTGGTCGGGTTCATGATGGTGGCGCAGGTCGGCCGGATCGACTGGCAGGACTGGGGCGTCGCCATCCCGGCGTTCCTGACCTTCATCCTGATGCCGTTCACCTACTCGATCGCCAACGGACTGGGGGCCGGGTTCATCGCCTATGTCCTGGTACGCACCTTCCAGGGCCGGGCACGGGAGATCCACCCCCTGATGTGGGCTGTCGCTGGCGCGTTCGTCGTGTTCTTCGGGATTGGGCCGATTGAACTGGCGCTGGGCCTGCGCTAGCGCCAGTTCAATCGGTCAGCGGGCCGACCAGCCACCGTCCATCACATAGGACGAACCGGTCACCATGCCTGCCAGGTCGGAAGCCAGCCAGCACACGAGGCCTGCCACTTCCTCCGGCTCGACCATCCGTTTGATCGCGCTCTCCGTCAGCATGATGGTCGCGAGCACGTCCTCCTCGGAAATCCCATGCAGTCGCGCCTGGTCACTGATCTGATTCTCGACCAGCGGTGTGCGCACGTACCCGGGGTTCACACAGTTGCTCGTCACACCGTGCTCCCCGCCCTCGAGAGCTGTCACCTTGGACAGCCCCTCGAGGCCGTGCTTCGCGGAGACATACGCCGCCTTGAACGGTGAGGCCCGGAGCCCGTGGATGGAAGACACATTGATGATCCGTCCGAATCCCCTCTCGTACATCCCCGGCAGTGCCGCGCGGATCAGCAGGAAGGGTGCCTCCAGCATCAGGGTGTGAATGCGCCGGAAATCGGCTGGGTCAAACTTGTGGATCGGCTGTACGGACTGGATCCCCGCGTTGTTGACCAGGATGTCCACATCGAGGGAGAGGTCCTCCAGTTCCCGGGTGTGCAGCAGGTCCACCGTCCAGGCGTCACCGTCAACCTCACTCGCCAGGGTGGCCGCGCCATCGCCATCCCGGTCGGCCACCGTCACGAACGCACCCTGCGCGGCGAGGGCGCGCACTGTCGCAGCGCCGATACCGCTGGCACCGCCGGTCACCAGCGCCCGGCGCCCGGCAAGTGGCTGCCCGCTGGCGCTCCCCGATGCCCCCAGTTGCTGCGGGCGTGAGGCGACCATCAGCTGGCGCCCTGGGGTGCCGAGAGGCCATGCCGGTGCGCGTCTTCGGCGTCGACGTCGCGCAGGGAGATACCCCTGGTTTCGCGCAGGGTCACGACGGCGATTCCGGTGACCACGCAGGCGCCGAGGACGTACAGGGCAACCCCCACCCAGGAGCCGGTCTCCTGCAGGATGGCGGTCGCGATGATGGGCGCCATCGATCCGGCGATGATCGACGTCACCTGGTAACCCAGGGAGACGCCCGAGTACCGCATCCGGGTGGGGAACATTTCCGCCATGATCGCTGGTTGGCCCGCGTACATCAGGGCGTGGAAGCACAGACCGATGGTGACGGCCAGGATGATGATCACGGGGTTCTGGGTGTCGAACATCGGGAAGGCGAAGAACGCCCACGTCGCCCCAAGGATTGCTCCCGCCAGGTAGACAGGTTTCCGGCCGAACCGGTCGGACAACCGGCCCACCTGCGGGATCACCAGGAAGTGAACCACGTGGGCGATCAGAAGCGCGAGGAGGAGTTGGCTGGTGTCGTACTCGTGGACGGTCTTGAGGTAGACAATCGAGAAGCTGACGATGATGTAGTACAGGATGTTCTCGGCGAACCGCAGGCCCATGGCTCCGAGGATTCCTTTGGGGTATTTCTTCACTACCTCAAGGACCCCGTAGTTGATCGACTTCTCCCGCTCCACCTGCTCGCGGGCCTCAAGGAAGATCGGGGCTTCGCTGACGTGGGTCCGGATGTAGTAGCCAATCACCACGATGACTGCCGAGAGCCAGAACGCCACGCGCCAGCCCCAGGCGAGGAATTCGTCCTCCGGCAGAATGAAGGACATGGTCAGGAGCACTACCGTGGCGAGCAGGTTTCCCACCGGCACGGCCGCCTGTGGCCAGCTGGCCCAGAAGCCGCGGGACTTGTTGGGGCTGTGCTCGGCAACCAGCAGGACAGCTCCGCCCCACTCACCGCCGACCGCGAATCCCTGGATGAAGCGCAGGACCACCAGCAGGGCGGGCGCCCAGTAGCCGATGGTGTTGAAGCCCGGCAGGCAGCCCATCAGAAAGGTGGCGACACCCACCAGGATTATCGTCACCTGCAGGGTGTGTTTGCGGCCGAGCTTGTCCCCGATCTGGCCGAAGAAGATCCCGCCGAGCGGGCGGGCGATGAAGCCGACGGCGTAGGTCAGGAACGCGGCGATGATGCCGTCCAGCGGGGTGGCAGCGTTGGGGAAGAAGACGACGGCGAATACCAGGGTCGCTGCCGTGGCGTAGAGAAAGAATTCGTACCACTCGACAACGGTTCCCACCATTGAGGCGGCGACAACCTTCTTCAGGCCCGATTCGTCGGTTCGGTCGTGGCCGGTGGACCCTTGAGGCCCGGGCTGGGCGGAGCGTTGATTGACGCTCATGGCGTTCTCCTTCTGTGTCGACGGTGACACGATGCATACTGCGTGATGTTGTGACTGACGTCACCCCACGGACAACCTCATTGAGTATTGCTGCAGATTTGATGCAGATCAATGACCAAGATCGCACCAGAGAGGTGCAAAAATGCAGATATGACCCCGCTGAACCCTGACGACCTGCTGATCCTGCTCACCGTTTCGCACAGTGGTCGTTTCACTACCGCCGCCGACGCCCTCGGGGTGAACCATACGACCGTCTCCCGTCGGATCGCGGCCCTGGAGAAGAGCCTCGGCGGCCATGTGCTTGTCCGGGCCAGCGGAGGGTGGGAACTCACGGAGTTGGGGCACCGGGCGGTCGCTGCTGCGGAACGGGTGGCCTCGGCGGTGTCGATACTCACCAACGGGGACGACGACGGGGCCGCCGTTGCCGGCGTCGTCCGCATGAGCGCCACCGACGGGTTCAGCGCCTACATTGCCGCGCCAGCCTTTGCCCGGTTGCGGCGGCTGCACCCGCGACTGTCGATCGAGATCGTTGCAGCAACCCGCCGCGCATCGCAGACCCGCAGCGGGCTCGACCTAGAGGTGGTGGTCGGTGAGCCGCAGGTGCATCGAGCGGAAGCCATCCGCCTGGGTGAATACATGCTGGGACTCTATGCATCGCGCGACTACCTGGCCGACTGGGGGACGCCACAGACCGTGGCTGAAGCCACCGAGCACCAGTTGGTCTACTTCATCGATTCAATGCTGCAGGTCGACAGCCTCGACACTCCGCGCCGCCTGCTCCCGGCCATGAGGGATTCGCTCAGTTCAACTAACGTCTTTGTCCACGTGGAGGCAACCCGTTCCGGCGCGGGAATCGGTCTGCTGCCGTGCTTCATGGCCGACCGCCACCTCGATCTTGTCCGCCTGCTCCCCGACCAGATTGCCGAGCGGCTCGCGTACTGGCTGGTGGCGAGGCCTGATTCGCTCCGGCAGCCAGCGGTCGCCGCCGTGGTTGCGTCATTGCGGGAGGCCACTACCGCCTACGAAGACCGTCTATTGGGCAGACACACGACGCACTGAGGACCCCTGAGCGTCCGATCGGGCTACTGGTCGCGGATCACCCGGGCTCCGTTGCTGAACTTCCGCACCCGCGTGTCATCCCAGACGTGGGCAGGCACACCACCGCCCAGCAGCACCCGTGCCAGACCCGGGTCCTGGTCCAGCGGGCTGTCGCTACCCGCGATGATCACGTTCCCGTAGCGCCGGCCTTTGAGCATCGCCGGGTCGGCGATGATCGCTGTGTGTTTGAAGACCTCGCCGATCGTGGCCGCCTCCCGGCGTGCCCCGGCAAGGGCTGGCGAGTCACCGCAGTTCACCAGGTAAAGGCCGCCCTCGCTCAGGACCCGGCTGGCATGCTGGGTGAACTCGAGGGTGGTCAGGGGGCGCGGGGTGGTGCTGCCGGCAAAGACGTCACGGATGATCAGGTCCCGGCTACCAGCGGTAAGGGACTCGGTCACTTCCCTCGCCTCCCCCACTCTGATGCGCACCAGGGGGGCCCGCGGCAGATCGAACCAGTCACGCACCAGCCCGGCGAGCTTTCCGTCGAGCTCCACCACCACCTGACGCGCTTCGGGAAATGCCGCTGCCAGATAGCGTGCCAGCGAGCACGCGCCGCCGCCAAGGTGCAGTGCGCGCAGCGGAGCACCCTCACCCCGAAGGGGGTCCCGCTGGCGGGATTCGACGAGTGCCGCAATCCACCGCATGTACTCAAAGTCGAGCCGCAGCGGGTCGCTCAGATCGATGTGGGAACTCGGCACCCCGTTGACCTTGAGGATCCAACCGTTGGGATTGAACGGATCGGGTTCCAGCTCGCACGTGCCGGTGTCCGTCTCATAGATTCCGGCGACCGGTCCCGTGTCATTCTCAGCCGCCGCTCTCGAGGCGCCCGGGCGGGGCGCACGTTGCCTGCCCATTAGTGACGCACCATCCTGATCTCCTGAAGGTCGGATCCCTCGGTCCTGACCTTCCGTCGGGCACCGTCGGCGACGAACCGGTTCCTCACGTAGAAGGCGGTAGCCCGGTGGTTCACTTCCAGCACCCAGAGGCTTGCCGCCTGCTCACCGAGCGTTTCGGCAAGCAGCGCCGGGCCCACTCCACGGCCGTAGAAGCGCTGGAGCGCGTAGAGGAAGTACAACTCAGTTCCGTCCCGGTCCGTGTCCCGGCTGGGGCCCGCGAGCGCCAACCCGACGAGCGTGTCATCCTCGTCGACCGCCACCATCCACGGAATGCCGTCCTCGAGCTCCCGGCGACGATCTGCGGCGTCGGCGGCGGCGCGGGCTTCCCGTGCGTCGAAGAATTCGGGCGGGCCCAGGTGGCCGTAGGCCTCACGCCACGTCCGGTTATGCAGCTCCACCAGGGCGCCGGCGTCGTCGGGGGTCGCCCGGCGGACAGTCACGGTCACGGCGTCATTGCCCGGACCATGCGCAGCTCGCGCTGGTGATTCCACTGGTCTGACAGGGGTTCAGCGGTTCCATCTGGGGTGAAGCCGAGCTTCCGGTAAAACGCAATCGCCCGGGCGTTGCTCTCCAAAACCCAGACGAAGGCCGGGGCTGCGCCGATAGCACCGCTTACCAACTGCTGGCCTAGCCCGGTGCCGTGCGCCTCCGCCAGCACATAGACCATATACAACTCGACCTCTGCCGGGGGGTTGTCGCCGCGCGCAGGCCCACCAGCGGCGACCCCGACGATGTCGCCGCGGGCATCGGTCGCTACCAGCGGAGGCTTGGCGCCCTGCCTGATACTGTCCTGCCAGTGGGCCGCCTGTGCGGGCAGTTCCGCGTCGAGCCGGTCAAACGCAGCGTCGCTCAGCTGGCCGGTATAGGTTTGCCGCCACGCGAGGTTCTTCATGCGGAGCATGGCCTCCACCTCGTTGGAGGCGCTTGGCCGGATCGTGAACGGGGACATGGTTGTCATGCTAGCCGCACCGGAGCCGGAACCACCTGTGCATCAGTCACTGCCGTGAATCTACCACCGCTGTCCGTTCGTGGCCGCCGGTTACCTGTTGCTGCCGGTGCATCCTGAACATGGGGCGGTGGTGCCAGGTGGGCCCGCACAGGGTAGACGTGCCATCGGGTTCAAACCCATTGCGGAGGTAGAAGCGCTCAGCCCGGGGGTTGCCGTTCAATATCCACAGGTACGCTGCCTGGTCCTCGATCGCTGCGTCCAGCAGTTGCTGGCCCAGGCCGGTGCCGTGGGTCGAGGCGAGGGTGTAGATGTGGTGCAACTCAAAGTCGGGGCGGTCGTCGTCGCGGCCGGGCCCCGAGGTCGCGATGCCCACCGCTGCCCCCGCCTCGTCGAATGCCAGCCAACTCGCCGCGCCGGCCTCAAGAGCTTCACGTCGCTTGGCAATCAGGACCGGAAGTTCGGCGTCGTAATGGCGATGGAATGCCGGTGGCATGATCTGGGCGTAGGTCTCGTGCAGGCCCTGAAGGTGCGTGCGCGAGTACGCTTCGGCGTCATCGGGTGACGCCCGGCGGATGGAAAATTTCACCAGTCCAGTTTAGGGCGCGGCAGCTACCACCACGGCCAACGCCAACCCGTCCCAGTCCTTGGAACCCACGGTCTGCAGCGCCGTCGCCTCCAGCTGGGGGTGCAAGCCCAGCAGTTCGAGCGCACCACGGGTGCCCTGCACCGCCTCATCCCCGTGGGCCTCCAGGACCGATCCCCCGCGCACCACGTTGTCGAGCACAATGACACTGCCGGGCCGGGAGAGCCGGATGGCCCAGTCGAGATACCGCGGGTTGTTGACCTTGTCGGCGTCGATGAAGAACAGGTCGTAGGGCCCGGCCAGGGTGGGCAGCGTGTCGAGCGCCGCACCCACGTGGATGGTGACCTTCTTACCCACTCCCGCCAGGTCAAGGTTTCTGCGGGCGACGTCGGCGTGGGCCTGCTCGTACTCGCAGGTGTCGACAGTGCCGTCGTCGGGAATCCCCCGGGCCAGCCAGATGGTGCTGAACCCGCCGAGGGTACCGATCTCGAGGACCCGGCGGGCACCGGCGATCTTCGCCAACAGCATCAGGAACTTCCCCTGGGTGGGGGTCACTTCGATGGCTGGCATCCCCGCGTGGGCTGTCGCCTCAACGGCGTTGACCAATGCGCCGTCCGGGTGGACCACTGTGTCCACCAGGTAGCGCTCGACGTCGGCCCATCCGGTCATAGGTCAGCCCTTCCAGTCATGAATGGCCCTGGTACTCATCCATCTCGTCAATTGCCTGCTCAAGGCGTTCCACCTTACCGGTGAGCTCACCCGAATAGCCGGGCCGGATGTCGGCTTTCAGGACCAGTGAGACACGGCTGCCGTACTTGCCGACAGCCTCGGTGGCCCGTTTGATCACCTCCATCACCTCATCCCAGTCGCCCTCGATGGTGGTGAACATCGAGTCGGTCTGGTTCGGCAGGCCCGAGTCGCGGACAATCTTCACGGCTTCGGCCACCGCATCGTGGACCGAACCGTCAGCGTTTTCGCCTGTGGTGGTGCCGTGTCCGGCCGGGGCAACTGAGAAGGCTACAAGCATGGTCCAAGTCTGGCATAGTGACGCCCGAGCGGAAGGGGTTGCTGAAGAATTTGTGCAGCCCTGGCGGGTTGGGGTGGACGGGCCGCCGTCGTCTGGGGATCCCGGGTACAGATGTGGCGGGGTGAGCGCTTCTCAACCCGCCACAACTGCACGAATCGTCGGCCAGCTCCCGGGATCACCCGTCACAGGTGCGCGGGGGATCCCGGGAACACTCCATCCGCAGACAAAACCCGCTGATGTGCCCGCCGTCATGGCTACAGCCGCCGTGGTTTGGGAGGATGAGTCAATGACTCGTGGAATATACGTCAGCGCCATGACCGAAGGCTCAGGAAAGTCACTAATCTCACTGGGGTTGGCGGACATGCTGCACCGGCACTCCGACCGGGTGGGATTCTTCCGACCCATCGTCGAGGGGGATGACGTGGCGGCGGACCCGATGGTCAACCTGATGCAGCGCACCTTCGACCTGCCCGCATCCCGTGCGCGCGGCGGCCTCACGCGCGCCGAGGCGCGGGCGCTGCTGGTCAAGGGGCAGCGCGAAGAAATCGATACCCGCTGCGTTGCCATCTACAGCGAGATCGCCCGTGACTGCGACGTCATCATCGTCGAGGGCACCGATCTCAGCGGGCACGACGCCGCCCTTGAGTTCGATCTCAACGCCCGGTTGGCGAACAACCTGGGTGCCATGGTGCTGGCGGTGGTGAACGCGAAGGAAATGTCGGTCCCCGAGGCGGCCGACGCCGTCGACGTCGCCCGCAGGGAACTGGACGCCGCGCAGGTCTCGCTGCTGGCGATGATGGTGAACCGGGCCGCCGACGACGCCGTCGCCGAGATCAGTGCACAGGTCCGGCCGGGGCGTTCCGGGCGTCCCGTCTACGTGATTCCCGAACTTGCCGAGATTTCCCGGCCCACTGTCGGCGAGGTGGCGCGGGCGCTCGGTGCCCGTCAGATTGCCGGCAGCCCGACCCTTGAACGGGATGTCGCGTCGATCAAGGTCGCCGCGATGAACGTGGGGAATTTCCTGCACAAGCTCACCGACGGCGCCCTGGTGATTGTGCCCGGCGACCGTGCCGACGTCATGGTGGCAACCCTGGCGTCCTCCTTCTCGGCCGAGTTTCCGGTCCCATCCGGGATGATCCTCACCGGAGGCCTCGCCCCGGACTCCACGATCCTTTCCCTGCTCGCCCAGGCACCGTTCCCCGTGTTCGCTGTCGACGACGACACGTACACGGCCGCGCGTCGGGTCAGCGAGGTGCGCGGCGAGATCGCCACCGGGCTGCGGCGCAAGGCGGCCGCTGCCCTGGGCGCCTGGGCGCGGCAGGTCGATGAGCCAGAACTCCTTGAACGGCTGGAGTTGCCCCGGGCACTGACGATGACCCCGCTGCGATTCCTCCACGACCTGATCGAACGGGCACGGTCCCAGCGTCGACACATTGTCCTGCCCGAGGGGCAGGACCCGAGGATCCTCCGGGCCGCCGAAATCCTGCACCGGCGGGACGTCTGCGACCTCACCATCCTGGGGCCGGAGGCGAAGGTCAGGGAACTCGCGGCCGGGCAGGGTATCGACCTGACCGGGCTGACCCTGATTGACCCGGCCACCTCGGAGCTCCGGGAGGAATTTGCCGCCGAGTACACGCGGCTTCGCTCCCACAAGGGCGTTTCCATCGAAAGCGCCCGCGAGCGCATGCTGGAAGGCGCCTACTTCGGGACCATGATGGTCCAGCTCGGGAAAGTGGACGGCATGGTGTCCGGCGCAGCCCACACCACCGCCAACACCATTCGCCCAGCGCTCGAGTTCGTGAAGACCAAGGAGGGAGTGAAAATTGTCTCCTCGGTCTTCCTGATGCTGCTGCGCGACCGAGTCCTGGTCTACGGCGACTGCGCGGTCAACCCCGACCCCAATGACGAGCAGCTCGCCGATATCGCTATCGCATCGGCCGAGACCGCCCAGCAGTTCGGCGTGAACCCCCGGGTGGCGATGCTCTCCTACTCGACCGGTGAATCAGGCTCCGGGGGTGCAGTGGACGAGGTGCGCCGTGCCACCGAACTGGTGCGCGAACGCCGGCCCGACCTTCCGGTGGAGGGACCCATTCAGTATGACGCCGCCGTCGACGCGACGGTCGCCGAGTCCAAGTTGCCGGGTTCCTCAGTGGCCGGCCAGGCCACCGTCTTCATTTTCCCCGACCTCAACACGGGCAACAACACCTATAAGGCGGTCCAGCAGTCGGCCGGCGCGGTTGCGGTGGGACCGGTCCTGCAGGGGCTCCGGAAGCCGGTCAATGACCTCTCCCGTGGCTGCACCGTCGAAGACATCGTCAATACCGTCGCAATCACAGCGGTCCAGGCACAAGATACCGACCAGGAGAACTGAGACCGCCTAGGTGCACTAAAACGACCAGCATCCGGGCCACGTCCGCGTCAAGGTTTCACCCACTGCGGGTGAGCAGCCGGCCACATCCCTTATGGGACCGTGAACCGTGAGCAGGATCAGGCGACGTTCGGCAGTAGTACTGGGAATTGGACTCTGTGTGGCCCTCGGCGGGTGCGCGTCCTCGTCGCCTGTGGATGATGACAGCCCACCACCGGAACCCCTGCAGCCAGGCAGCCTCGTCGGCACCTGGACCGTTGAGGAAACCTTCGACACCCTGGAGCAGCCCTATGTTGCGTTCGTGCAGGACAACTCGTGGAGCGCGTCCGACGGGTGCAACCGGGTACAGGGAACCTGGGACCTCGGCCAGGACAATGACCTGGTCACCACCATGGGACCGCAGACCCTTATGGGGTGCGATGGTGCTGCCCTTCCGTCTGCGGTCTCGCTGGCGTCCACCGTCGCCGTCGACGGGGATACGCTGACGTTGTATGACTTCGACGGATCGGTGAGCACCGAACTGGTCCGCTCCACCGATTCCAGCGTGGGTCCGCAGGGCCTGCCGATCGGGTACTGGACCGAGGAGAGGACACCGACGTCGCCGTTCCTATCCATCCAGGTGGACAGGTCGTACTCCGGCAGTGACGACTGTGGAGAGGTAGCCGGGACCTGGGAGCCCGGAGAGGAGTCCGACTCGGTGACCCTGACTCCCGACCCCGCCGCAACCGCCACCTGCGATGATGCCGAGGGGTGGCTGGGCCAGGCCACGCTCGGACGGGTCCGCGCAGGCGTGATGACCCTTCAGGCGGAAGACGGCACGGTGCTCGGCGAACTGTCGGCCATGTGAGCGTACGCCAGCGGTGGAGGAGAGCAGTCTCCGGGAGAATTGCCGGCCTGAGGCTTAACGGAAGCGCATCTCAGGAGGGAAGGTCGCCAACTGTGCTGTATTTGCGCCGCCAGTCGCGGCCTTCCTCCCCACCGTAGAGGGTCCAGTATTCGCGGCCGGAAGTAATAACGCCCTCGGCGACGGTCCAAATCGAGACAACACGGAAGATGCCAACGTCCTCTTGAGGCACCTGCACCTCGGACACCACGACGCCGCCGGCGTCGTAAACGTTCAGCACGTCAATGCTCCACCCGTTTGGATGCTCTGAGTTCACCGCGACAAGGTTGTCCCTGCCACGGATGATTTCGCGTGTAACGGGCCAGAAGACCTCCACGTCGTCGGCAAGTGTTCGTCCAACAGCGTTCCAGTCACGGCTCCACACCGCAGACCAGTACCGCCGCACCACCTCGGTAGCTTCCATACGCCGATGCTACTCGACTTGCCTCCAGCTACATCGAAAATGGGTGCTTACAGGTGCCCGGTCGCCTGCTGTCAGCCGCCGGACCACGTCAGCAGCCTCCAGTAGAGTTTCTGGCAGGAGGCATCATGATCATTCTTGTCATCAATTCGGGCTCATCATCATTGAAATACCAAGTGCGCGACACCGAGACCGGTGA
The DNA here is from genome assembly GCF_013116715.1 of Arthrobacter sp. 147(2020). Lineage (NCBI taxonomy): Bacteria > Bacillati > Actinomycetota > Actinomycetes > Micrococcales > Micrococcaceae > Arthrobacter > Arthrobacter sp. 147(2020). The sequence goes on from NZ_JABFOM010000001.1 coordinate 181,207, forward strand.
ACGGCTGGCCGACGGCACCGTGGAACGGATCGGTGATTCCACCCACGGGGGGCCCGCCGACCACCAGGAGGCGCTCGACCGGGTGACCGACGACGTCGAGCAGGCGTTGCAGGGCCAAGCCATTGACGCTGTGGGGCACCGGGTGGTCCACGGCGGTGAACGGTTCAGCGAGCCGGTCCTGGTGGACAACGAGATCACCAGGGCGATCGAACGCCTGAGCCCCCTTGCACCCCTGCACAACCCGGCGAATGTCCAGGGCATCAGGGCCATCACCGCCAAATGGCCCACCATGCCCCAGGTTGCGGTGTTCGATACGGCGTTCCACCGCACCATCCCCGAGCAGGCTTGGCGCTACGCCGTCCCCGACGAGCTCTACACCCGGTTCGGGATCCGCCGGTATGGGTTCCACGGCACGTCAATCGGGTACGTCACCGACCATGCCGCCGCCCTACTGGGAGTCGCCCCCTCCACGTTCACCGGGATCATCGCCCACCTCGGGAACGGCGCCTCAATCACTGCGGTGCAGGCCGGGGCCAGCATCGACACGTCGATGGGGTTCACCCCGCTTGAGGGCCTGGTGATGGGCACCCGCTCCGGCGACATCGATCCGTCGATCCTGCTGTTCCTCAGCCGCGAGGGCTACTCGGCCGAGGACCTGGATCAACTCCTGAACCGTGAAGCGGGGCTCAAGGGTCTGACCGGGCAGAACGACATGCGTTCAGTGGTCGAGTCGGCAGCCAGCGGGGACACCCGGGCCGAGTTGGCCCTGGACCTCGCCTCCTACCGGCTGGCCAAGTACATCGGCGGCTACCACGTGGCAGTCGGCGGCGCCCAGGCGCTGGTATTCACTGCGGGAATTGGCGAGAACTCCTGGCAGTTCCGGGAGCGTGTTGTGGGACGGCTGGGCGCACTGAACCTGCATCTGGACGACGCCGAGAACCGGAAGAAGTCCAGGGCACCCCGCCAGATCAGCACCGAGGAGTCGGCGTTCCCTGTGCTGGTGATTCCGACCGACGAGGAAGCGGCAATCGCCGAAGCGACCGCCGCCGTCGTCGCGCTCTGACACCGGCTACTTCCCGCACCCGCCAAGCCACGGCCAGCCGGGGGCTTAGGGCATCCCCGCCAGCCGGGCCAGTGCGGCACCCACCGCTCCCGCAAGCACCACCACCAGGAACGGTGCCCTCAGGAGCAGCGCCACCGCCGCGGCTGCTAAGGCGACGATCCGCGCGTCGAGAGCCAGTTCCTGGCCAGAGGCGAACGTGTTCACGGCTGTCAGCGACGCGAGGAGTCCAATAGTCAGCGTTCCTGCGACCCGGTTCATCCGGGGGTTGTCCATCCACCGCGCCGGAACCAGGTAGCCGGCGAGCTTGGTGAGGAAGGCGACGACGCAGGCAAGCAGGATCCAGAGCCACAGGTTCATCGGTGATCGCCTCCATCAGCGTAGGGGTCAATGTCGGGTTCAAGGCCCTCGGTGGGCCGGCCGTGACCGAACCAGCCGATGGCTCCGGCAACCGCGGCCGCAATCAGGATGGGCAGCCCGGGTGCCACCAGGGGGACCGCGACGATCGTGACCAGGGCACAGACCACAGCGATCGCCGCCGGCTCGCGACCCTTGAGCCGCGGCCAGAGCAGACCCAAGAACGCCGCAACCGCTGCCCCGTCAAGGCCCCACTGTGCGGGGTCACCGAGCGCGCCACCCACCAGGGCCCCGACCATCGTGAACACGTTCCACAGGATGAAGACGCCGATCCCCGCGCTCCAGAACCCCAGGCGACGCTCGACGGGGTCGGTCTGGCCGCTCGCGGTGGCAGCGGATTCATCAATGGTGACGTGGGCGGCCACGAACCGCCGCCAGCCGACAGGCCGCACCAGCGCATTCATCTGCATCCCGTAAACCGCGTTACGGATGCCCAGCAGGGACGCAGCGGTCATCGCCGCCGCTCCCGTTCCGCCGCCCCCGATGACCCCGATGAAGGCGAACTGGGAGCCGCCGCTGAAGAGCAGCAGACTGAGCGCCATGGTTTGCCAGAGATCGAATCCGGAAGTCACTGACAGTGCTCCGAAAGATACGCCGTAGAGACCGGTGGCGACGGCGATCGAAAGGCCAACCCGGACCGCGGGCGACTGCAGGTATTTCACCAAATCAGCGTAGGGCGCGGCCTGGGGATTCACCTACTCGGCTTTCAATCCTGACGAAACAAGGCAATACTGGTGGTAGTCAGCGTACTTACTATTCAAAATTGGAGCGTGAATCATGAAGGCAGTGACATGGCAGGGCCGTAGCACCGTCAGCGTAGAACAGGTCCCGGATCCCGTGATCCAGGAGCCCACCGACGCTATCGTTCGCATCACCTCCTCGGCAATCTGCGGGTCCGACCTGCACCTGTACGAGGTGCTCACCCCCTACATGAACAAGAATGACGTTCTGGGACACGAACCGATGGGTATCGTGCAGGAGGTCGGCAGTGCCGTCACAAATCTCAAGCCGGGCGACCGGGTGGTTATCCCCTTCAACATCTCCTGTGGTCACTGCTGGATGTGCGTCCGCGGGCTCCAGTCACAGTGCGAGACCACCCAGGTCCGGTCGCAGGGATCCGGCGCCAGCCTCCTTGGCTTCTCGGAGCTCTACGGCTCGGTGCCGGGTGGCCAGGCTGAGTTCCTGCGTGTCCCCCACGCCGACTACGGACCAGTCAAGGTAGGCCACGAGCTCCCCGATGAGCGGTACCTCTACCTCTCCGACATCCTGCCTACTGCCTGGCAGGGCGTGAAGTACGCGGACGTTCCCGACGGCGGCACGCTCGCCGTCTTCGGTCTGGGCCCGGTGGGGCAGTTCGCCGCACGGATCGGCCGGCACTTCGGCCAGCGGGTCATCGCTGTTGAGCCCGTTCCCGAGCGCCGCGCCATGGCCGAACGCCACGGCATTGAGACGCTCGATTTCACCAAGGACATTGGCGACGAGCTGCGGGAAATGACTGACGGCCGCGGGCCAGACGCAGTCGTCGACGCCGTCGGCATGGAGTCCCACGACTCCCCGCTGGGCGCCTTCGCCCAGAACGCCGTCAACCTGCTGCCTGATGCGCTCGCGAAGAAGGCAATGGAGACCGCTGGAGTGGACCGCCTCACGGTGTTGCATGCGGCGATCGATTCGGTCCGACGCGGAGGAACCATCTCCCTCAGCGGCGTCTACGGCGGAACTGCCAGCCCGATGCCCCTGCTGAACATGTTCGACAAGCAGATCCAGACCCGCATGGGCCAGTGCAACGTCCGCAACTGGACCGATGAGCTGCTGCCGATCGTCGAGGACCCCTCGGATCCGTTGGGCGTCATGGACCTGATGACCCACACGATCGGCATCGACGAGGCGCCCGCCGCCTACGAGAAGTTCCAGAAGAAGCAGGATGGCTGCATCAAGGTGATCATCCAGCCATAACCACCCCGCCAGCCAGGGTGCACAACAGTGCCGGGCCCGCAGATCAGCTGTTTCGCGACAGCAGGTCTGCGGGCCCGGCACTTTTTTGGTTCGAGCGTGACCCGGGAAGGCTAGAGGGAGCCGCTGTTCACGCCGTGGATAGCATCTGCGGCGCGCACCAGCGCCAGGTGCGAGAACGCCTGCGGGTAGTTGCCCGCCATCCGTGAGCTACCCGTATCGTATTCCTCGGCGAGCAGCCCCAGGCTGTTCGCGTACCCCACGAGCTGGTCCATCAGCTTCTTGGCGTCCGCGATCCTGCCGGACCGGGCGTACTGTTCAACAAGCCAGAAGGAACAGGCCAGGAAGGGGTGCTCCCCCGGTTCCAGCCCGTCCATGCCGGCCTCGGTGCGGTATCTGAGGAGAAGCCCGTGTTCGTTGGCGAGGTCCTTCTCCAGCCGGGCCACGGTCCCCAGCATCCGGGGGTCGTCGTAGTCGAGGAACCCCACCTGCGGGAGCTGCAGCAGTGACGCGTCAACCTCCGGGCTGCCGTACGTCTGGGTGAACGAATTGATGCTCGGGTCGAACCCCTTCTCCAGGATGTTTTCGCGCAACCGGTCGCGGAGTTCGGCCCAGCGCTCGGCATGGCCCTCCAGCCCGTGCTCACGAACCGCACGGACGCCACGGTCGAACGCCGCCCACATCATTACCCGGGAATGGGTGAAGTACTTCAGGTCCCCACGCATCTCCCAGATGCCGTGATCGGGGTCGTCGAAGTGGTTCTCGGCGAAGCCCAGCAGCGCGCGCTGCAGCGGCCAGGAGAAGCTGTCCTCCTCCACCCCTCGGTTGCGGAGCTTCTCCAGTACCACCATCACCTCGCCGACGACGTCGGCCTGGTACTGGTCAACGGCACCGTTGCCCACCCGCACCGGTGTGGACGATTCGTACCCGGGCAGGTGGTCAAGGGTCTTTTCGGGCAGGTCCCGCTCGCCGCCCACGCCGTACATGATCTGCAGGTCTTCGGGGTCCCCGGCGACCGCGCGGAGGAGCCAGTTGCGCCATTCCAGCGCCTCCTCCTGATACCCGTGGGTCATCATCGCCTCGAGGGTCAGTGCGGCGTCACGGAGCCAGCAGAACCGATAGTCCCAGTTGCGTGCACCACCGAAGTGCTCGGGCAGTGATGTGGTGGGGGCCGCGACAATACCGCCGGTGTCTTCGTGCGTCAGGGCGCGAAGCACCAGTAGGGAGCGCTTCACGATCGGGTCATACTGGCCCTGCTGCTCGAAGCTCGCTGCCCACCCGGACCAGTAATCGATCGTTTCCCGCAGTGCGGTATCAACGGCCAGCGGCTTGGGCATCAACCGGTAGGAGGGGTACCAGACGAGTTCGAGATCAACGGTTTCACCGGCGGCGACGACGAATTCCCCTTCGTGCCGGCGGTGGGAGGCGTGGGGAAGCTGTTCACCGCGAAGTGCCAGGGCGTCGGGACCGGCGATCGCGGAGATGGCCTGGCCGCCGTCGTCGGTGTGCCGCCTGACCCACGGGAGGATCGTGCCGTAGCCGAACCGCACTACCAGCTCCTGGCGCATCGGCACATTGCCGCTCAGTCCCTTGACCCGCCGCACCAGGGACGCCCGGCGGTCGCCGATCGGCATGAAGTCGGTTACCTCCACCTCTCCTGCATCGGTATGCCAGCGGGTAACCAGCACGAAGGTCGAGTCGACGTAGTGCCACTGAACCACCTCGGCTGTGCCGGCCCCCGGCGCCGGGGCGAGAAGCCAGCGGCCGTGATCCTCCTCGCCCAACAGGGCGGCGAACACCGAATCGGAATCAAACCGGGGAAAGCACAACCAGTCGACGCTCCCGGACTTCGAGATCAGCGCACCGGTGTGCATGTCGGATACGAGTGCGTAGTCTTCAATCGGCGAGTGCATGCTTCAACTCAATCACACTCCCCCGCGGTGGCGCAGACCTAACTGCCTGGCGTGGATCGGGTCAGCTGCGCCCGGACAAAGGCGGGCCGGTTGGTGGTGATCTCGTGCACTCCGAGGCTTCGCATCAGCTCGACGTCGTCGGGCTCGTCCACCGTCCACACGCGGAGGCGGATTCCCTCGGCAATCCAGCGGGCAACCCGCGCCGGATGCGCCACCACGTAGTCGAGGCCAGGTCCGGCCATGCCTGCCGCATGGGAGTCGATGTTCTGCTCGCCGTCGTTGAGTGCCCGGCGCAGCAGACCGATCACCGCAGCAGCTGTCAGCACCCCCAAGTGCAGCTCGGCCCGCAGTTCTGCCGGGCGCACGTCGGAGACCAACTGGCAGACCGTGTGGGCCGGAACCTTTTCGAGCAGGTGTTTGACCGAGTCCGGGTTGAAGCTCATGAAGCTGATCGACACGTTCGCGAGGGTGGAGCTCTCCGGGTCCCAGCCCTGCTGCATGAGGAAAGTGACCAGCTTTTCCTCAAGTTTCAGCCCGTAGGGGCTGGGGTGTTTGAGCTCAATGGCCAGCAGCACTTCCCGCCCGGCAGATAACAGCAGGCGCAACAGGTCGCCGAGTGAGAGAAACTGATCGGCCACACCGCCAAACTCAACGGGTATCCCGGCGCCCTTCCAGGACGAGAAATCGAGGTCCCTGAGTTCGCGGAGGGTGTGATCGGCGACGTCGCCGGTGCCATTCGATGTTCGGTCAAGGGTCGAGTCGTGGATGCACACCAGTTCCTCATCGCGCGTCATATGAACGTCGCATTCAACGCCATCGGCACCCTCCGCGAGCGCCTGCAGATAGGCCGCCCGGGTGTGCTCGGCGAACTGATGGCTGGCCCCGCGGTGAGCGAATATTGTCTGTTGCATGTCCCCTCCCGTCAGCAACCAGCAGCTACTTACACGCTACGCGAAATCGGTCCGTCCGGCGTGACTTACGCCATCAAACGCTGCTTTACTGACTCAGACGGATGCACAGCTGGTGCGCCGCGACCTCCGGAGGATCCTTGAGCTCTCACCTAGCCGGCACTGACGCAGAACGGGCGGCCGGACTCCGGCGCATGAAAGTGGTGGCCACCGGGCTGCTTGGTGCCATGGCGGTGATCTTTGTTGTCGCGTTCGCCCTGCCGGACGAGTACCCCTGGCTGCAGTACGTCCGGGCCGCCGCGGAGGGCGGGATGGTGGGAGCCCTGGCCGACTGGTTTGCGGTGACCGCGCTGTTCAAGCATCCGATGGGCATCAAGATCCCCCACACAGCGATCATTCCCCGAAAAAAGGACCAGATCGGGGCCTCTCTGGGCCAGTTCGTCGAGGAGAACTTCCTCTCCGAAGCGGTGGTGCAGCAGAAGCTCGCCTCAGTAGGTGTCGCGCAAAAGGCGGGCGCCTGGCTGGCCACCCCCGAAGGCGCTGAACGGGTGGCGGTGGAGGGCGCCGCGGCCATCCGTGCGGTGTTTACGGTTCTCGACGACGACGCCGTCCAATCGGTCATCGAGTCCATGGTGCGCAAGCACCTGCTGACACCGCCGTGGGGACCGCCGGCAGGGAAGATTGCCGAGCGGATCTTCAACGACGGCCATCACCACCAGCTCGTGGATCTGCTGGTGGACCGCGCTGCCGAGTGGGTGGACAGCAACTACGACCTGGTCTCAGGACTGGTCTCCCAGCGCTCACCCACCTGGGTGCCCCAGTTCGTCGATGGGCTGGTGGGCGACAAGGTCTACGTCGAGATCACCAAGTTCATGCGGGCTGTCCAGACCAACCCCCACCACGACGTGCGGCTCGCCCTCGACAAGTACCTCAAGGATCTGGCGCAAGATCTCCAGCACGATCCGGTGGTCATCGCCAAGGCCGAGGGCATCAAGGCCCAGGTACTGGGGGACCCACAGGTGCGTGACCTGGCGGCGAGCACCTGGGCGACCATCAAGAAGGCACTGCTGGAAGCGGTGGATGATCCGGACAGTGAGCTAACCCGGAACTTCAAGGCGGCGGTCAGGGACTTCGGGCACCGGATGGCCACCGACGAGGAACTCGCAGGGAAGATCAACCGGTGGATTGCCGACGCGGCGGGCTATCTGGTGCGCACCTACCGCAGCGACATCGCGGCGATCATCACTGAGACGGTTGGCCGGTGGGATGCGGTGGAAACGTCAAGGAAGATCGAACTGCAGATCGGAAAGGACCTGCAGTTCATCAGGATCAACGGCACCGTGGTCGGCTCCCTGGCCGGGTTGCTGATCTTCTCTGTTGCCCACGCAGTCTTCGGCTGATCCTTAGTTCCCATAACGGTAGTAGCGAACCGACCCCGGCTGTACACTCAGTCAATCAATTCGCTACAAGGAATATGGGGACCATGAAAGCTTTATTCGATTTTTCCTTCAACAGTTTTATCGCACCCAGCATCGCAAAGATCGTGTACCTGCTGGTCATGGTCATCATCGCGATCACCTACCTGCTGTTCGTCGTGGTCAGCTTCCAGCAAAGCGCGCTGTTCGGACTGCTCGTGATGCTGGTCCTCGGACCGCTCTTCGGGCTTCTCTACCTGGTGCTGGCGCGGGTGGGCCTCGAATCCTTGATCGCATCGATCCGGACCGCCGAGAACACCGGCGAACTTGTCCGCCGCGCGGGCAACGCGGGCCCGGGCAATGCCGGGCCGGGCACTATGAACATGCCGAGCTACCCGCCGACCAACCCTGACTCCTCACTGTAGGAACGTCCCGCGGTCAGCCGCACCCGATTCCGGCGGTCGCGCCCGATCAGCGAGCGCGTCCACCGGAACGACGGGCGACAAGAGGTCAGCGATCGAGGTCCTTGACCAGCTGACCCGGCGCCACGCTCGGCGCCGGACCGAAAGCCTGGGCAGTGGCGGCAACGACGGCGCGGCCCATCATGTGGTTTCCGGCACCCCCGACCACAGCGCCCACTCCGAAGGGGAGCGCTCGACCCAAAAGGGCGCCGCCCTGCTTGGCCAGCATCTTCCGGACAAACCGCTTCCTGATGCTGTTCCCAATGGTTCGCACGATCGGCGATGACACCGAGCTCCCCACCACGGTGCCCCAATGCTCGGTAGCGCCACCTCCCGAACCGCGCAGCACTGACTGGATCAGGGCATTGCCCTCCTCGCCCATCAGAACGGCCATCACGAGGGTCCGCGCCCGCTCCGGATCATCGGTCTGCACTCCGTGGAGCTCCGCGATGGATTGCGCATACAGAGCAGTGGCTTCGAGGAATCCAACGGTGGCTGCTGCCGATAGACCCAGCGACGCAATAGTGCCGATGGCAGGCACGACGGCCGTCGCACCCACCCCCGCTCCGGTGACAGTAATCACCGCGAGGTAGCTGCGCTCCAGGGCGGAGCTGATCTCCTCGGCGGTGGCATCCGGGTTCTTGGCGTACATGCGGCGAAGATTCGCCAGGACCAGCGGACGCTGCACCTCGATGGCCCGTTCAATGGTCCGCTGGATACCCGGCTTGGGCTTTCCCTGCTTGTCGTAGAGGGCATCGTTGGCCAGCTTCGACGCAGGATTAAGGTTGGGCAGTTTCATTTACTGGATCCTTCAGTTGCGCGCAGTCGATGCGCCGTACGGAAAACTGCACAAAAAACGCCGCCGGGTTGCCCCGACGGCGTTTGTTGCACGTCTGAAATTAGGCGCGTGACTTGTTGTTGCGGCCGGTGATGGCACCGTAGACAACGAGCACGATCAGCGAGCCGCCGATAGCGAGCAGCCATGATGAGAGCGAGAAGAACTCGTCAACATCAGCATTGAACAGCAGCTGGCCGATCCAGCCACCGAGGATGGCGCCGATTACACCCAGGATGAGGGTGATGATCCAGCCACCGGCCTGCTTTCCGGGAAGGATGAGCTTGGCGATTGCGCCAGCGATGAGGCCTAGAAGAAGGAATGCGAAGAAACCCATGGAGTACTCCTTATAATTGAGTCTTGTCTACGAGTGATACGTATAACAAAAGTGCTGTAATGCAGGATGTCCCCACACAAGCTTTCAACCATCCTACTTCATCAGCTTACTTAGCTTTCAATTAAAGCGATGCTGAGTTCATTAAACCCCCGTCGTTGGGTTTTTCAATAGGCCACGCCGGTATTGATTTGATAACACTTAGCCATTTTGGTAGCCGCGGCGCGCCCCCCCAAAACTTCCCAGTTAACGGCCATAAACCGGAAGCGCAGTAAGCTGTCGACTACGTCACACTGATCTACCGGGTGGATCACCGGATACGCCCGCTGGCCATTTTCGGCCGCCGTCCGCGTTATATCGAAGGAGTAGTAGACAAAATGAGAATCGGTTCTTCAATCGTCCTTATTGCACTGGGTGCAATTCTCGCTTTCGCTGTCGCGGATGGCGTTGACTTCGTCGACCTCGCCCTGGTGGGCTACATCCTGATGGGCGTAGGAGTGCTCGGCCTGATCATTTCACTGGTCATGAACGCGCCGCGCAGCCAGCGGCGGGTCTCCGAGTCCCGATCCGTTCAGGACCCACACACTGGCGAGACCGTCACCCGCAACGAGACACGAGACGGCGGCATCTAGCCCCCACGCCACACCTACTCCGCGCCACCTCCCACCAGTTGGGGGGTGGCGCTTTTTGTTTTACTGCAAACCGTTGACAACCAAACATAAACACAGATATAGTCACTAAATCAGACATTTACTGTGATGGTAGTCACCACCGCAAGGAGGCCGCAGTGTTCGCCGAAGAACGCCACAGCAGGATCGCCACCCTCGTGGTCGACGAGGGACGGGTCAGTGTCACCGAACTCTCGGAACGCTTCAATATCACCAAGGAAACTGTCAGACGGGACCTCGCCCTCCTTGAGGATGCGGGAGTACTGCGCCGCGTCCACGGCGGGGCGGTGAGCGGTGGGAACAACAGCACCAGCGAGCTGAGCCTGAACAGCCGGGAAAGCCAGCACCAACCAGAAAAAGCGAGGATCGCCAAGGCCGCCCTCGCGATGATCCCGGACGCCGGGTCAATCGTGCTCGACGCCGGCACCACCACCGGGCACCTCGCCGAGCTGCTGGCCCACGAGACCCGTGATGACCTGGTGGTCATCACGCACGCCGTACCCATCGCGTACGCGATCGCAGCCTCGTCCCTGCACCTGGAACTCGTCGGTGGACGCGTCCGCGGACTGACCAGCGCCGCCGTCGGAAGCCACACGATCGACCGGTTCAACGGTTACCGCCCCGACATCGCCTTCATCGGAGCCAACGGTGTTCACTCCACCTTCGGGCTCAGCACACCAGACCCGGATGAGGCGTCAGTCAAGACGGCGATCGTCCGGTCCGCCCGCCGCGTCATTGCCGTAGTGGATGCGTCGAAGCTGGAACAGGAAACGCTGGTCGGCTTCGCGTCGCTGACCGACATTGACACGCTGGTCACCGACCAGGAGCCGCCGCCCGCCTTAGCTGCAGCACTGGCCGACTCCGACGTTGAGGTGGTGGTCGCATGATCATCACCCTGACGGTCAATCCAAGCCTCGACCGGACAGTCGAGCTGTCCCAGATCCTCACCCGCGGCGAGGTGCAGCGCGCTACCGCTGCCCACCAGGAATCCGGAGGGAAGGGCGTCAATGTGTGCCGCGCCTTGACGGTCTCCGGCGTAGCCTCGACCGCAGTGCTTCCGGGCGACCCCGATGACCCGGTGCTCGCCGGACTCCGGACGGCGGGTGTGCCCTTCCGCAGCCTTCCGATCGGAACCCCCCTGCGCAGCAACATCACCCTGACCGAGCCCGACGGAACCACAACAAAGGTCAACGAACCCGGGCCGCACCTCACGCCCACCCAGCTCGACGACCTTCTGGAAATGGTGGTGACCGAGAGTGCGGGGGCCTCCTGGCTAGTGCTTGCCGGGTCCCTCCCACCAGGGGTTCCGAGTACTTTCTACGCCACAGTGATCGACACCGTGCGCACCCGTTACGGCGACCGCTCCCCGCTGATCGCCGTCGACTCCTCAGGTGCACCGCTCACCGATAGCCTGGCCACCGGGATCACCCCGGATCTGCTGAAACCCAACGCCGAGGAGCTCGCCGAGCTGAGCGGCGTTGCCGACGGCGAAGCGCTTGAGGCAGATCCCGCCCTGGCAGCTGCCGCTGCCACAGCGCTGGTCGGTACCGGCGTCGGCGCTGTCCTCGCCACCCTCGGAGCCCGAGGAGCACTCCTGGTCACCGGCACTGAATCGTGGCAGGCGGCGCACCCGCCGGTCGCCGCCCGGTCCACCGTTGGCGCCGGCGATTCAGCCCTCGCCGGGTACCTGCTGGCGCACACCGCCGGCCAGTCCCCCGAGGACTGTCTGAAACAGGCGGTCGCCCACGGATCCGCGGCTGCCGCGCTGCCCGGCTCGACGGTTCCAGCACTGCACCAGACCACACCGGGTGCCGTCGTTACCCAACGCCTTCCACACACCACCACTTCTACCCACACCCCGCTCGATGCACCACTTCCAAAGGAGGAAGATCAATGGCACAGCTGATTACAACCGAGCTCGTCACACTGGATCAGGACCTGGGCTCTGACCGTTCGCAGGTGATCCGCCGGCTCGCCGACCAGGTTGCCGCCACTGGCCGGGCGACCGGCGCGGACGGCCTCTACGCGGACGCCCTTGCCCGGGAGGAGAAGACCGCCACCGGCATTCCGGGCGGCATCGCCATCCCGCACTGCCGGTCCACCTCGGTCACCGAGCCAACGCTCGCGATGGCCCGGTTGAACCCCGCAGTGGATTTCGGAGCCAAGGACGGTCCCGCGGACCTGATCTTCTTCATTGCGGCACCGGACGGCGCGGACCAGGAGCACCTGAAGCTGCTCTCGAAACTGGCCCGCTCCCTCATCAAGAAGGACTTCACAGCAGCGCTGCGTTCGGCGGCCACTGAACAGGACGTAGTGGACCTCGTCCAGGGAGCTTTGGACGCCGGTCCACGGCAAAGCAGCCAGGCGGCTCCTACCCCGTCCGGTGCGGGTGAACCCGCCGCCGCGGGAAACGGGCACACTGCCCCGAAGCCCCGCCGGATCGTCGCTGTCACCGCTTGCCCCACCGGCATCGCGCACACCTACATGGCAGCCGATTCCCTGGTTGCCGCTGCCAAGGAACGCGGGGTGGACCTCCAGGTCGAAACCCAGGGCTCCTCGGGCGCTACTCCCCTACCGGCAGACGTGATCGCCGCGGCCGACGCCGTGATTTTCGCCGTCGACGTCGACGTCCGTGACCGGCACCGTTTCGCCGGGAAGCCCGTCATCACGTCCCCCGTCAAACGGGGCATCGACGAGCCAGGCATGATGGTCGACGAGGCACTGGCTGCCGCGGACAACCCGAACGCACGGCGCGTCCAGGGGACCACCGACTCGCAGTCGCAGCAGACCGACGAGGGCGGCGAAGGCATCGGACGCCAGCTCAAGCGCGCACTGCTCACCGGTGTCAGCTACATGATTCCGTTTGTTGCGGGCGGCGGTCTCCTGATCGCCCTGGGCTTCCTGCTCGCCGGCTACGAAATCGCCCTGTCGAACGCCGACGGCGTCGGCAACGCCGATGCAATGCTGACCCAGTACACACTGCTCAATCTGCCGCCGGAGGGCCTCCTCGTCTTCCTCGGTGCGGTCTTCTTCAAAATCGGAGGCCTGTCGATGGGCTTCCTCATACCCGCACTCGCCGGTTACATCGCGTACGCGCTGGCTGACCGGCCGGGCATCGCCCCGGGCTTCGTCGCCGGTGCCGTTGCAGGGTTCATGGGAGCCGGGTTCCTCGGCGGTATCGTCGGCGGCCTGCTGGCAGGTTACTTCGCCATGATGATCGGCCGGATCAACGTGCCACGCTGGCTCCGCAGCCTGATGCCCGTCGTCATCATCCCCCTGCTGGCGTCCATTGCAGCCTCAGGTCTGATGATCCTCGTCCTCGGCGGGCCAATCGCCTCCCTGACCACCGCCCTAAATGACTGGCTCTCAGGCATGACCGGCGCGGCCGCAGTCCTCTTGGGAGCGATCCTCGGCCTGATGATGGCCATCGACCTCGGTGGACCGATCAACAAGGTCGCCTACTCCTTCGCCGTCGCCGGACTGGGCGCCGGGGCTGTGGCCAACCAGGCACCGTGGCAGATCATGGCGGCTGTCATGGCCGCAGGAATGGTCCCACCGCTCGCCATGGCACTGGCCACCGTGCTGGACCGCCGTCGCTTCTCGGTGGCCGAGCGGGAGAATGGGAAGGCTGCCTGGCTACTGGGTGCAGCGTTCATTTCCGAAGGCGCGATTCCCTTTGCAGCGGCAGACCCACTCCGCGTGATCCCCGCCAGCATGCTCGGGTCGGCGGTCACCGGAGCAATCGTGATGGGTACAGGAGTCACCTCACAGGCACCCCACGGCGGTATCTTCGTCTTCTTTGCCATCGGGAATGTCGCTATGTTTGTGGTGGCAATCATTGTGGGCATGATCATCTCGGCGCTCACGGTGGTAGCTCTGAAACGCTTCGCCACGCGGAAGACCGAAGACACTACTGTCGCCGAGACGGTCGCCGCCTAACCGAACCCGGGAGGGTCTTTCAATGACGAAACTTACCGGAGTCGGGGTTAGCCCCGGCCGCGTGATCGGGCCTGTCCTGCAGATGCCGGGCAGTGCCCGGGAGCCGCTGCAGGGCGAAACCTGGGGGTCGGACACCACTGCCGAAGCCGAGACGGTTCGTCTGAAGGCTGCGTCCAAAGCGGTTCAGGCCGAGTTGAAGCGCCGCGCCGACGCCGCATCGAAAGACGCAAGCGCTGTGCTCGAGGCAACCGCCATGATGGCGGCTGACCCCATGTTGCTGAAGTCGGCCACCAAGCTCATCATCGCGGGCACCACAGCGGAGCGGGCAGTCTGGGAGGCCGGTTCGGCCGTCGCCGAAATGCTGCTCAGTCTCGGCGGGTATATGGCTGAACGCACCCAGGACGTCCACGACGTCCGGGCCCGGCTGGTGGCCGAGCTCCGTGGCCTTCCGGCCCCCGGCATCCCCACGTCAGACGTTCCGTTCATTCTCGCCGCAGAGGATCTCGCCCCGGCAGATACCGCAACGCTCGACGCGACGAAGGTGCTGGGGCTGATCACCAGCAGTGGTGGCCCGCAGTCGCACACGGCCATCCTCGCCCGTGCGCTGGGGCTGCCGGCGGTTGTCGCTGCCCCGGGTGTTGAGGCCATCGAGGCCGGGACCGAGGTTTATGTGGACGGCGCGGCGGGCAGCATCATCACCGGGCCCGGCGACGAGGAGCGTGCCCTCGCAGCCAAATGGGTGGAGCAGTCGGCTGCCCTGGGTACGTTCAACGGCACCGGTGCGACAGCAGATGGGCACCTTGTGCCGCTGCTGGCGAACGTGGGTTCCGGCAAGGATGCCCGTGCGGCGGCCGCGGCCGGCGCCGAAGGTGTCGGCCTGCTTCGTACCGAGTTCTGCTTCCTGGACCGGGAGACCGAACCTGGTCCCGATGAGCAGGCAGCAGCCTACCGCGAGGTTTTCGACGCGTTTCCCGGCAGCAAGGTGGTGGTCAGGACGCTTGACGCCGGCGCTGACAAGCCGCTGCCCTTCCTCACCGACGCAACGGAACCCAATCCCGCGCTCGGCGTCCGGGGCTACCGGACCGGATCGGTCAGCCCCGGTGTGCTCACACGCCAACTGAAAGCGATCGCCCGGGCAGCTGCCGAGTCAGAGGCCGAAGTGTGGGTGATGGCACCGATGATCTCGACGGCGGCCGAGGCCCAGGCGTTCGGGGAGATGTGCCTCGCTGAAGGGTTGAACCGCCCCGGGGTCATGGTCGAGGTGCCGTCAGCCGCGCTGACCAGTGAAGCCATCCTGCAACACGTCGGGTTTGCCTCGCTGGGAACCAATGACCTCACCCAGTACACCATGGCGGCCGACCGCCAGCTGGGTCAGCTCGCCGTGCTGAACGATTCCTGGCAGCCGGCCGTCCTGCAGCTGGTTAAACACACAGTTGCGGGCGCCGAGGCGGCCGCCGCCAGTACCACCACCGAGAAACCGGTGGGCGTGTGCGGTGAGGCGGCAGCGGATCCGGCCCTCGCCGTCGTCCTGGTCGGATTGGGGGTTCAGACCCTCTCCATGTCAGCGAGGGCACTGCCCACCGTCGCAGCGGTGCTGGCCTCCGTGACCCGCCATGAAGCCCAGGAGCTTGCTGCCCTGGCCCTCGCCGCCACCACCGCCGAACAGGGACGCAGTATGGTCCGTGAACGGCTCCCAATTCTGGAAACCCTGGGCCAGTAAGTGCCCCAACCAAGGAGGAACTCTATGTCAGAACGCAAAGCCACAGTCGCAAGCCGGGTGGGCCTGCATGCTCGCCCCGCAGCCATCTTCGCCGAGGCGGCAGGTGAATTCCCCCTGGAGGTCACCATTTCCCTGGACGGCGAACCGGCCGAGGACGCGATGGATGCATCGAGCATCCTGTCCCTGATGGGCCTCGGGGCCTCCCACGGCGACGTCGTCGTGCTTCGTGCCGACGGCGACGGCGCCGAGGAGGCCCTCGAATCCCTGGCAAAGATCCTGGAAACCGACCACGACGCCTAGGCGCGGGTCTGGTCTCCCCCGCCGGCACTCATTGACGTGCTGTCGAGGGAGGCCTCCATTGCCTTCTGACGCTTCTTCATCCAGAACGAGAGTACGAAGATCAACGCAAGGGTTGCGTAGATCACCGCGGCGATCGGTGACGTGATCAGTGCCGTGGGGTCTCCCTGCGAGATGGCCATGGACCGGCGGAGCTGATCCTCGAAGATGGGACCGAGGATCAGCCCCACCACCATTGGTGCAATCGGATACCCATACCGGCGCATGAAGAACCCGAGAAGACCGATGATCAGCAGTATCCACACATCCACCGGTGTGAAGTTGATCGAGAACGCGCCGAGGGCTGCGAAGACCAGGATGCCCGCATACAGGTAGGGGCGCGGGATCTGAAGGATCTTCACCCACAATCCCACCAGCGGCAGGTTCAGGACCAACAACATCAGGTTGCCGACGTACAGGCTGGCAATCAGCGCCCAGACCAGGGCCCCTTCCACCTCGAACAGCAGCGGACCGGGCTGGATCTGGTACCGCTGGAAGGCGACCAGCATGATCGCCGCCGTCGCGGTGGTGGGGATACCCAGTGTCAGCAAGGGCACCAGCACGCCTGCAGCGGCGGCGTTGTTGGCCGATTCCGGACCTGCAACACCCTCGATGGCTCCCTTGCCAAACTGCGCCTTGTTCTCACCTTTGGCGAGCTTGCGTTCAGTCGCGTAGGAGACGAAGGTGGCAACGTCAGCACCGCCAGCTGGAATGGTGCCGATCGGGAATCCGATAAACGTGCCGCGCAGCCAAGGCTTCCAGGACCGGCGCCAGTCTTCGCGCTTCATCCACTTGCGCCAGTTGCCGCTCACCGGGATGACCGCCACTGATCCGTGACGCATCCGCGACGCGATGTACAGCGCCTCGCCCATTGCAAACAGGGCCACAGCCACCAGCACGACGTCGATGCCGTCCGCGAGGAACGGGCTTCCGAACGTGTAGCGCTGCTGCGCTGTCAGTGCATCAACACCCACGAACGCGAGAAACAGCCCGATGCAGAGGGACGCCAGTCCCCGCAGCACGGACGCGCCCAGAAGCGCCCCGACGGTGAGGAAGGCGACAACCATCAGCGCCACATACTCGACCGGGCCGATCTGCACGGCGAATTCGGCGAGCATCGGGGCGAGGAAGGTCAGCAGGACCGTGGCGATGGTGCCAGCGACGAACGAACCGAGAGCCGCCGTGGCCAGAGCCGCCGCTCCGCGGCCCGCCTTGGCCATCTTGTTACCCTCGAGGGCCGTGACCACCGACGCCGATTCACCGGGTGTGTTCAGCAGGATGGACGTGGTAGAACCGCCGTACATGCCGCCGTAATAGATGCCGGCGAACACAATGATCGCCGCCGTCGGGTCGAGGCTGTAGGTGATGGGCATCAGCAGCGCGATGGCCATGGCCGGGCCGATGCCCGGCAGCACACCTACGGCTGTTCCGACCAGCACTCCGCCCAGTGCGAACAAGAGGTACATCGGCTGCATGGCAACCGAGAAACCCTCCATGAGGGCCATGAAGTTATCCATTGAAGATCTCAACCCCTTCCAGGAGGAATCCGGCGGGGAGGGAAACGCCCAACAGGCCGGCAAACACAAACTGCAGCACCAGGGCCATCACGATGGCGATGACCGCGTTCTTCCACCAGGACAGGGCGCCGAGCGTCCAGCTGGCACCGAAAAAGAGCACGGCGGCAGCAACGGGCCAGCCCGCGGGGACGATGAGCAGGATGTGCAGCGCCACGAACCCGACCAGTTTGGCGACGGTCAGCCAGTCGGTCTTCACGTTGAGGTCAACATCCTCGCCCTCTTCGGGAGCGCCGCGGTGGCCCCGCAGCAACTGGACGATGATCGCGGCCCCGAGGACCACGAGCAGACCGGACACAATGAACGGGAACTCCCGCGGGCCAATCCCAGTTGCTGACGGCGGCGTCCGGATATCGGCGCCGGCCACGAAACCGAGAATGCCGAGACTCAGGATCCCCGCGGCGAAGATAATTTCTCCGATGGGCCGGCCAGCGGCGGTCCGTGCGCCGCTGGCCTGTGCCTCTGGTGGGTGGGTACTCATGGCTGCTACAGCAGACCGATGTCTGTCAGGGTCGTCTTGACCGTTGCGATGTCCTCGTCGAGGAAGGTGGCGAAATCCTCGCCGGTGAGGAAGGCATCCGCCCAGTTGTTCTCGGTGAGGGTTTCCTGCCACGATTCCGTCTCGTGCAGTTCAGTGATCAGTTCGGTCAGGGCTGCAGCCTGCTCCTCGTCGATGGAGCCCGGGGCGACGACGCCGCGCCAGTTGGTCAGGACCACATCGATGCCCTGGTCGGTCAGGGTTTCCACCTCAGGCACCTGGCCTGCTGGTTCCTCGCCGGATACTGCGAGGGCACGCACCGTGCCTGCCTTGACCTGCTCGGCGTACTCGCCGACACCGGAGATGCCCGCCGATACCTGGTTACCCAGGAGGGCAGCCAGCGATTCGCCGCCGCCAGAGTACGGGATGTAGTTCAGCTTGTCGGGAGCTACGCCTTCGGCCTCAAGGATCATGCCTGCAAGAATGTGGTCGGCGCCGCCGGCGGAGCCGCCGGTGATTGAGACTGCCTGGCCGTTCTCTTCGATGTCGGTGACGAGGTCCTCGATGGTCTGGTACGGCGAGTCGGCGGGTACGACCACGATCAGTGGCTCGTCGGTGAGCCGCGCGATCGGCGTGGTGTCCTCGATCCGGGTTTCGGCAGCGTTGGTCTCCACCGCACCGACCATCACATAGCCCATCACCATCAGCGTGTTGGGGTCCTGCTCGGTCGCCAGACGGGTCAGGCCATTAGTGCCGCCAGCGCCGCCAACGTTTTCCACTGAAGCGCTGCCAACGAGCTCGTTCTCTTCCAGGTCGTTCTGGATGGCGCGGCCGGTCTGGTCCCAACCGCCGCCCGGGTCTGCCGGTACAACGATGTTCAGGCGGTCGATCCCGCCCTCTGCGGTCTCCGAGCCACTGTCGCCGCAGGCGGAGAGGGCCAGCGCCGAGACTGCTGCGACAGCCACCAAAGCTGAATGGCGCTTCATTGGGCGATTAAGCTTCATGATGAGATTTCCTTTCTTTGGCGTGATGCAGATCACCATGCCGTCCGGTTCATCGTAGGGACCATCCACTGGGCGGGGAAGAATACGGACATAACGCACGTATTGGTCATTACGGTCACGGCAAGAACAGGGTCAGGGAACCCCTTACATGCCAAGATAGGTTCATGATCAGGTCAATGTCGCTTAGGTCACAGCTCTTTCTTTTGCAGCTGTCCATCGTGCTGATCATTGTCCTGATTGCCGGGTCCGTCGCGATCCGGATGCAGGAGCAGCAGATTCGCGACGCCTACGAGACGAGAATGGTGGGGGTCGCCCAGTCGGTGGCCCAGCTGCCCACCATTGTGGAGGCGTTCGACGACGCCCGTCCCAGTGACACCATCCAACCGATCGCCGATCTCATTGCCCAGTCGACCAATGTCACCTATGTGGTGGTGACCGACGACGCGGGAATCCGCTATTCCCATCCGAACCCGGAGATGATCGGCTCAATGGTTTCCACCGATCCGTCGGTGCCACTGTCGGGGGACACCTTTGTGGGAACCCAGACCGGCACGCTTGGGGAATCCTGGCGGGTCAAGGTCCCCATTTTCGACGACGACGGTTCGGTGATCGGTACCGCATCAGTGGGGATCCTCGAATCCCGGCTCAGCCAGGATCTCCAGGAAGACCTCCCGCAGCTCCTGGTGTGGCTGATTGCCGCCGCCCTCCTGGGATCTGCAGGGGCTATCTACGTATCCAGACTGGTGTGGCGCCGCATCTACAAGCTGGAGCCGGAGGAAATCGCCACCCTGCTGGAGACCAGGGACGCCATGCTGCACGGAATCGGTGAGGGTGTGGTGGCCGTCGACGAGCGCGGGAACGTGGCGCTGCTCAACGACGAAGCCCGCCGTCTCCTTGGACTGGACGACGCAGCGGTCGGACGTCCCGTCGACGACGTCCTCGAACCCGCCCTCGCGGGAATGCTCGACTCCGACGGGGCAATGGAAACGACAGTGCTGGTGGGCGAGCGGGTGCTGCTCGCGCAGGCGAACCGGGCTGTGGTGGACGGGCGACGGGTAGGTAGCGTGCTTATCCTCCGCGACCGCACCGAACTCCACCAGTTGTTGCAGGATCTGGACGGGGCGCGCGATGTCACCCAGGCGCTGCGCGTGCAGGCCCACGAATTCTCCAACAAGATGCACGTCATTTCCGGCCTGCTCGAGCTTGGTCGGACCGAGCAGGCGGTCGACTTCATCACCCGTTCCGGTCACGGCGGTTCGGTGGTTTCGGGTGATCTCTGCCCGGGAATCACCGACCCCGATGCCGCCAGCCTCCTGATGGCGAAGAGTACGATCGGTGAGGAAAAGAACATTCAGGTGATCATTGACGGCAGTTCGACGCTCCACCCGGACGGAACCACCGACCAGGTGACCATCCTGGGGAACCTGATCGATAACGCGATGGAGGCGGTCGGCTCGAATGGGACCATCCACATCTCCACCACCTCTGACGACTCGGGGTGCGTGATTACAGTGTCCGACGACGGCCCCGGCGTGCCCGACGGGGTGCGGGACAGCATCTTCGAAAGCGGTGTCACGACCAAGGCAGATGGCCCCTCTGCCGCGCGCGGGTTCGGGCTGTCCCTCCTCCAGCGGGTGGCACAACGCCGCAATGGTGAGATTGGGGTGGGCACGTCCCCTCTCGGCGGCGCTCAATTCCGGGTCAGGCTCGCACCTGTACCCACGTCCGTTGCGGTAGGCGGTGTGGAACAGCAGTGACGCAATTGATCCGCACGGCCGTCATCGACGACGACCGCGAAGTCGCAGGAGTGCACACCGGATTCCTGATGGCACACGGAGGCTTCGAAGTGGTGGGAGTCGCCTACACCGGTGCCGACGGACTTGAGCTCATCTCCAGCCGCCGGCCAGAACTGGTGCTGCTCGACATTCATCTGCCTGATCTGTCGGGAATCGAGGTCCTTCGTGCTGCCCGCAACCTGACGGGCGAGCCGGTGGACATCATCGCCATCACTGCGGCCCGTGAACTGGAAACAGTCCGCGCAGCGATGGCCGGCGGGGTGTTGCATTACCTGGTCAAACCGTTCAATTCCAGGGTCCTCCTTGAGCGCCTTGATCAGTACGTCGCCCATCGTCGGAGCATTCTTGAGCACAGCGCCGGAAACTCGCCGGCACTGGATCAGGCGGTGATTGACCGACTCCTGGGACCGGCGCGGGAACAGCGCTCCAACGCGGGGACGAAGGTCCAGGCCGCCCTGCCAAAGGGCTTATCAGTGCCTACCCTGGAGGCAGTGATCGGAGACCTTCGCGCTAACCCGGAGGGATCCTCCGCGTCGGAGGTGGCGCTACGGCTCGGCTTGGCAAGGGTCAGTGCCCGGCGGTATCTGGAGTATCTGGTGACCAGGGAGCAGGCCAAGATCACGCCCAAGTATGGTGCAGCTGGCCGGCCGGAGAAGCGCTACGCCTGGACCGGCTGAGAAACAAGAACGGGTAGGTGCGTCCACCCGTTCTAATGGACGCCCCACCCCGCACTGTAGCTCCGCTGTCCCCCATGGCAAGCAGAGTTACGCATTCATTATTTTGGCACACGATGATGAAAGTGTGAATAGGTTTGACGCCACCAATCACAAAAACGTCACATTTCACGCAAGTCTATTGCCCGGTGGTGTCAGCTCGGTTCGCCGCCGGGAGGCCCAGATGACTGTCAGGCCGCTCACTACCAGCAGTATTGACCCAAAGGGGAGGACTATCTCCCAGATTCCGAGGTGTGCTCCCGCCAGCAAGCGGGTCACCGCAAATACCACCACGGCCCCGAAGCCCACGGCAAGCAGGGCCGAGGCGCTTCGGTACGCCAACCGACCGGCCGGATCCATCAGGCCCTTCACCGCGGGCAAGACCAGGCATGCCGCAACGTACCCCGGATAGAGCCGCCCCGCTTCCGCGTAGAGGCGGACGGTGTCCTGGTCCCGGAATGCTTGCAGCCCAGTCGAGCTTTCTGGAAGATCGCTGAGCACAAAGAGCACCACGGTGACCGCCACCACCACGCCCAGTACCGTCAGACCCAGTGGGCCGACGATCAGCCAACGGGTCCTGGGCGACCTGAAGGCCCCAGCAATCCTGATTCCGAGCAGGACAAAGATCGCGAAGAGGGAGAGCCGGATGATGAGGTTCGCGAGGTTCATCCCGCCCAGAAGTCCGTCGACGGGAAGGTAGATCTGGGGCAGACTGAGCCCCACCGCAACCACCAGGAGCACCATTGCCGCGAAAACCGACCGTCCGCGCCCCCGGATCGCATCGGGAAGACGTAGCAGGGCAAAGATGATGCATGACGCCAGCACGATCCACTGGATTAGGTGCTCAGTCATCCGAGGTTCTCCCAAAGGTCCTGGTCCCGGCTATGTGCTAGCTCGAGCTTCTTTAATGCCTTGCCCAGCCCGTCCAGCCTGTCCCTGGCCAACAGCACAAGGTCGGCATCCGACTTCCTACCCAACGCCCGGTGTCTGCCCTCCGCCGGCCAGCCACCTTCCGACGGGGTGATCAGATTTGTGACCACGAGGCCACTGGCGAGGGACACTCCCGCCAACCGCGCCGCCTCCAACGCGAGTTCGGGGGTGAGGCGGCCAGCGGTGAGCTGGGCGGAGAGGTTTTGGGGTGCTATGCCGGTCTTCCCCGCCAGCGCCTGCCGTAGGTCCCCCGTGTCGATTGCGTCGATCCAGCCCCGCACCGACGTCTGGTGCGGGAACGACGCCAGATCCAGCTGAACGGGGTGCCCCGCGGCCTCCTCGTCCCTGCTGCGGGCTACGACCAGCCGAAGAATGTCGATGTGCGACACCTGGCTGATCAGCTCGGCATCAGTTGGTTCCCGCATCCCGCCGGGGAGGTCACGGTATCCTTCAAAATTGCCGAGGGCCTCCACGGGGTGCAGTCCGTAGGCGCGGGCGATGCTCACAATTGTGGCGACCGCAACCTTTCCCCGCACCAGCTGCTGGCCCAGGGTGGAGCGTTTGATTCCGGCTTTCCGGCACAGATCGGAGACTGTGTCATTGGGTGCGATCTGGGAGCGCCACAGCTGAAACGACTTGGCTGTGACGGCCATTACCACCCCTTAACTGGACTTATAACGTTCGGTTTGAAGTATACTTAAATCGCTGGCTCCCCATTCTGCGATTCCCCCATACGCAGAACGCGGAGCCAGTTTCAATTTAAGTCTCCAGAAGGTCAGCTGTTACCAGCGGGCCTTCTTTTCGGTCTTGCCCTGCTTGCCGCTGCGGTGCACGGGCTGGTGGTTGGGGCCGGTGCTGCGGGCTCCGTCAAGTTTCCCGAAGTCGGGGTTTTTCTTGGCGAGGGCGAGCTTCGCCCTCGGATCGTCCTGGAGCTTCTTGGCGGCGGAGTCGGATAGGTGCGCCGAAATCTGTTCCTTGGACTGCGGGTTGCCCTGGGTGTTGTCCTGTTTCTTGGCTGGTTCGGTCATGATGATCCTTAAATTCGGTTGCCGAACGTGAGCTCGGCAAGCAATGGGTGAATAAGAAGCTCCGCTCGGAGGCATGCCTCAACGAGCGATGTTTTCGATAGGAAGGGTGGTCCTGACGGACTACTCGAAAATTATTGTTCTCATGCGACTAAACGTACACGACACCCCGTGGGTCGGCCAGAGCCCGGCGCCCGGAGGTTCTAGTCCAGCATCCTGGCACCGTGGGCCGACCGGGTGGGACCGACACCGTCCCGGCTCACGCCGGCGGAGACTTCCGCAGCGGCTAACGCATCCTCCAGTCCGGTCAAGGCAGTCGAGTATTCAGCCGATCCGGCGTCCCCAGCATCGAAACGTTCGCGAAGCAGCGCTGCTGTGCGCATCGAGCGGATCAGCCGGGAAGTGTCTGTGCGTGAGAGGTCGGTCATGGCGGGGAAGTCGATCGCTGCGGCCGGGTCGAGCTCGTAGCTCACCCATTGCTGGAGAACCCGTTCGTGCCTACCCTTGAGCGTCTCCCGCTCGCGGCGAAGCGCCTCGCCGGCAAGCTTGATCTTGCGTTCGTGCTCCCCGCGCCAGAGCCATCCCGCTGCCACGCCGACGCAGACGAGGGCTCCAGCGGTAACCAGACCCCCGCTGCCCGGGATGGTGGCGGCTGCCCCAATAATGGCAAAGATAACGGCTGACAATCCGGAAAATCCGTACCAGAACAGGGAGTCGACGTCGTTGTCCCGTTTCAGGCAGGCGGCGAGCGCCAGGGCGGTCAGAATCGTCAGAATTCCCACCACAGCAACAGCTATCGACGCTTGAAGCACGAAACTGGCAGGATCCATGAGTCTTCCTCTCGGCGGGGCCAACAGGTAAGCGGACCGGGTGGGCCGTGAACGTTGAGCCCTGGTGGAGTTGCCTACGTCTATTGCAGACGGTTCTACGGCCGGAGTCAATCCCCTGCCCTTCATTGGCGGGCAGATCCCGTTAACGAACCAAAGTCCCCGCCGATCCAGAGAACGGCGGGGACTTTGGTTCGGGTATCCCACAAATGTGGGCCCTGAGGGGCTCGAACCCTCGACCCACGGATTAAAAGTCCGATGCTCTACCATCTGAGCTAAAGGCCCGCATCACCACCGGCCACCGAAGTGGTCGAAATGACCTGCCTACATTATCGCATCCTGCGCCGGAGTGCAGAACGGGGCGCGTAGCCCCGACCTCAGCCGACTGCCGGCTCGACAATCCTCAACGCCTCGACCAGCCGCCGGTAGAGGTCGTCACTGGCCAGCAGTTCGCTGTGGGTGCCGCTTGCTCTGATCTTGCCGTCCTCCATCACCAGGATCGTGTCGGCGTCGATCACCGTGGAGAGCCGGTGAGCGATGGTCAGGACTGCCCCCTTGCTGGCGCGGTCGCGGATGCAGTCGTGAATGGCCGCCTCAGTGAGACCATCCACCTGGGCGGTCGCTTCGTCAAGCATGAGGACCGCAGGGGTCCGCAGGATAGCCCTCGCGAGCGGGATCCGTTGCCGCTGCCCACCTGAGACAGCGGTGCTGGACAGTTCAGTGTCCAGTCCACCCGCCAGCGAAACTACTTTTTCATCCAGCTTCACAGCCCGGAGGGCATCCCAAACCTCCTGGTCGGTGGCGTCCGGGTGGGTGAACAGCAGGTTATCCCGGATGGTGCCGGGAACGATTGGTGTCTCCTGCTCAACGTATGCCAACCGCGAGCGGATCTCGGAGTGCGTGTAGCTCGAATACGGCCTCCCATCAAGGAGAATCTCTCCGTCGTGCGGTTCGATGAATCGCAACAGCAGGGAGAACAGGGTGGTTTTGCCCGCACCCGATGGTCCGACGACGGCGGTGTGGCCAACCCGCGGGATACTGACGGTGACGCCATCAACCGCCGGTTCGGCGTCGGGACCGTAAGCCGCCCGCACGTCGCGGAATTCGAGGACCGCGTCAGTCCCGCGGTCGCCGACCGGGTCCTGGGCGGCGTCGGTCAGATCCTTCTCGACCTCCATCTGCTGCACCTGGGAGATCCGGGACGCGGCGGCGATTCCCGACTGCACCGCGGTGATGTTCTGCGTGAGCTCGGTAATCGGGCCCATGATTCCGAACGCGTAGAGCAAGAACGCAATGAGACTGGATACCTCAAGCACCCCTTGGTCCACCCGCCAGGCGCCCACCCCCAGGATCACGATGATCGCCAGCTGGATCCCACCCCCAGCGATGGTCCAGGCGACAGCCTGCGTGCGGACGGCGCGGACGCTGTGCCGCGCTGACTCCCTGGCCTGGACGACGATGCGTTCGCTCTGCCTGTCTTCGGCACGGCTCGCTTTGACAGTGCGAACTGCCCGGAGCGCACCCTCCAGCACGCCGCCCAGGTTTCCCACTGACTCCTGGGCCTGCTCCTCGGCCTTGGCGATGCGGGGCATCAACATTGCGAAGAGCACCCCGACAATGACGATCGCGGTCAGGGTGGTCGTCAGCAAAACCAGGTCCAGCACACCCATCAGGATCAGGGTTCCGAAGAGCGCAACAGTTCCGTTGACCAGGCTGACCGCGCTGGAAGAGGCGGCCTCCCGGAGCAGCACCGTGTCCGAGGTGACCCTGGTGACCAGTTCCCCCGTCGGACGCCCGGTCAGTTCTGCAACCTTGGCCTGGAAGAACCGGCGCACCATCGATTCGCGCGCGTCCAGCACAACCCGTTCGGCGAGGGTCCCCAGCAGGATCCACTGCCATAGTCCGACCACCGAGCCAACCACCAGGAGCGCCAGCAAGACCCCGATCGGCTCGGCCAGCGACGTAGACGTACCCACCGAGTCCAGGACCCATTTGGTCACCATCGGAGTGGCCAGGGCGGTCGCGGTGGTCACCAGCCCCAGGATCAGGCCGAGCGCCAGCACGCGTCGATGTGGACGGATGAAAGACCACAGAATCCTGAGCCGTGGATACCGACCGGGTGTGGCAGGAGTACTCATACCCTCATTGTCCTCGACCCTGCAGCCTTCCGATACAGCCCGACGAGATCACCGCGTCGACAATCTGACGTACCCGGACTGGAGGGCGGTTGGACCGAAAGAGGCCCTCCGGTGGGGATGCTGGCATGGAGGGAAATGGCAGGAGTATCCTCAGTTCATGAGCGGTAACTACAGGAACCAGAGTCCGAGGCACCACAAGCCCAAGCCGTTCGCGCCGCTGGACTTCGAGGTTTTTGCTGGCGGTGCCGACCCCTCACGGGTGTCGGAAGCCGCCCACCTCTCGGCGCACGCCCTTGTCCACCACGGGAGGCTTTCCGAGGACCCCGAGGTGACCCAACGGCTGGTTGAACTCGCTGACCAGCAGGGGCTTGAAGCTATCGCCGAGATGTGGGCCGAAAGCCCAGCACGATCCCTTCCCGGCGCCCTGTGGAGGCTCTACGCGTTGCGCGCCGCTACCCAGCAGAATCCCGAACGCATCGCCTCCTACTTCAAATCGGGCAAGGACGTGGCCCAGGTTTCCAAAGTGATAGCTGGCGTGGCCGAGCCACCCGGCGCTGAGGAAGTCCAGTCGATGGCCGACACGATTCTCTCCGGCGCGTTTGAAGGGGAGTTCGACGTTGCACTGGAACGCTTCGCCGCCTTCTGCCGGGTCATCGCGCTCGGCCAGACCCATCACGCCGACGACGCCGAACCTACCAACGGGGTCCACGCCGCAAAGTTGACCCGCAACTCCCAACAGCTGATCAAGACGGCTGAGGATCTTGAGCACGCCGCCGCTTCCTGGCGGCGAGGCGAGCTGGACTAGGTCAGCTCCCGGAGCGTCAATGTTGACATGTGCGCCCCGGAGGAGAAAACTGAAAGTGGTGTCGGACCGTGGAACCCCCGGGCTTCAACATTTAGCCGCTTCGAGCGGCCTTCCGCCGAGAGGCGCTCCCGGTTCGGCACCATTTTTGCGCCCTGCGGGGCGCCACCGCCCCGCCTGATCGGCACTGTTGGCCGAGAGTGCTGGCAAAAATGAGCGGTGGCTGGCCTGTCGGTTATTCTTAGGCAGCAACCCATCGTCCTTGGGCAGCAAACCGACAGTCATGATGCCCCGCTAGGTTAGGTAGCCCACGTGAAGCTTCGCCTCTTTCCGCAGGAGGACGCCGGACTGGTGCTGCTCTCCGACATGGCGCAGCAGCTCGTGCTGGGCGTTCGCACCATGTCGGGGATTCTGGGGGCGGCGACGCGGGACTACGATCTGCTGGCCGAGGAACTGCACCAGCATGAAGCCAACTCGACCGACCTGCACTTCGCACTTCTCACCTCCATGCGCAGCAGCTTCGTCAACCCGCTCCCACGGGAGGACCTGTACGCGCTGTCGCGGCTGTTGAACGAGGCAATCGAGAAACTCGATGGTGCCGCGGAGCTCATCGCGCTGTACCAGCTGAGCAAGCTGAGCCGCCGAGCCACAGAGCAGCTTGAGGTCATTACCCGTCAGGCGGAACTGACCGCGGCGGCGATGAAGCGCCTCAACTCCATGGACGATCTCGAGGAGTACTGGATCGAGATTCTCCGGCTCGCAAAGCGCGCCGAACGTACCCACCGGATCTGGTGCTCCGAACTCCTTAACGACCACAAACCCCTGGTTTACGCCCGCCACCGCGACGTCGCCAACCAGTTGGTCGACGTCACCAAGGACATCCGCAAGGTGGCAACACACGTGGGCAGTATCCTCGTCAAGGAATCGTAGGTGGAGCTGTTCCTCCTGGGCATCGTGGTGGTGCTGGCCGGTGGCTTCGCATTTCTCAACGGGTTCCACGACGTTTCCAACTCGGTGGCGACCGCCGTGCGCACCCGCGCCCTCACACCCAGCGTCGCGGTACTACTGGTGGCGCTGTTCAACCTGATCGGCGCTCTGCTCGGCACCGGCGTTGCCCTGCTCTTCACCGGTGACGCCATCCGGTTACCCCCTGGCAGGGTTGGCCTCGGAATCCTGATCGCCGCCCTGATCGCAGCACTCAGTTGGGGTCTTTTCACCTGGTATCGGGGCAAGCCGTCGTCGTCCACCCACGCCCTGATTGGCGGACTGATCGGCTCCGGCGGAGCGTCAGCCCTCATGGGCGGGGAATCGATTGCCGATTCCGAACGGGTGTTCCTGCTGCAGATCGCGCTCCCGCTGCTCCTCTCCCCGCTGGTGGCATACCTGCTGGCCTATCTAGCGGTGTTCCCTGCCATCTGGCTCCTGCGGTACAGCCCGCCGCGGAAGGTGAACTCGGGTAGCCGGATGGCACAGTCAGTCCTGGCCGGCGTGTTTGCCCTGGGTCACGGGCTCCAGGACGGGCAGCGCACCATGGCGGTAGTTGTCCTGGCCCTGGTGGGCAGCGGCGTCGCAACCAGCTCGGACATTCCCCTGTGGGTGCAAATCTTCGCCGCGGTGCTGCTTGCCACCGGGTCCCTGTTCGGGGGGTGGAGGATCACCCACACCCTGTCGCACCGGCTGGTCCGGGTCGACCCGCTGCGAGGCATGACGGCGCAGGGAGTTTCCTCAGCAATGCTTTTTGTTGGGTCCATCTCCCTGTCGATGCCCCTCTCGAGCACCCACACCATGACCTCGGCCATTCTCGGGGCCGGCGCCAACCAGCGATTCCCGACAGTTCGCGGCCGTGAAGTGGTCAAAGTGCTGCTCGTCTGGTTCTCGACGGCGGCCGTGACCGCCTTGATCGGCGGAATCCTCTTCCTGGCGATGAGCCCGCTGCTCTAGCCGCTCTCCACCCGGTTCGCTGGCCCGTGGGACAAGGAAACGGCCCCGAGGTCCAGACCCGCCGATTGCAACCGGCGAGCCTTGCCCCCAGGGCCGCTTCTGTGACGATCAGGCCGGCACGTCGGACGGGTCAGCCAAACCGGCCCGAGACGTAATCCTCGGTGGACTTTTCCTTGGGCATGTTGAAGATGTCAGCCGTGTTGCCGTACTCGATCAGCTTCCCCGGCTTGCCCGTCGCTGCAATGTTGAAGAAGGCCGTCTTGTCGGAAACCCGGGCCGCCTGCTGCATGTTGTGGGTGACGATCGCCACCGTGTAGTCATTCTTCAGCTCGTTGATCAGATCCTCGATAGCGAGGGTCGAGATCGGGTCGAGGGCCGAGCACGGCTCATCCATCAGGATCACCTCAGGCGACACCGCAATGGCGCGGGCAATGCACAGGCGCTGCTGCTGGCCGCCGGAGAGACCGGAACCCGGACGTGCGAGGCGGTCCTTGACCTCGTTCCACAGGTTGGCTCCACGAAGCGACTTCTCCACCAGAGCGTCCGCGTCCGACTTGGTGATGCGCTTGCTGTTGAGTTTCACGCCGGCCAGCACGTTGTCCCGGATCGACATGGTGGGAAACGGGTTGGGCCGCTGGAAGACCATGCCGATCTGGCTGCGCACGTGCACGGGATCGACGGCGTCGTCGTACAGATCGTCACCGTCGAGCAACACTTCTCCCTCGACCCGGGCACCCGGAATCACCTCGTGCATCCGGTTCAGGGTGCGCAGGAAGGTCGACTTGCCGCAGCCGGACGGGCCGATGAACGCTGTGACTGAACGGGCTTCAATGGTGAGGTTCACATCCTCCACGGCTAGGAATTTGCCGTAGTAGACGTTCAAGTCCTTGACGTCGATTCGCTTAGACATCTAAATCCTTCGGGTTGTACAGCGCCGGTCAGCGGCTGGTTTTAGGGGCGAACATCCGAGCGATCAGGCGGGCTGCCAGGTTCAGCATCATCACCAGGATGATCAGAACCAGGGCTGCAGCCCACGCCCGCTGGATGCTGGGGTCGGTGCTGGTCGGCGAGGTGGGGGTAATGATCTGGTAGTAAATGTACGTGGGCAGGGTGCTCATCCAGCCACCGAACACATCAAGGTTGATCCCGCGGGCGAAACCGGCGGTCACCAGGATGGGGGCCGTTTCGCCGATGACCCGGGCGATCGCCAGGGTGACTCCCGATGCAATACCGGAAATGGCGGTGGGGATGACCACCTTGGTGATGGTCCGCCATTTCCTTACCCCGAGCGCGAAAGACGCCTCCCGGAGCTCGTTGGGGACGATCTTCAGCATCTCCTCAGTGGAACGCACCACCACCGGGATCATCAACACGGACAGTGCGGCTGCCGCCACGAAGCCGGTCCGGGTACCCGGGCCGAAGATCAGCCCGAATAGCGCTGCGGCGAATAGTCCCGCCACGATGGAGGGGATGCCGGTCATCACGTCGACGAAGAAGGTGATCGCGCGACTGAGCGGACCGCCGGTGGAGTACTCGACCAGGTAGATGGCGGCCAGCAGGCCCACGGGGACCGAGATGATGGTGGCCCAGAGGGTAATCTGCAGGGTCCCGAGGATTGCGTGATAGGCGCCGCCGAGTACCGGGGTGCCCTCGGCCACCGTCTGGTTGTCGATGGCACCGGTGAGGCCGTTCATCGAACGGAACAGGAAGTCGCTGGTCATCCCGGGCAGGCCACGTTCCAGGACGGTCCAGATGACCGACAACAGTGGCAGCACGGCGACGATGAACGCACCGTAGATGAGGTAGGTGGCCAGCCGGTCCTTGGCCTTGCGACTACCCTCTACCGCGCCGGAAGCGGCCGTCCCACCGACGACGAAGAAGATCGCGGCGAAGAGGCTCATGGTGACCAGGCTGAAGCCGAGGAGGGCCGAGAAAGCCGCGCCGAGGATCAGTGCGCCGGCGAGGACAGCCCAGATTGCCCACCGGGGAAGCTTGTTCTTGGTGAACTGGGACGGACGCCGGGTCATGGTTGCATTACTCATTAGTTGGCACCTGAGAATTCCTTGTGGCGGCTGATGATCCACCGGGCGATCACGTTGACCGCGAGGGTGATAACGAAGAGCACCAGGCCTGCGGCGATGAGTTCACTGAGCCGAAGCCCGAATGCTTCGGGGAAGTTGAGCGCGATCTCGGCTGCGATGGTCTGGTTGCCGGTCTGGATGAGGCTGGCATTCAGAGCGCCGCCAGAGAGGACCAGCGCCACTGCCATGGTCTCACCGAGCGCCCGCCCCAGCCCGAGCATTGCGGCACTGATGATGCCCGGCCGTGCGAAGGGCAACACCGACATCTTGATCATTTCCCACCGGGTGGCGCCGAGCGCCAGTGACGCTTCCTCGTGGAGTTTGGGGGTCTGGAGGAAAATCTCGCGGCTGAGCGAGGTGATGATCGGCAGGACCATGACCGCGAGGACTATCCCGGCGGTGAGGATGGTCCGGCCGGTGTTGCTGGCAGGTCCCTCGAAGATGGGGATCCAGCCCAGGTTATTGGCCAGCCAGTCATAGGTGATTGCCAGCTGGGGGGCGAGGACCGCGTAACCCCACGCGCCATACACCACCGATGGGATGGCTGCGAGAAGGTCGATCAGGTAGCCAAAGCCCTGCGCTAGCCTGCGGGGTGCGTAGTGCGAGATGAACAGCGCGACGCCGATGCCGATCGGCGTCGCAAGAATCAGTGCGATGGTCGCGGCGATTACCGTACCGATGACGATCGGCCAAATGTAGGAGAAGAACCCGTTGCCTCCGGAGATCTCACTCGGGTCGGCGGCGAACGTGGGCAGGGCCTGTCCGAGCAGGAAGATTGCCACACTGAACAGCACGGCGAGGATCAGGCAGCCAGCCAGGAGGCTGGCTGTGGAAAATATCTTGTCCCCTGATTGACCGCTGTCGCCATCTCTGCGCAACGTGTTGGGAGACACCGTCTTCGTGGACACTAATGAACCCTTCGGTGCTGGTACTGGGTTGTTCCTGCTTCGGTTGCCAAGAGTGGGCGTCGTCAGCGGTGGGTGAGGTAACTGCCTACCAGCCTAATGGCTGGGCGCAAAGGACAACCCCGCCCGGTCGATGAGGACCGGGCGGGGCAACCGGAGCGTGCTAGGAGGCAACAGCGATCGAGTCGATGGCGGCCTGCGCCTGTTCGCGCAGTCCCTCGGAGATCGGTGCGTTTCCGGCCGAGTCGGCCGAATCGCCCTGCCCATCCTCGCTGATGACGTAGGAACCGAAGGCCTTGACCAGGTCGACCGTCTCCTGATCAGCGTAGGTGGTGCAGTAGACGTGGTAGGAGATCAGCACGATTGGGTAGGCACCCGACTCGGTGGTGTCCCGGTCGAGGTTGTAGGACATATCTACCTCGGGGGCGCCTTCAACCTCTGCGGGCTCGGCAACCTCTACCGCCAGTGAGGCTGCTTCGGAAGTCAGCGCGACGTACTCCTCCCCAACTTCCACCAGCACCTGGCCGAGGTCGCCGACAGCTGAGGCGTCCGTATAAGTGATTGCGCCTTCGGTGCTGGTGGTGGTGGAAACCACTCCGTTGGTGCCCTGGGCGTTCTCTGCGACGATCTCGGCTGGCCAGTCGCCTGAGACCTCGTCGGTCCACACGTCTGGGGCTGCGGCGGCGAGGTAATCAACGAAGTTCTCGGTGGTGCCCGACTCGTCACTGCGGTGAACAACTGTGATCGCCTGGTCGGGGAGCTCCACGCCTTCATTCTGGGAGGCGATCGCCTCATCGTTCCAGTTGGCAATGTCACCGCGGAAGACCGAGGCGATGGTCTCGGCGTCCATGTTCAACTCGTCGATGCCCGGCAGGTTGAAGGCCACAGCGATCGGAGCAATATAGGCCGGAATGTTGAATGCGCCGTCGGGACCGCACACCTCGACTGCTGCCGCATGCTCTTCTTCGTCCAGGTACGCATCGGAACCGGCGAACTGGGTTCCACCGGCGAGGAAGGCTTCCCGACCGGCGCCCGATCCGTCCGGGGCGTACTGAACTGTGGCGTCGGGGTTGGCTTCCTGGAAGCCGTTCTGCCAGGCGGTCATCGCCGCGCCCTGAGAGGAAGCGCCAGACCCGGTCAACGTGCCGGTGACCGTGCTCTCTGCCGAGCCGTTGTCCCCGGTGGCCTCTGCCGGCGTGTCGGTTGCACTGTCGGTGCCGCAGGCGGTCAATGCGAGCGCGGCGACGGAGATTACTGCCGCTGCGCGGCCAAAGCGAAGAACCTTCACTTGATGTTGCCCCTTCCAGGGAGTCGAAAAACCGGTGCTCCTGAGCACCTTTGAAGCCGGAGCTTTCTAACAGTCCGGTTTGCGTACCTACTCAAGCTAGGGGCGTCAGGTAAAGAGACTGACTGACGAAGGTGAACGGAATATGAACGAAAAACGTACATTTCTGATCTGGCTGCTCTGCCGTATTGCCATAACGCCTTCGGTGGTGTTCGGATCGAGGACGACCGGTTGACGTAACGCATTCGGGAACGGGGCTAGGCTGGGTTCCATGCCGCGGCCCCCACTCACCTCGCGCGCCCGCTCCTTTCTTCGCAACCGGACACGGGTAGGTTTCCGGCGCAGCGCCAACTCGGTGATCCCCGCCATCCAGATGACGGTCTGCGCGGTCGGCGCGTACGTGTTCGCCGAACGGGTGCTGGGGCACAGCGGCCCGCTGTTCGCTGCAACCTCGTCGATGATCGCCCTCGGCTTCACCCGCGATCCCCGGCTTCGCCGGGTGCTCGAAGTGGGGCTGGGCTGCACCCTCGGCATCGCCCTGGGTGATGTGCTGCTGGCGCTGTTCGGCACTGGGATCTGGCAGGCCGCCGTCGTGCTCTTCGTTTCGATCCTGCTGGCCCGGTTCCTGGACAGCGGCACCATCTTCACCACACAGCTGGGCCTGCAGTCGCTGCTGGTGGTGTTGCTGCCCGCGCCGGACGGCGGTCCGTTCACGCGCAGCGTTGACGCGATCGTCGGGGGCCTCTTCGCCCTGGTGATAGTGGTGCTGGCGCCGAAGGATCCGCGGAAAGAGCCCAAGACCAATGTGCGGGAGCTGCTCGGCGAACTCTCGGACGTGCTGAGGGAATCGGCGACAGCGCTGACCCGCAGCGACCCGACACTCGCCTGGCACGCCCTGATCAAGGCACGGAACTGCCAGCCCCTGATGGAAGGGCTGTCCGGGACCATGGGAGCGGCCCAGGAGGTGGCGCGGCTCTCCCCCGCCTACCGCCGGCACCGCCTTGAACTGGGCGAACTCAGGGGGTCGATCGAGTCGATCGACCTCGCCGTCCGGAACAGTCGCGTGTTCACCCGGCGGCTGACCTCGGTCATCAATCATGCGGCGCTTACCGACGAGGCAGTGCAGGAGCTCTCACAGGTCATCGAGGACACCGCCGACGCCGTTGACGTGCTGGGGCGTGCCCTCTCCGCGTCCGGTGCGCAGGAACGCGATCTGTCCCTCCGCCAGGCGAGGGAAGACCTTGCAGCCGTTGCCACCATGCTGCACCCGAAGCTGCTGGGCATCCAGCGGCTCGAAGGCGAAGGGCTGGTCCTGCTGTTCCGCCCGCTGATCGTCGATCTGCTGGAAGCGACCGGTCTGCCCCACGACGAGGCCGCCGGGTACCTGCCCCGACTGTGAGCCTGGTCAAAGCCGGCCGGACCGTGGTGTTTGTGCCGGTGACTGTCACCGGCCGCCGGTACGTTAGAGACCATGGCAACAAAGACAGCACGTCCGGCACGCACCTCTGCCCCCGCCTACCGCTGCGGCGAATGCGGGTGGACCACCGCCAAGTGGGTTGGCCGGTGCGGGGAATGCCAGGCCTGGGGGACAGTCGAGGAAACCGGCCAGGTGGTGGCACGGACGACGGCAGCAGTCACTGTCGCTTCCCCCGCCCTGAGGATCTCGGAGATCGATGCCAGTGCTGCCTCCTACCAGCCCACTCAGATCGGCGAATTGGACCGGGTGCTCGGTGGCGGGCTGGTGCCCGGGGCGGTGATCCTGCTCGCCGGGGAACCCGGGGTGGGCAAGTCCACCCTGGTGCTCGACGTTGCGGCACGGGTTGCCCGGCTTGGCAAGGATGTCCTCTACATCACCGGTGAAGAGTCCTCAGCCCAGGTGAAGCTGCGGGCTGAGCGGATCGGGGCACTCGCCGAAACCCTCTACCTCACAGCGGAGTCAGATCTGGGCCAGGCTCTCGGTCAGGTGGAGCGGTTGTCACCGTCCCTGCTGATCGTCGACTCCGTGCAGACCCTGAGCAGTTCAGCGGTGGACGGCACGGCGGGTGGCGTGACCCAGGTCCGGGAGGTGGCGGCGTCGCTGATTGCCGCAGCGAAGACCCGCGGCATGACCACCATCCTGGTGGGTCATGTCACCAAGGACGGCTCGATCGCCGGCCCCCGCCTGCTGGAGCATCTGGTGGATGTGGTGTGCCAGTTCGAGGGTGACCGGCACTCGCGGCTCCGGCTGATGCGGGCCATCAAGAACCGCTACGGGCCCACCGACGAGGTGGGGTGTTTCGACCTCACCGAGACCGGCGTCGAAGGTCTCGCCGACCCGAGCGGACTTTTTGTCTCACGCACCAAGGACCCGGTGTCCGGCACCTGCATCACTGTGACCCTTGAGGGACGCCGGCCGCTGCTTGCCGAGGTGCAGGCCCTGCTTGCCGAGTCCTCGAACTCCCAGCCCCGACGCGCCACCAGCGGGCTCGACAGTTCACGGGTGGCAATGCTGCTGGCGGTATTACAGCAACGCGCGTCGTTGAGCCTGCACAAGGATGACAGCTATGTGGCGACGGTCGGCGGGGTCAAGCTCAGCGAGCCGGCCACCGACCTCGCGGTTGCGTTGGCGATCGCTTCGGCGAAGACGAACCAGCCGCTTGCCGCGCGGCTGATCGCATTCGGCGAGGTGGGGCTTGCCGGTGAGGTCCGGCCGGTGCCGGGGATCGCCCAGCGCGTCCAGGAGGCGGAGCGGCTCGGATTCACTCACGCGGTGGTGCCAGCCTCCCCCAACGGGCCCGGCAAGGTCCCCGCAGGTTTTACGGTCCATGAGGTCTCAACCCTCACCCAGGCCCTTGAGTTGCTGTTCTAGGAAAGGCCATGACCAACCGTTACAAATTTGCGCAGTCAGCCGGTATCCGGGTTTAGGCGGCGTTCCCACTAGGATTGGAACGGCTGCGCTGGTGCCTGCGCGGCAGGGCCTTGCACATCCGGATTCCGGCTGGCAAAGCCGGTAGCCGGAAGGAAGTGGCAATGGTTCGCAGCCCAGAGGACGCGTTGAAGGCCACCCTGGCGCGCGTTGCGCCCGGCACCGCACTGCGGGATGGACTGGAGCGCATCCTTCGTGGACGCACCGGGGCACTGATTGTGCTCGGTTTTGACCGCACGGTGGACTCGATCTGTTCCGGCGGGTTCGACATTGGGATCACCTTCTCTCCCACCAGGCTGCGGGAGCTCGCGAAGATGGACGGTGCGATCGTTTGCGACAAGGATGCGAGCAATATCCTGCGGGCCGCCGTGCAGCTGGTCCCGGATCACACCATCGACACCCAGGAGTCGGGGACACGGCACCGGACCGCTGAGCGGGTGGCGATCCAGACCGGACTCCCGGTGATCTCCGTCAGCCAGTCAATGCAGATCATCGCCCTGTACATCAACGGCCTCCGGCACGTGCTGGAAGGCTCCGAGCCGGTCCTGGCACGAGCCAACCAAGCCCTCGCCACACTCGAGCGTTACCGTGCCCGTCTGGACCAGGTCACCGGGTCCCTATCGGCGCTGGAGATCGAGGCAATGGTCACGGTGCGCGATGTGGCTGTGACACTGCAGCGTCAGGAAATGGTCAGGCGGATTTCAGAAGAAATCTCGCAGTATGTGCTGGAGCTCGGGGTCGACGGCCGGTTGCTGACCCTGCAGGTTGAAGAGCTGACCACCGGGTTGGGTCCGGGCAGTGAACTGGTGCTGAGGGACTACCTGGACCTGGAGGTGCCGACCCTCGTCGTGGAGGAGCAGCTCGCCAAGCTGCAGGCGTTCAGCTCCACAGAATTGATCGATCTGGGCACCATCGCGAGCGTTGTCGGATTCAACCCGTCGATCGACTCACTCGACGCGGTAGTCCAGCCCAAGGGTTTCCGTCTGGTCTCAGGCATCAAGGCGGTTCCGCCCGCCGTCGCCAACCGGCTGGTTGACCATTTCGGGGGCCTGCAGAACCTGATGGCCGCGAACATTGATGACCTGATGGCAGTGGACGGTATCGGCGAGCAGCGGGCACGCACTGTCCGCGAGGGGCTATCGCGGATCGCCGAGACGAGCCTGCTCGACCGCTTTATGTAGTTGGCCGGTCCGTCAACGCCGCCGATTCTCGTGAAGGCGACGCGCGGACGCTACTGCAGTTCGAATGTTGAAACCTCGCTGGTCCGGCCCCCCAGGGACACCGTCAGGTCATAGGAACCCGGGGCCGGTGTCGCTTCGACCGTCTCGCAGCCCGGTACGCTGCGGATCCGTTCCCAAGTGAAGTTCGCTTCCTCCGAACCGCCCGCCGGGATCTCGCGGATGAGATCCTCTGCTCCCTGCTGGCAATCCACTGAGGAGAAGATCCTGTCGTCTCCGCTGGTGATCAGGAACTCCATCTGTGAAGTGCCCACATTGACCGGGCAGGCCTCGTCCCCAGTGTTGGAAACCGTCAGCGTAAGCACGGGGTTCTGCTCCGGCTCGTAAGCCTGGGCATCGGTGGAGGCAGCGACCTCCACTTCGGCGTCCGCGCAGGCGCTCTCGGTCGGGGAGGGCGAAGCCGATGGCTCTTCGGTTGGCCCCGCAGTCTCGGCGGGCTCGGTCGGCTCGGTCACCTCAGAAGTAGGGCTCGCGGGTGCAGAGGACGGCGCGACTGTGGGGGCGGATGACGCGTCGTCGTTCTGGGCGCCGCCGATCAGTCCGGCAATCACGATTCCGGCCCAGACCAGGGCCCCCACCACGAGGAGGGCGAGGATCAGCACGGCAACTCTTCGCCGACGATAGACCCGGCGGCTGACCCGCGGCGTGCCGGAGGGCCGGGGTGCGCCGTCCTGCGGCCCGCCCCGCGAAGTACCCCCCTGCGAATCCATGCCTTAAGGCTAGGGACCCGGGCACCGGATACCTGTCACACCACGCCGGTCAGTACAGTATTGATGGTCAACTATCAGGAGGGTCAATGGATCCGGTGTCACCTGCGCGGCTGCATCAGCGCATCATCGAGTGGTTCGATGCCGAGGCCCGGGACCTACCGTGGCGCGGGCCCACCCGCACCCCGTGGGCAGTGATGGTCAGTGAATTCATGCTGCAGCAAACCCCGGTGGTACGGGTGCTGCCGGTGTTCACCGCGTGGATGTCCCTGTGGCCCACCCCTGCTGACCTGTCGGTTGCAGGCCCAGGGGAGGCAGTACGGAACTGGGGCAGGCTGGGATATCCACGCCGCGCCCTGCGGCTGCATGGAGCCGCCCACGCGATCGTTGAGCACCATCGCGGGGAAGTTCCCGACACCTATGGCGAGCTGCTCAAGCTACCCGGGGTTGGCACCTACACCGCTGCGGCGATCGCGGCATTCGCCTTCGGGAAGCGGGAGACAGTGGTGGACACCAACATCCGCAGGGTCCACGCCCGCCTGGTCGGCGGCGATGCGTTACCCGCGCCAGCCCTCACAGCCGCCGAGATGCGGCGTGCCGCGGGGCTGATGCCCGACGACGACGCCCGTTCCGTGCGCTGGAACGCTGCGGTGATGGAGCTTGGTGCGCTGGTGTGCACCGCTCGGTCCCCGAAATGCGGGCAGTGCCCAGTGCTTGAGAGCTGCGCGTGGGTCGCAGCCGGCCGCCCGGAACCGCTGTATGTGCCCAAGGGCCAGGCGTGGGCGGGGACCGACCGCCAGGTGAGGGGGGCGATGATGGGCGTGCTCCGGGACGCGACCGGCCCGGTGGTCCGGGAGCTGCTCGTCGCTGAGCCAGTGGACCTGACCCCCGATGGCGGGAACGGCCCCGCTGTATCGTCGCTGATGAAGCTGCACCGGCTTAACGCGCCCACGGACCAGCTTGAACGGTCACTTACCGGTCTGGTGAAGGACGGCCTGGCGCGTGAAACTCCTGAGGGGATTGCACTCCCCCGCTGACGTCTGTGCTTACCCGGCAGCCAACTCCCCGAATCCGCTGGTAACTTCACTGCCAATCTGGTCGATCGCTTTCTGGGCATCCGGACCGGCGGCAGACGCCGTGAGGACCTTGCCCTGACCCAGCCCCAGGCTCATCAGGAGCATCACCGACTTTGCGTCGACGCCGTTCACACTTACCTCGGCATCCAGTTCGCTCATCATTCGGGCGAGGGTGGCAGCGGGCCGTGCGTGCAGCCCCATCGGATTCGGCAGTTCCCACGACCCTTCAACCGGTTCGCCGCCGGGTGCGGGGCCCTCCTGCACCTCTCCAGGAGCAGCGGCGGCGTGGCTGACGAAAGGTTCAAGGGCAACCGGATCCAGGGCCACGACTGCTGCCTCGGCGGCTCGGACCACCTGGTCGGCATCGGCACCGGTCTGCGCTTCGACGGCCGCGGCGACCGCCCCCTCGACCAGGGCGGCGCGGGCCAACCGCACCCTGCCCCGTTGGTCACTGTCCAGAAACTCCAGGGCCATCTCAGCGGTCATCACGGCTGAGCCCAGGTCAGTCAGCACCACCACCCCTGCGCCGCTGTCCGCGGCTGAAATCGCTGTCAGTACCTTCTCGAAACTGGTGCCGATCCGCGGCGCCCCTCCCGCGTCCTCGACCCCGCCGGCGGGCACCAGTTCGACGTCGGCCGCCATCTGCCGGGAAAGGTCACAGACCCCCTCGGCGATCTTCGAGCTGTGGGAGACGATGACCAGGCCCACGTTCACGGCTGACCTCCGGCAGCATCGACTGCTGCCTGCAGGATCAGCCCGGTGGAGACGGCGCCGGGATCGAGGTGCCCGGCACTGCGTTCGGCGAGGTAGCTCGCCCGTCCTTTCCGGGCAATCAGTGGCTCGGTGGCGGTCGCCCCGGCGTTGGCGGCGTTCGCTGCGGCCGCAAGCACCTCAACCACTGACGCTCCCGCCATTGCCGCCGTGCCCGCCGCCTCTGCGGCAGGAGTCCACGCATCAACCATCGTCTTGTCACCCGGCTCAGCCTTCCCTCGGGCTACCACCCCGTCCCGGGCTGCGGTCAACAACCCGACAACATCGTCGGGGCCAATCCGCTCGGTATCTCCCAGCGAGGTGGCGGCCCGCAGGAACGCCGTCCCGTACAGCGGGCCGGCGGCTCCTCCGACCGAGGACATCAGGGTCATCGCGGCGAGTTTCAGCAGCGCGGCCGGGGTGCCTGAATCAGCCCCGTCCAGCTTCGCCAGGACAGCCGAAAAACCACGGTCCAGGTTTTCCCCGTGATCGGCGTCGCCGATCGCACGGTCCAGGTCGATGAGTTCCTGGCGGTGTTCGCCGATCACCCGCGCACTTTCCCGCAGCCAATCCGCCACCCATGCCGACGTGAGGGTGTCAGCAGATTCTTCGGCCACCCCTAAACCCCCCAGCGGAGTGCGGCGGTCCGGACCGGGGAGTCCCATAGTTGGACCATCTCGTCGTCCAGGCGCAGCACGCTGATCGAGGCGCCCTGCATTTCCAGCGCCGTGATGTAGTTGCCCACCAGTGAGCGTTCGACGACGATCCCGCGTTCCTCCAGCAACTGGCGGGCCCGGCGGTAGACGATGTACAGCTCGCTGGCCGGAGTGCCGCCCATCCCGTTGACGAACAACAGGACGCGCTCACCGCTGCCCACCCCGAGGTCTGAAAGAATCGGCTCCATCAGCCGATCAGTGATCCCGTCGGCAGGCTCCATCGCGATCCGGTGCCGGCCCGGTTCCCCGTGGATGCCAATACCGATCTCAATCTCCTTGTCGGTGAGCTCGAAGCTTGGCCGGCCGGCATGCGGGACGGTGCAGGCCGCCAGCGCGACGCCCATTGACCTGACATTGTCGATGACCCGCTGGGCTACCTCGGCCACGACGTCAAGGGTGTCGCCTCGCTCCGCTGCGCCACCGGCGATTCGCTCGACCAGGACCGTCCCCCCAACACCACGACGGCCCGCGGTGTACAGCGAATCCTCGACGGCGACGTCGTCGTTCACCAGGACCGACCGGACAGTGATTCCCTCTGCCTCGGCCAGCTCCGCTGCCGTCTCGAAATTGAGGACATCCCCGGTGTAGTTCTTGACGATATGCAGCACACCCGCGCCACCATCGACTGCAGTGGTGGCGGGGAGGATCTGGTCGGGTGTCGGGGAGGTGAACATGGCGCCCG
This sequence comes from Arthrobacter sp. 147(2020), assembly GCF_013116715.1. NCBI lineage: Bacteria > Bacillati > Actinomycetota > Actinomycetes > Micrococcales > Micrococcaceae > Arthrobacter > Arthrobacter sp. 147(2020). The sequence goes on from NZ_JABFOM010000001.1 coordinate 222,736, forward strand.
GCACTGCGGCGTCGAGCATTCCCATCCCTACGTACCCGGCGTGCAGGGGTTCATGACCACTGCCGCCGCCCGAGACCAGCCCCACCTTCCCTTGGCGGGGCGCGTCACGACGCGTGATGAACAGGGGATCCGAGTGAATACTCACCAAGTCTGCGTGCGCAGCCCCGAATCCTTCCACTGACTCGGTGACCACCTGTTTAGGGTCGTTGATTAGCTTTTTCATGACGGCTCCTCAGTGAACGGACATGCAATTCTCTTGGGTGGACGGGCCCGCCGGACCTGCTGGGCTTGACTGAACCCTACCCTCAGCCCAACTACTTGCCTATAGGGGTAACTACTGGTTTAGCTCCGGCGCAGGTACTGGTTTATGGGGGCCTCTACCCGGCCGTTTAACTGACTGTGGGAGGGGCCCCGGGCTGAAACAGCCCGGCCCCTCCCACAGCGAGAATCCTCGATTTGGCTTCCGCTGACTATCGACAGTCTTGCGGATACCGGCGCGGACCAGAACTAGCGGTTGTCACCCTTGAAAGCGTCCTTGATGTTCTCGCCAGCGTTCTTGATGTCGCCCGAGGCCTGGTCCTTGTGACCGTCGGCTTCCATCTTTTCGTTGCCGGTGAGCTTGCCAACACCTTCTTTGATCTTGCCGCCCAGCTTCTCGCCGGTGTTTGCTGCCTTGTCGTCTGCACCCATAGTGTGACCTACTTTCGCTCGGTTGGAACCCGGTTTCGGGACCCGCTTTTCGCATCGTCATAGATGCCAAGCTCCCTTAGCTTATCTATCCCCCGGCCGGGATGCCACCTTTACCGCCAGCTGATCCCCCGAGCTGACGGATCATCCGGGTATTGCCAAGTGTGTTTGGTTTGACTCTGGCCAGGTCGAGGAACTCCGCCACGCCTTCGTCGTGGGAGCGGAGGAGCTCCGAATAGACTGCCGGGTCCACAGCTGATTGATCCGCCATCACCTGGAATCCCCGGCGTTGGAAAAACTTCACCTCGAACGTCAGGCAGAAGACACGTTCGACGCCGAGGTCGCGGGCGTCGTCGAGCAGCCGCTCCACCAACGCGGTGCCAATGCCGCGGCCCTGCGCGGCACGCGACGTGGCGAGGGTGCGGATCTCCGCCAGGTCCTCCCACATCACGTGCAGGGCGCCGCAGCCGAGGACGCCGTCGTCGTCCTCGGCAATGCGGAACTCCTGCAGACCCTCGTAGTAGGCGACCGTCTCCTTGGCCATCAGTACCCGGTTGTCGGCCAACGGTGCCACCAGCGCCTTGATTGCAGGGACGTCGGCGGTACGGGCGGGCCGGATCCTGAAGGAAGAATTCACTAGGGAAGTCTAGCGGCGCTGGCGCCGCTACAGGCCGAGCTCGCGCGGAAGCTGCAAATCCCTGCCCAGCAGGTGGTGCGCCAGGAAGTGCTCAACAACCCCGTACCAGACCTTCGCGTGCTGCGGTTTGAGGATCCAGTGGTTCTCGTCGGGGAAGTACAGGAACCGGTGCTCGGTCCTGCCTTCCTCGTCGACCGCCAACTGGGATCTGGACAGCAGTTCGTACCAGAGCCGCAGGCCCTCCCCGATGGGAACCCGGTAGTCCTTGTCGCCGTGAATCACGAGCATCGGGGTGGCGATGCGGTCGACGTGGTGGTGGGGTGAGTTCTCCGACGCCATCTTCGGCGTCATTTCCTTTTCCCAGTAGTACGACGCGTCAGTGGTCGGCCCGAACTGGTCAAGGGCCCACAGGCTGGCGTGCGTGACGATCGCGGTGAACCTGTCGGTGTGCCCGGCGATCCAGTTGGCCATGTAGCCGCCGAAGGATCCACCCATCGCCGCGGTGCGTGTCTCGTCGATGTCGGGGCGGGAGACGACGTCGTCGGTGGCGGTCATCAGGTCGGTGTAGGGCGCCTTGCCCCACTGACCCCAGCCCCGGTCGATCATGTGCTGCCCGTACCCGGTCGACAGGGCGGGGTCAGGGAGGAGCACGGCGTAGCCTTGGGCTGCGAGCAGCCAGGGGGACCAGCGCCAGGTCCAGGCGTTCCAGGAACCGAGCGGGCCGCCGTGGATCCAGAGCAGCAGCGGTGCCGGCTTGGATGCACTGGCGTCGGTCGGGAGGACCAGCCAGGATCCGATCCTCTGGCCGTCCTCGGCAGTGGTCTCCACCCGTTCCAACCGCCCCGGGAGTGCTGGCCGCCCCACTGGTCCGGTCAGTGCCACTACCGTCGAGTCGGACAGGTCAATCCTGACGACCTCGGCGGGGAACTCGTAGGAGCTGCGCAGCGCATAGGCTGTACCCCCATCGGGCGATAGGACCACGTTGGTGTAGGAAGCACTGTCCTGGGTCACCCGGGTCACCTCCCCGGAAGAGACAGCGATCCTGAACACGGGTGACGCGCCCTCCTCGTCCGCGGTGGCGAGCAACGCGCTGCCGTCCGGCAGCCAGGCCGCAGGAGATGGCCAGCGGTCCCAGTCGGTGGCGAGTTCGGTGAGCTCGCCGCCCGCAACGGGAAGCAGGCCGAGAGTCTGCTGCGCGGACACGCTGGCAGTGGTCCGCCGGGCGCGGTGAACCACCAGGGTGGTCCCGTCCGGGCTGACCGGCCCAGGAGAAAAGTCATAGCCTGGGTCGTCGAGAATGATGGTTCGTTCGCCCGTCTGGACCTCGATGCGCGCCAGGACGCTGCGGAGGCCACCGAGTCCCGTCGGGACGCCCAGGGAGGTTATCACCACCGACCCGTCAGGGCTGATCACCTGCTGGCCGTTGCGGAGCGCCTGGCCCGCCCCGGTCGTGAGATCACGAAGCTGGGCCTGCGTGCCCGCCTCGACGGTTGAGGGAAGGACCGCATCCGAACCGTCACTTTCGAGCGCGAAATAGCGGGGCTCGGCTGGTCCCAGGTCGGCGTCCCAGTAGCGGACCGGGTAGCCGGAGTGCAGGATTGCTGCCACCGACGCGTCCTTGCGAACGGTCCGCCGTTCGCCGTCGTCGGCCTCGTCGGTCGAACCGGCGAGAACATCGGCGATGACGACTGCATTCTCGGCGTTCTGGGGGGTCAGAATGCCGCTGACCCCTCCGGGGCGGGAGAGCACCACCCGCGCCTCGCCACCGGCCGCGGGGAGCCGCCACAGCGAGTTGGAGGGATCCTTGCCCGCGTCCGGGCCATTGCTGTCCGGGTCGGGCCGCGTGGAGGTGAACAGGAGGTCCCCGCCGGCAAGGAATGCTGCCCCCGATTCGCCTTTGCTGCTGCGGGTCAGGCGCGTGGCAGGCTTTTCACCCGTCGGGTCGAGCTCCCACAGTGCCGTCTTGTATTCGGTCGCCTTCTGGTTCAGTGTCGCCACGGTCGTGACCAGGCGGGAGCCGTCGGGTGAGAGCACCAACCCTCCCAGCCGGGGAACCGCGATGAAGTGATCCAGGTCGTGGAAGGGGGTCTCGGGCAAAGCGGGGGTGTTCGGAGCCGATTCGGAAGTCATGACCTATCTGTATCACCCCATGTGGCGTGGTTCACAGGAACTTCTCTGAGAGAGTAATCGGTTGCTTCAGGCCACAAGCCTGTCTAACCAGTGGCGGTCCCACAAACGAAAAGGCCCCTGGCCGGCACTTTCGTGCCGGCCAGGGGCCTACAACGTGTCCCAAGGGACTGACTGAACCTACTCGGGGACTGTGGCCTCAATCGCTGCCGGAGCGTCCTCAAGCTCCTTCGGAGCCCCGTGGCCGATGAAGGTGAAGCGTGCTTCGTCTCCCTCGCCCTCAACATCAACCGAAACCAGTTCGCCGGACTTGAGTTCTCCAAAGAGAATCTTCTCGGAAAGCTGGTCCTCGATCTCGCGCTGGATGGTGCGGCGCAGCGGCCGGGCACCCATCGATGGGTCGTACCCACGGGTAGCCAGCAGAACCTTCGCCGCGGGTGTCAGCTCGATGCTCATACCCTTGTCCGCCATCCGCTTGCCCAACCGCTCCAGGAACAGGTCGACGATCTCGACGATCTCGTCCTGCGTGAGCTGTGGGAACACCACCGTGTCGTCAACACGGTTGAGGAACTCGGGGCGGAAGTGCTGCTTGAGCTCCTCGGTCACCTTCGCCTTCATCCGGTTGTAGGTGGTGGTGGTGTCGGTGCCGGACTGGAAACCGGTCATGACGCCCTTGGAAATGTCCCGGGTACCCAGGTTGGTGGTCATGATGATGACTGTGTTCTTGAAGTCCACCACCCGCCCCTGGCTATCGGTCAACCGGCCATCTTCCAGAATCTGGAGCAGCGAGTTGAACAGATCGGCGTGGGCCTTTTCGACCTCGTCGAAGAGCACCACCGAGAACGGACGGCGCCGCACCTTTTCGGTAAGCTGTCCACCCTCTTCGTAGCCGACGTATCCCGGAGGGGCACCGAAGAGGCGTGACACCGTGTGCTTTTCCGAGTACTCGGACATGTCAAGGGTGATCAAGGCGTCTTCGTCGCCGAACAGGAATTCAGCTAGAGCCTTGGCCAGCTCGGTCTTGCCGACACCCGTGGGGCCAGCGAAGATGAACGAACCGCCCGGCCGCTTCGGATCCTTCAGGCCAGCACGTGTCCGACGGATTGCCTGCGAGATGGCCTTGATGGCGTCATTCTGGCCGACCACTCGCTTGTGCAGCTCATCTTCCATCTTGAGCAGCCGTGAAGATTCCTCTTCCGTGAGCTTGAAGACGGGGATGCCGGTGGAGTTCGCCAGCACCTCGGCAATGAGTTCCTCGTCCACCTCGGCAATGTCGTCGAGGCCGCCGGACTTCCACCGGCGCTCCTTCTCCATCCGCTCATCGTGGAGTTTCTGCTCCTTGTCGCGCAGCGAGGCGGCTCCTTCGAAGTCCTGCGCATCGATCGCCGACTCCTTCTCGCGCTTCACGTCGGCGATCCGCTCGTCGATCTCCTTCAGCTCCGGCGGTGCGGTCATCCGACGGATGCGCAGCCGTGCACCGGCCTCGTCAATCAGGTCGATTGCCTTGTCCGGCAGGAACCGGTCCGAGATGTAGCGTTCGGCCAGGGTAGCGGCCGAAGACAGTGCCTCGTCAGTGATCGATACGCGGTGGTGTGCCTCGTAGCGGTCCCGCAGACCCTTCAGGATCTCGATGGTGTGAGCCACTGACGGTTCCTGTACCTGGATAGGCTGGAAGCGCCGTTCAAGGGCAGCATCCTTCTCGATGTGCTTACGGTACTCGTCGAGAGTGGTGGCACCGATGGTCTGCAGTTCCCCGCGGGCTAGCATCGGCTTCAGGATCGACGCGGCGTCGATGGCTCCCTCGGCGGCTCCTGCCCCGACGAGGGTGTGGATCTCGTCAATGAACAGGATGATGTCTCCACGGGTGCGGATCTCCTTGAGTACCTTCTTCAGGCGCTCCTCGAAATCTCCGCGGTACCGGGAGCCTGCGACAAGCGAACCGAGGTCAAGCGTGTAAAGCTGCTTGTCCTTGATGGTCTCGGGTACGTCTCCGCGGACAATTGCCTGGGCGAGTCCCTCAACCACTGCTGTCTTGCCGACACCGGGCTCACCAATCAGGACAGGGTTGTTCTTGGTGCGGCGCGACAGCACCTGCATGACGCGTTCCATTTCCAGGGCGCGTCCGATTACCGGGTCGAGTTTGCCCTCGCGGGCTGCCTGGGTGAGGTTACGCCCGAACTGGTCGAGGACAACCGATCCAGCCGGCGTCCCTTCCTGCTGCTGGCCGCCGACGGAAGCCGGCTCCTTGCCCTGGTAACCGGAGAGCAGCTGGATGACCTGCTGGCGGACACGGTTCAGGTCAGCGCCAAGCTTGACCAGCACCTGGGCTGCCACACCCTCACCCTCGCGGATGAGGCCGAGCAGGATGTGCTCGGTGCCAATGTAGTTGTGGCCGAGCTGCAGGGCTTCGCGCAGGGAAAGCTCGAGGACCTTCTTGGCCCGTGGGGTGAATGGGATATGGCCGGACGGAGCCTGCTGGCCCTGGCCGATGATCTCCTGGACCTGTTCACGGACGGCGCCGAGGGAGATGCTGAGGGACTCCAGCGCCTTTGCGGCGACGCCTTCTCCCTCATGGATGAGACCGAGCAGGATGTGCTCGGTGCCGATGTAATTGTGGTTGAGCATGCGGGCCTCTTCTTGGGCCAGCACAACAACACGACGGGCGCGGTCGGTAAATCTCTCAAACATGGGGCACACTCCTAGCTAACGCGTAATTCGATGCTACGTGCCCTGCACGGGCTTTTGGAGCGTGTTCGCCACAGGCGAGATATCACACCCACCTGAGGCTGCGCCCCTAAGGGACGCAGCCTGGTGACTCTTTAGCGTTGCGCGGCGCGGTACGCTTCGACGATTTCGCTGTTGACACGGCCTCGAGCCGAGACGTTGTAACCGTTGGCGCGTGCCCATTCACGAACCTGGGCTGCCTCCTGGTTTCGACCGGGCGTAGCTACGCGCGCCTTTACCTGGCTGCTTCGACGGGCGCCGGAGACGTAATTACTCAATGCGCCGCGAAGTTCTTTCGCGTGTGATTTTGAAAGATCAATTTCATACTGCACGCCATCAAGTCCAAAACGTACAGTTTCATCCGCTTCTCCACCGTCGAGGTCATCGATCAGGAGGATCTTTACTTTTTGTGCCACGGGTTGCTCCTGCGTTTTTTGTGGTGAATTGTTATGTCCACCTAATTATGTGCCTGTCGCACACTAATCGTCAAAGCACAGGACAAAGAAGACGTTTACAAACTTTTGTCGGAATACGTGCAGAACTGCAGTCACCGGGACGGTTCGGGCCGGTCCTCATCAGCGGGCGCAGCGTTTCCCTCAAGCTGTGCCTGCGCCTGCTGTTCATCAGCCCTGGCCATTGCCTCGCGTTCGGTGCGATCTGCGTTGAAAATTGAACGCATGACAAAGTAAAAGATCAGTCCTACCGCTATCGACGGCAGCAATACTGCAACATACTCAAGCACGACTATCTCCAACCGGTTTCAGAATGGGAAAGAGGATGGTCTCCCGAATACCCGCATTGGTGAAGAGCATCACCAGGCGGTCGATGCCCAGACCGATTCCACCCATGGGCGGAGCCCCGTACTCCAGCGCCCGCAGGAAGTCCTCGTCGAGCTGCATCGCCTCATCGTCACCGGCTGCTGCCTGACGCGACTGTTCGACCAGACGTTCGCGTTGGATGACCGGATCGATCAGCTCCGAGAATGCTGTCCCTCGTTCCATGCCGCCAATGATCAGGTCCCACGCCTCAATGAGGTGGGGATCCTTTCGGTGGGGCCGGGCGAGGGGCTGGGCCGAGGGCGGGTAATCATAGACGAAGGTCGGCTGGATCAGAGTCGGTTCCACCAATTCCGAGAACAATTCAAGGACCAGCTTCTCGCTGTCCCATTCCGGCGCAACCGGAACCTCGTTCTTTTCAGCAATAGCCCGCAACTGATCACTCGTGGTGGCTGGCGTGATTTCCTGCCCCACCACCTCCGAAAGGCCCGGGTACACCCCGAGCCACCGCCATTCGCCGTCGAGGTCAATGGTTCCGGCCTCGGTTTCAATGGTCCGCGAGCCAAGAAGGTCGGCACAATTCAGAATGATTTCCTTCATCCGCTCGGCCATTCCAAACTGATCGGTGTACGCCTCGTAGCACTCCAGCATGGTAAATTCCGGGCTGTGCGTGGAGTCAACGCCCTCATTCCGGAAAATACGACCGATCTCATAGACCCGATCTATTCCTCCCACGACTGCCCGCTTCAAATACAGCTCAAGCGCGATGCGGAGCGTCATTTTTTGGTCAAAGGCGTTCAGGTGGGTTTCAAACGGTCGTGCAGCAGCGCCACCATGCACCAACTGGAGTATTGGTGTTTCCACTTCAATATATTCAAGCGAGTGCAATGTTTCCCTGATTGAGCGCACGATCGCTGCGCGCGTGCGCACCATCTCCCGGGCTTCTTCACGCACCATGAGGTCGACATAGCGCTGCCTGACCCGGGTCTCTTCGTTGACCCCCGCGTGCAGGGTCGGCAGCGGGCGGAGTGCTTTCGACGCCATCGACCACCCGTCGGCCATGACCGACAGTTCTCCCCGCTTGGAACTGATCACCTCGCCATGAATCGTGACGTGGTCGCCGAGGTCCACCAGCGCTTTCCAGTCGGCGAGGGACTGTTCCCCGATTTCGGCCAAGCTGAGCATGGCCTGCAGGCGGGAACCATTTCCCTCCTGAAGGGTGGCGAAGCAGAGCTTTCCGGTGTTGCGAACGAACACGACCCGCCCCACCACCGAGACAATCTCACCAGTGGTTTCCTCGGCTTCCAGATGACCGAACTCGGCACGCAGCTGTGCCAGGGAATGCGTACGCTCCGGCTTGACCGGGTAGGCCTCTTCGCCGCGTTCGATCAGGCGTTCACGCTTCTGGATGCGGATGCGCATCTGTTCGGTGGTCTCGTCGGCGTTGCCCACGCCATCATTCAGGACGGGGTCTACTGCGGTGCTGGAATTATCTGTGGTCACGATATATAAGGGTACCGGCTAGGTTCCGCCGCACGCATTTGGTGGGCGCCCGGCGACAGTGCTTACTGCCCCAGGGGGGCGTTGTCGATCAGCCGTACCGAACCAACCCTGGCTGCGATCAGGGCAAGCGCCTCCCCGGTGAAGGGCGTATCCCTGCAGTTGAATGCCAGCGGTTCAAGAGTCGCTGGGTCGACTACCTCAAAATAGTCCAGGCTGACCTTTGGCTGGCTAGTGACCAACGCCACGGCCGAGTCGACATCCAACGGCTCGTTGCGAGCTGCCCTGTCGACGAGGAGTTTCAGGGCGCGGGACAACACCAGGGCGGCGTCTTCCTCATCCGCTTCCAGGAACCGGTTCCGGCTGGAAAGGGCCAATCCGGCGGAGGTCCTGACAGTGGGGACCGCAATGATCTCGGCGGGGTAATCCAGGTCGTTGACCATCCGTCGGATGAGTGCCAGCTGCTGAGCGTCCTTCTGGCCGAAGTAGCATCGGTAGCCTGCCTCGACTCCAGGGGCGACACGGTGCAATAACTTCGCGACCACCGTGAGCATTCCATCGAAGTGTCCCGGTCGGGCTGCTCCCTCGAACTTTTGCCCCAGCTCTCCGGAGCTCACCGTGACGAGTGGGGGGCCGGCCGGGTACATCTCCTCCTCGGAGGGAGCGAACACCAGGTCGACACCGCAGCCGGCCAGCAGCTCAAGGTCCGGGTCCAGTTGCCGCGGGTAGCGCTGAAGGTCTGACGGCTCGCCAAACTGCAGTGGGTTCACGAAGATCGAGGCGACCACCACCTCGTTGTCCCGCCGGGCAGCCCGCGCCAGCGCCGCGTGGCCCTCGTGGAGTGCGCCCATCGTGGGGACGAACCCGAGGCTTCGCCGTCCGCCGGCCTCGTTGGTCACCGGGTGCCCGAGGAGAAGCTCGGCGGTGGCCAACCTCAGGTCAGCGGAGGTCTTCACCACCCGGGGCATTACCGTTTCACGCATCAGGTTCCTCCTGGCCCTGGGCGAGCGTCCGGGAGATGGCGCTTCCCTGTGCCTGGCTGAGAAGCCCGCGGTCGACGGCGCGTTGCGCCGTGGCAATGGCCAGCGAGCGGTAGGCGGCCCGGATGTCGGCCGCCGGCTGGTTTCCAAGCGCTGAGAGGTGGGCTTCAACTGTTCCAGTGTCTCCCCGGGCCACCGGTCCGGTGAGGGCACCCTCCCCCGCAGACAGCGCATTTTCCAGAGACGCTCTCATGAGGGGACCAAGCATCCGGTGGGGCTGCTCGACCCCGATGTCGGTGAGGAGCTGCGTCGATTGGGCGGTGATCGTGACCAGGTGGTTCGAGGCGTGCGCCAACGCCGCGTGATAGAGCGGCCGGTGGGCCTCGTCGATCACCACTGGTTCGGCGCCCATCTCCACCACCAGCGCCTGCGCAACGGGAAGCACCGCTGACGGCGCCGAAATGCCGAAACTGCAGTCGGGGAGTCGCGCAAGATCGAGACTCATACCGGTGAAGGTCATGGCGGGATGCAGGGCAAGCGGGATGGCACCCAACCGGCTTGCTGGCTCAAGTACCGAGATACCGAACCGACCGGAGGTGTGGGCGACGAGCTGCCCCGGCTGCCACGCCCCCAGCTTGGCGAGGCCGTCCACCAGGTCGGGCAAGGCGTCGTCGGGCACGGCGATCAGTACCAGCTCGGATCGTTCAACGATTTCTGGGATGGACAGCACGGGCACGCCGGGCAACAGCATCTCTGCGCGTTCCAGGCTTGCCTCGGAGACGGCGGAGACGCCGATCACTGCGTGTTCGGCGGCGCGGAGCGCGGCCCCGAGGACCGCCCCCACCTTGCCGGCACCGACGATGCCGACTCCGAGCCGGCCTGGGCGTCGGCTGCCACTATCGTTCGCCATCAGGGGTGTCTCCTAGGTGGTCCGTCGGAGCTCGTTGAGCTTCCTCCGGGTGAGGATCGTGAGCTTCTGTCGGGTGGGGTTCGTGAGCTTCCCCGCGGTGATTATCAGGGGCTTCCCGGGAGTCGCGGTCCGAATATGTCGGCACGGGTGGCATGAGCGTTGCCGCAGCCACCTCCACGGGCCTCATCCATTGCTCGGGCGCGCTCCGTCGGCGGGCCTCGGCGGCCCGGACGCCCTGTTCGTGGAAGAGCCGCCAGGCAGTGTGCTGATCAACCTGCTGGATCCGTGGGCTGACCGGACCGGGCGTGGTGTGGAGCAGGAGGTCGGCAACCCCGAAACGCCGGTACACCGGACCCTGATGCAGGGCCAGGGACTGGGTGCGTTCGTGCGGCACCACAGCGAGTTTTCGCCAGAAGAACCCGGAGCGGATCAAGAGCGCCGTATCGGTGACGGCGAATCCGTTGCGCCGCCACTCGAATGGCCCGATCCATCGGGCCCGCCGCGGGGTGGTCAGGAATCCGGCGATGCTGTCCCTGCCTTCCATCCCGGCGGTGAACACCTCGATCGGCTCGCTGGTGCCAGGATTTGGGAGCACCAGGGCAAGGAGTTGCAGGACGTCCTCGCGGGTTCCAACCGGGAGCAGCGTGGCCCGTGCCTGGGCGTCACCCGTGGCGGCAATACCGTACCCCGCCACATTGACGGTCATCCGATACCAGCCCTTGGTACGCCAGAGGGGTGACTGGCTGATTCCCACGGCCTGAATCCGCCCGGGCGGGACGGTCTGGGTCCGGGTATCGAGCAGGCCGTAGCGGACCCGGATGCCGTCCGGGGAGATGGCCGCCCGGAAGTTGAACCCGTTCTTGATGCTGCTCCAGTAGCCACCCGCAACACCGAGGGCCAGGGGGATGATGACAGCTAGCGGGGCCGCCGCGTCGAGGGTGACGGCGAACACCACCACGGCCGCCACACCGAAGATGAGGAAAATGGTTGTCCCGGAAAGCAGGGTTGAGGCGATTACTCTGCCCGGCTGGAGCGCCAGCACTTCCCGCTCCGGCGCCTCCTGGATGTCCTCCGGATTTTCGGGGTCGATGCTGACCCCCGCCGCACGGGCCAGGATGGTTGCACGAAGACGTTGGGCGTCACTGAGTTTCAGGAAGGCCAGTTTGACCGCGGACTCTCCGGCGTCGGCCACTTCGAACTTCAGTTCTGCCAGTCCGAAGACCCTCGCGAGGAACGGCTGGACGACGTCGATCGCCTGCACCCTGTCCAGCCGCGCCTGCCGGTTCTGGCGGAACAGCACCCCCGAATTGACCCTCACATGGTGTTCGGTCACCTGGTATCGGGTGAAGTACCAGGACAGCATGAAGCCCACTGCCACCAGCACCACCACGCCGGCGATGATGGCGATCGTCCAGGGGAGCCGGACCCCGCCGTCGGACAGGCCGGGTGACTCTTCACCGATCAGGACGCCTTCAAAGAGGTCCCGCCCGGCGAAGAACGCGATGGCCAGCAGGGCAATCCACCCGCGGACCAGTGGGGAAATAACGTGAACGCGGCTCCATTGGTCCTCTGACGTTGCCAGGAGGGTGGGGTCCGGGGCGACGGGGCCGTCCGGTGGCGCCTGATCGTGGGTGGTCACAGTCCGGCCAGCTTCGCCTCACCGCGGGCAGACAGTTGCTCCCTGAGGCGTGCACCCTCGTCGCCCGGCAGTCCCGGGATGGAGGCGTTGGTGCCGGGGGAAGCGGTGTGCAGCTTCAGGCTGCACAGACCGAAGGCCCGGTCGATCGGACCCACCGCGACGTCGACGTACTGCATCCGGCCGTAGGGCACCACCATGGTGCGCTGGTAGAAGACACCGGTGCGGATCAGAAGATCCTCGTTGCGTTCCGCGTAGCCGATCGCGCGGACCTGTCGGGGAATGAGGATTCCGCGCCACACACAAATCACCAGGGTAATGATCGGCAGTGCCCAGGCAACCCACAGTGGCGGGAAACCCCACCAGACGTCGGTGAGGACCAGGATCAGGGGGATGCTGAAGATTGCGAGGTTGATGACCGTGCCAACCACCCAGCCGAGCAACCGGACGGTCAGGTACTTCGGCGAGACCCGCTTCCAGACGAGCCCATCCGGGTCAATTGGTTCCTTACGCATACTCCCCCTCGTCGTTCCGGCTACCGTTACGGTCGAGACCGTCCGCTCCGTCATCGGGCGGTAGCCGGCAGAATCCCTGCACCACCAGACCGACAACGATCATCACGATACCGCTCACAGCCAGCACGATGGTCCCCCACAGCGACCCGGTGACGCCGCGCACCGCCACCAGTGACAGTTGGTCCACCAGGATGCCCAGGTGCCACCCCGTGTTCAGCGCTCCCGCGTAGGCGGTCGCCTGCGCGAGAACGACTGTGCGGGCGGCGAGGATGGGGTTGAGGGCGCGGTCGCGGCGGCCGTTGCGCCAGCGCAGCACCCGGAACCCGAAGATCAGGGTCACGGTGAGGATAGCCGCGACCGTCAGCAGTGAACTCAGGTGCAGTGTCGGTGCCGGGAAACCATTGCGGTTGGCCCACCAGTTGACCAGCCACCCGGCGATGGCCGCGACCACACCGAAGCCAGCCAGCCAGCTGAACTTTACGGTGCCCACGGCGTATCGGCCCCCTCGTAGGGTCGGATTCCTGCGAGGTCGGCGGTACTGCCAACCAGTTCGGTTACCAGGCGTCCTCCAAGCCTCGCAGTGGAGTCCATCCAGGCCCACGGTTGCAGGACGAAGGCACGCTCGGCCGCCCGGGGGTGAGGAAGGGTGAGGACCTCGTCGTCGGAAGTCTGGTCGCCGTACGTGATGATGTCCACGTCGAGCGTCCGTGGGCCCCACCGGACGTCCCTGGTCCGGTGGTGTAGGTTCTCGACGGCCTGGCAGTGGGCAAGAAACTCGTAGGGGCTGAGGTCGGTTTCCACCTCGATCACCATGTTGAGGTAGTCGGGCTGCTCCGGCCCGCCAACCGCGGTGGACCGGACCACCGGTGAGACTTCACGCAACCTGACCCGCGGGTTGTCCACCAGGTCCGCGACGGCGAGGGACAGGGTGCCGTGGCTGTCGCCGAGGTTGCTCCCCAGTGCCAGTACCGACCGCACCCTGCCGGTCACAACGATCCCTGACCGATCCGTGTGCGGACAATCGAGACTGAGACATCCCCGAAGGTGACCGGGATGGGTGCCTGGGGCTTGTGAACAGTTACCTGGACCGTTTCGGCCGGGAATCCGGCGAGCAGGCCCGCTGCGATTCTCTCAGCCAGCGCTTCGATGAGGTTCAACGGTTCACTGGTAATCGCGGCGACCACCTGCTCGGCCACGTCTCCGTAATGGGCGGTGGCTTCCAGATTGTCGGTCGTTCCGGCTGAACGGAGGTCCAGGTGCAGGACGACGTCGACGACGAAGGGCTGGCCCTCCCGTCGCTCGGAATCGAAGACGCCATGGAAACCGACAGCGGTGATGCCGGTGATCGTGATGGTGTCCTGCTGGACCGTTGTCATGGGGACCTCGCCTAGTCGGTCCACGCTGCGGAAACCTTGACGGCATCCAGGTTGGGGCCGACGTCGTGCACGCGGACCCCCCACGCACCGGCGGCTGCCGCGAGGGCCGAGACGGCAACGGTCGCCGAGTCGCGTTCCTGGGGGGCTGCGGCTTTCCCTGCTGAGGTGAGCAGGGTGCCGAGGAAGCGTTTGCGTGACGCCCCGATCAGGACCCGGTGGCCCAGCGCGGTGAACCGGTCGACGGCGCGCAGGATCGCCCAGTTGTGATCCTCGTTCTTGGCGAAGCCCAGGCCGGGGTCGAGGATAATCAGTCCGGGATCGACTCCCGCCTCCACGAAGGCATCCCGGACCTTCATCAGTTCGGCGATGACCTCGTCCACCACCTCCCCATACTGGGCGAGTGAGCCCATGGTCGCGGCGGTGCCCCGGCGGTGCAGCAGCACGTAGGGGACGTTGCGTTCAGCGATCAGAGCGGGCATGGCCGGGTCATAGTCCAGCCCTGACACGTCGTTGACCAGGGCGGCCCCGGCGTCCAGCGCCTTGGCTGCGGTCGAGGCGTGCATGGTGTCCACGCTGATGAGTGCTCCCGCCTTCACCAGTGCTGCGACCACCGGCAAGATGCGCTGTTGCTCCTCGTCGGGGCTCGTCTGATCGGCGTTGGGCCGGGTTGATTCGCCGCCCACGTCGATGATGTCGGCGCCCGCGTAGTGCATCCGGAGGCCCTCGGCGATGGCGTCGTCGGTGCTGGCGAAACGGCCGCCATCGCTGAAGGAGTCGGGGGTGACGTTCAGGACCCCCATCACCAGGGAGCGGTCGGAGGGGAGGTCGTCGAAGGTTTTCGCTACCTTCGCGACCCGCAGGACGGGGAGGGGAGAGGTGGCGGGCCCGGTTCCCGGTGCCGCTGCAAGTGAATCCATCGGTGTGTGGTCCTATCTTCCGAGTATCAGGCTCATGGCTTCGGCGCGGGTGGCGGGGTCCCGCACCTGGCCGCGGACTGCTGACGTGACGGTCTTGGCGCCGGGTTTACGCACGCCACGCATGGACATGCACATGTGTTCGCACTCCACCACCACAATCGCACCCTTCGGTTGCAGGTGCGTCATGAGGGCCTCGACAATCTGCGTGGTGAGCCGCTCCTGCACCTGGGGGCGCCGGGCGAACACCTCCACCAGACGAGCGAGCTTGCTCAGCCCAGTGACCCTGCCCTCAGCCGAGGGGATATACCCTATGTGGGCTGACCCGTGGAAGGGCACGAGGTGGTGTTCGCAGGTCGAATAGAACGGGATGTCCTTGACCAGGACCAGTTCCTCATGGTCGATCTCGAAAGTGGTGGAAAGGACCTCTGCCGGATCCTGGTGCAGCCCGGCGAAGAACTCCGCATAGGCTTTCGCCACCCGCTTCGGGGTTTCCACCAGGCCGTCGCGGTCGGGGTCTTCGCCGATGGCGGCGAGGATCTCGCGCACCGCCCGCTGGATTCTCGGTTGGTCCACCGGCGAGCCAGCCGCTGCGAGTGCCGCGGAGAACACTTCATCGTCAAAATCTGTCACTGAAGTAATCCTACGCGGTGCCATAGGACCGCCCGTTAGGGGCGAGGTCCGTCGGCGTCCGTCCCACCGGTCGACGCGTCGCCGGTCTCAGGTGTTGGCAACTCGGATCCGTGGACGTCGAAGTCGCCAACAAGTCGGGCATCGGCGATCTGGTCCTGCGGTGCCACCGTCTCAGGGGCTGGTTCACCGGCTTCGCTTGCTTCCTGGCGCTCCTTCTTCGACACGACGGGAGGCAGCGCATGCACTGGGCGGGAATCCTTGGACAGCCACACGTCGCGAATATCCCGCTTGCGGATCTCGGTGAAGACCTCGGCGATCTCCGCCTGGTTGAGGGTCTCCCGTTCCAGCAACTCCAGCGCGACCCGGTCCAGCACGTCCCTGTTCTCGGTCAGGATCTCGTAGGCCTCGTCATGGGCGTTGTCGATCAGGCGGCGAATCTCCTCGTCGACGATGTAGGCGATGTGGTCCGAGTAGTTCCGTTCATGGCCCATGTCCCTGCCGAGGAAAGGCTCGCCTCCGCCCTGGCCCAACTTCACCGAGCCGATCCGCTCGCTCATTCCGTACTCGGTCACCATCTTCCGGGCGGTGGAGGTGGCCTTCTCGATGTCGTTCGACGCCCCGGTCGACGGGTCGTGGAATACGATCTCCTCTGCAACCCGTCCACCCATCGCGTACGCCAACTGGTCCAGCAGTTCGTTGCGGGTCACCGAGTACTTGTCGTCGCTGGGCAACACCATGGTGTAACCCAGTGCCCGTCCACGCGGCAGGATGGTCACCTTGGTGACGGGCGACGTATTACGTAGGGCAGCGGCTACCAGTGCGTGTCCGCCCTCGTGATAGGCGGTGATTTTGCGTTCCAGTTCCTTCATCACCCGGCTGCGCTTTTGCGGACCCGCGATGACCCGGTCAATCGACTCGTCAAGGGCCCGGTCATCGATCAGCTGCGCGTTGGAGCGTGCGGTCAAGAGGGCGGCCTCGTTGAGAACGTTCGCCAGGTCGGCGCCCGTGAACCCGGGGGTCTTCTTGGCGACGGACCTCAGGTCCACTCCGGGCGCCATCGGCTTGCCCTTGGAGTGCACCGTCAGGATGTGCTCGCGGCCCAGCATGTCCGGTGCCTCGACGCCGATCTGCCGGTCGAACCTGCCGGGACGCAACAGCGCCGGGTCCAGGACGTCGGGCCGGTTGGTGGCGGCAATCAGGATCACATTCGAGGTGGCGTCGAAGCCGTCCATTTCGACGAGGAGCTGGTTCAGTGTCTGCTCGCGTTCGTCGTTGCCGCCGCCGACGCCTGCGCCACGATGGCGGCCCACGGCGTCGATCTCGTCGACGAAGATGATCGCCGGGGAGTTGGCTTTGGCCTGTTCAAACA
The DNA here is from genome assembly GCF_013116715.1 of Arthrobacter sp. 147(2020). Taxonomy (NCBI): domain Bacteria; kingdom Bacillati; phylum Actinomycetota; class Actinomycetes; order Micrococcales; family Micrococcaceae; genus Arthrobacter; species Arthrobacter sp. 147(2020). The sequence continues at coordinate 239,520 of NZ_JABFOM010000001.1, forward strand.
GGTCTCGGACGCGGGAAGCACCCACCCCGACAAACATTTCGACGAAGTCGGAACCGGAGATGGAGTAGAACGGCACTCCTGCCTCGCCGGCCACGGCCCGGGCCAGGAGGGTTTTACCGGTTCCCGGTGGGCCGTACAGGAGGACGCCCTTCGGGATCTTCGCGCCGAGCGCCTGGAATTTTGCGGGTTCTTGCAGGAATTCCTTGATCTCGTGCAGTTCCTCGACCGCTTCATCGGCGCCGGCGACGTCGTTGAAGGTGACCTGCGGCATGTCTTTGGACACGAGTTTCGCCTTGGACTTGCCGAACTGCATCACCTTTGACCCGCCACCCTGCATCCGGGAAAGCAGGAACCAGAAAATGGCACCGATGATCAGCAACGGCAGCATCAGGCCGAGGAAGCTGGTGAACCAGTTGCTTTCGGCGGGCTGGTCGGTGAAGCCGTCAACGTCGGAGGCGTTGATGGCCGCGACCACGTCTTCGGCCCGGGCAGTGCTGAAGAAGAACTGGACGCTCCGGCCCATGTCCTCGTAGTCCTCGCGCAGGGTGAGGTCGACCCGCTGGTCGCCGTCGTAAATCTTCGCCTGTTCCACCTGGTTGTCATTCAGGAGGTCGAGGCCCACGTTGGTATCCACCCGTGAACTGCTGGTGCTGAACAGGTTGGGCAGAATGATCAGCAACGCCACGACGGCGAGCACGATCCAAAAGATGGGCCCCTTGAAAAGGTTCTTAAATTTCATTCGTCTCAGGGCTGCAAGACCCTGTCCCTCCTGCTAACAAGCAAATACTGCGGTGCTCGAATACTGCCGTGCTCAGTCACTGCGGTGTCACGCGGACGGCGCAACAAAAGCTAGACAAAGCTTTACACTGTCTGCACTCAACCACGCACCAAATCACCCATAAGTTCCCTATGGGCGGACAGATTAACGGCGAACCGAACCGTCCGGCGGGTGGGCTTACTCGTAGACGTGCGGGGCGAGGGTGCCGATGAAGTCAAGGTTGCGGTACTTTTCGGCGAAGTCGAGGCCGTAACCGACCACGAACTCGTTCGGAATGTTGTAGCCAACGTATTTCACGTCAATGCTGACCTTCGCTGCCTCAGGTTTCCGCAGCAGAGTGCAGATTTCCACTGAGGCCGGGCCACGCGACTGGAGGTTGGATTTCAACCAGGAGAGGGTCAGACCGGAGTCGATGATGTCTTCCACGATCAGCACGTGCTTGCCCATGAGGTCCGTCTCAAGGTCCTTGAGGATGCGGACGACGCCTGAGGATTGCGTGCCCGAACCATAGGAGGACACCGCCATCCAATCCATCGTTACGTGGGAGTGCAGCGCCCGCGCCAGGTCCGCCATCACCATGACGGCGCCCTTCAGGACCCCGACGATCAGAAGGTCACGGCCGGCATAGTCCTTGTCGATCTGGGCCGCCAACTCGGCAACGCGCTGCTGGATTTCCTCTTTCGTGTAGAGAACATGCTTAAGGTCGTCCTGGACGTCCTGTGAATCCACCAATTGCTCCTGAAGGTTTTGGATTGGGCGGCGCCTGCGACTTAGGAAAGCGCGCGGTTGTTTCTAAAGACAAGACTGCCATAGCTTGGGTCCCCTTGGGGAACAGATTTCCCGCGCACCTGACGGTGCACGCTCACAAAACCACCCAGTTGCACCGGACCCGCGGAGCCGCGTCGCTCAAGTAGTGTCTCCGCAGCCCGGATCCGCTCGAAACTGGGTTGTTCACCGCCCAGCCGGACCGCGGCGAGGGCGAGGACCCGTTGCCTCAGGGATGCAGGAAGGGACCGCAGCGCGTCCTCCGACAGCAGGATGTCGTCACCGTCCCTCACCTGGAGTTGCTCGAAGCGTTCCAGGCTCAACCCGTCCAGGTAGTCGGCGTCCTGGGCCAGGATCCGGGACGTCCTGTACAGCGCACGTGCCACGCCCGGGCCCAACTGGTCTTCGAGGTAGGGCAGCACCTGGGTCCTGACCCGCGAGCGGGCGAAGGACGGATCGGAGTTGGTCGGATCCTGCCACGGGTCGAGCCCCTCGAACCGGCAGATCTCGACCGTTTCCTCTCTCAGGAGGCCCAGGAAGGGGCGGAGGTAGATGCCCCGCTGGGCGGGCATACCGGCGAGGGATCGGGTACCTGAACCACGGGCGAGGCCCAGCAGTACCTGTTCCGCCTGATCGTCGAGGGTGTGGCCGAGGAGCACAGCTGCGGCACCGGCCTCTTCTGCGGCCGCGTCGAGTGCCTGAAACCGGGCCGTCCGGGCCGCGGCCTCGGGGCCCATCCCCTGCTGATTGACAGTGACGGCGCGCACGCTGACCGGGTCCAGTCCCAGAAGGGTAAGCTTCCGCGCGGCCTCGACGGCGACGTCGGCGCTGTCCGGGTGGAGTCCGTGATCCACCACCACCGCCCCCACCCGGTATTCCCCGGATTTCGCGAGGTGCACGGCGACCGACGCGAGCGCCAACGAGTCGGGGCCGCCGCTGCAGGCCACGAGCAGAAGCGATCCCGGGGGCGTGTTGCTGGACTCCAGCGCACGCCTGACCAGGTTGCGCGCATTGGCCACCACCGGGCTGAGCCGGGGCCGCCTAATCACTGTCGCGCAGCCCCATCCGGTGAATCCACTTGTCGGGGGCGTGGATCTCCTCCTCGGTGGGAAGGTGATCGGCACTGGCCCAGACGCTGTTGAACCCTTCCATCCCCACCCTGTCAACGACCCGGCGTACAAACCGCGCACCATCGCTGTATTGACGCATTTTGGCGTCAAGCCCCAGCAGCCGCCGCAGGAATTTCTCCAGAGGCCCGCGGGACTTCCCCCGGGCATTGAACCGGCGGCGGATGGTCTTGACGCTGGGCACGATACTGGCGTCAACGGCGTCCATCACCACGTTCGCGTGACCCTCGAGCAGGCTCATGACCGCCGTGAGGTGGGACATTCTCGCCTTGTCCTGCGGGTCCTGGAGCAACGACAGAATCCCGTTGTCGTGCTCACCGGTTCTCGCTGGGCTGGTCCCCGCATCGGAGGATCCGCCGGAGGCCGTCAACCCCTTCGCGGCCTTCGCCAACCGCTCGGAAAGCCCGTCCGCCTTGTCGAGGAGTCCCTCGGTCAGCTCGGAGATGTGCGCGAGCATGTGGTCCTTCAGCCAGGGCGCGGCGGCGAACTGGACCCGGTGGGTCTGCTCGTGCAGGCACACCCACAGGCGGAAATCGGCTGGGTCGACGTTGAGCTCCCGCTCGATTGCAAGAATGTTCGGGGCGACCAGCATCAGGCGGCCGCCGGTTCCGTTCCTCGCGGGTCCGAAGGGATCGTACTGGCCGAGCACCTTGGACGAGAGGAACGCCAGGATCGCGCCGAACTGGGCCCCCGTGACCGTCCCACCGAGCGCGGCGCTGGCGGTGGTGAGCTGGTCCTTCCTGGTCCGCGCCAGGTGGTCCAGGGCCGGCGCCATCAGAGCCTGGAAACTTTGGGTGTTGGCCTTTGCCCACGACGCCCGGTCAACGATCAACAGGTCGGAGTCGCCCAGGTCCTTGGCCGCGTCGAGTCCGGTGATCTGGTGTACGTACCCAATCGAGGCGTCTGCCGCCGCTCTCAGATCGGCGACTACTGCCTCGATCTCCCGGGCACTCACCTGCGGTCCCGCGGGGGTGAGCTTCGCAGCACTGGCTGCCGCGAGGTCCCAGTTGATCAGCTGCGGGGCCGGGTGTCGGACGGTGGATGAAAGGTTGCTCTCCATGGGGTCCATTCGATCACACTAGTCTGTGAGGAAAGCGGCAGCTATCGGCAGCCGCACGCTGCCAGGGCTGCTGCGGCCCGGTCGATTACCGCGCGCGCCTCACCGGTGTTCCCATCCAGTCCGCTGGCGATGAACGAGAACACCAGCAGCCGCCCCTCGGCGGTCACCACGTACCCGCTGAGCGCGGTTACAGCGTTCAGGGTCCCCGTTTTGGCCCGTACCAGTCCCGCTCCAGCCGCCGTCGCGGTGTCTGCATACCTCTCCTGGAGCGTGCCCGACAGCCCGGCGACCGGCAGTCCGGCCAGTGCTGATGCGAGGGCGGGATCATCGGAGACCACCATGGCCCGCACCACTGCGGCGAGCTGGGCGGGGGAGACTTCGTTCCGGGGTGAAAGGCCAGCCGCGTCACTGACCACCAGTGACTCGGTGGGAACGGCCAGCTGACCCAGCACCCGGTCGATGGTCTCGGTGGCTCCGCCAAAGGACGCGGGTTGCCCGCTGGCGCGTGCCGCCAGGCGGGCGAGGGTTTCGGCGAGGTAGTTGTCGCTGGTCAGGAGCATGTGTTGCACCTGCTCGGCGATGGTTGCCGAATCAACGGCCGCCAGCTGGTCACCGCCCTCCGCGGGTGCCTGCGACCGGGTCACCTCCACGGCGACCTCCAGCCCGCTGTCGCCACCGGCGAGCGCTAGGGCGTCGCGGAAGGCGGTCGCTGCGGCGAGGGCAGCATCCGGGGATCGAGGCCCTCCGCTGGCGGTCTCGTCGATCCAAGAGGAGTTGATGGCCAGCGGGTAGATCGGAGCGATCTCCCCGGCGGCAATGTCACCGGGCAGCCAGCCGGCATTGAGGGTGGGCCCGACGAACAGGGTGTCGTCGATCGTGACGGTGAACGGCGAGTCGGCGGGGTCGAGTGCGGCGAGGGTTTCCTCCGCGAGGGTCTGCAAGCCTGCGTGGCCGACAACCGCGTCGGGCTTTGACGTTCCGGCGGTGAGGAGAACGTCTCCGCCGGCCACCAACACCAGCTCGCTCGGTCGGTCTCCAGCGACCACAGCGGTGGTGAGCCGTCGAGTCGGGTCAAGTTTGCTCATCGCGGCGGCAGCGGTGAGCAGCTTCTGGTTCGATGCTGGCAGCTGGTGGTTGTCGGGGCCACGCTCAAAGAGGTTCTCCCCGGAGTCGGCGTCCAGCACGATGGCCGAAATCTCGCCGGGGCCCTCGAGGATGAGCTCGGCGTTCAGCGCTGCGGTGAGAATATCTTGCTCCGGTGCTGGTGCCGCGGGTTCAAGCGCACCGACGACGGCTGGCGGGGTCAGCTCAGTGGGTGGCAACTGGATGTCGGGGGTGGTGGGCACGGGTGTGGGCTCGGGCGCCTCCAGTGCGCGAACAACCGTGGGTACTGCGGCGAAGCCCAGCGGCACGGCGAGGACCGCGAACACGGCAACCAGCAGCGCTGCTGTGATCATGCGCGCGCTACGCAGCATGAAAGTCCCCAATCGGCGAGAGCAAAGAATTGGTTCGGGCTACGGGATGCGTCCCAAACCTATATGTTTAAGACTAGACCGACGCGGCAGCCCCTGGGGCCTACCGCCGCGCGCTGCCCAAAGGATTCCACAGGAGAGTGCCATGAACCTCGACGTCACCATCGAGATCCCCAAAGGATCACGCGTCAAGTACGAAATCGACCACGAAACGCACCGGTTGCGCCTGGACCGCGTCCTCTTCACCTCGATGCAGTACCCCACCCACTACGGCTACTTCGAGAACACCCTCGGCGAGGACGGCGATCCGCTGGACGCAATGGTGATGCTGCAGGACTTCGACCTGATCCCCGGCGTGCTGGTCGAGGCCCGTCCCATCGGCGTGTTCAACATGACCGACGACGGCGGCGGCGACGCGAAGGTGCTGTGCGTGCCCAACGACCCGCGTTTTGAGCACATCAAAGATCTCTCCGATGTGTCGCCGTTCCTGCTCGATGAGATCAAGCACTTCTTCGAGCGGTACAAGGACCTGGAACCAGGCAAATGGGTTGAGGCAGCCGACTGGGCCGACCGCGCGGCAGCCGAAGCCGAAGTGAAGGCCTCGCTGAAGCGGTTCCAGGATCTCGGGGAACAGCGCGAAGAGGACGAGCCGCAGGGTAGGGACGTTGACGCCGACGTCGAGAACGCCACTGCAAACCCACAAGGCCGCTAGGCCCCATCAAAACAACTTTTTTCGGTTGATTAGAGCGTTCTAGAGCATGGCTTCAGGCATACTGAAGCCATGCTCTACGTTTTAACGATCAATCAGCGGGACTCCCGCGAGGTCGGAGACCTCGTCGGCGACCTGCTGCGTGGCCTACGGAACGTCGAAACAGTGGTGCCGTTCCAGCGCTCCACCGGTGATGAGCTGCAGGGTGTGGTGGACAGCGCCGCGACAGCGGTCGACGTCGCCCTCACTGCCCTGAGGTACCGCCGGTGGCACGTGGGAATCGGCGTCGGAGGGCTGCACACTCCGGTCCCGGAAAACATTCTTGAAGCGCAGGGGTATGGGCTGGTCTACGCCCGGCGCGCCGTGACCAGGGCCCAGAAGACCGGCGAGCGGATCCCGCTCGCCGTCGAGGGCCCCGACTCGACCATTGCTGCGGAGGCTGAGGCAGTGCTCCGCCTGCTGGGCCAGATCGTGTTCACGCGGACCGACGCGGAATGGAACGTCCTTGACCTGTTGACGCCCGGCGCCCGGGGGCAGCAGAAGCTGATCGCCGCTGAATTGGGCATCACCACGCAGGCAGTTAGCAAGGCAGTGGTCCGGTCGCACTGGGTGGAGGAGTGGGCCACCCGGCCTGCCGCCGCGAGGCTCCTCGATCTGTCCTACGGACCGACCGCGCTGCCGCCAGCGTCCCTGCCGTATGAGCCGGCCGCCAGCCGCTGATTGGTCCGTCCATCCGGCAACGCCCGGGCGTGCCTAGAGGAGGGTGCGCAGTACCTTGGCGGCGCCGTCGTCGTACACGCTCGCCGTCACCTCGGTGGCCGCGGCCAGTACCTCATCAGGCGACTGGCCCATCGCCACGGACCGCGCCGCCCAGACGAGCATTTCAATGTCATTGCGTCCATCCCCGATCGCCACGGTGTGCGAGGGGGCGATGTCCAGCCGGCGTCGCAACAGCTCAAGGGCGCTGGCCTTGGTGACACCGGCGGCGGCGATGTCGAGCCAGGCCGTCCATCCCACCGAGTAGGTGACACCGTGAAGGCCGATGGCCTCGACCGCCTCACCGAACTGCTCGGCGGTGCTGTCAGTGCTGAAGACGACCACCCTGACGGCGGCGGCGTCGAGCATGTCCTCGAAATCGACGGTGCGGGTTTCGGCGCCGAAGCTGGCATCCTGGAACGGTTCGGTGGCGAGGAAGTTGCCGTCGTCGTCCTCAAGCGCATACTTGGCTGTCGGCAGCCGTTCGCGGAGTGCGACGAGCGCGGGCCGGGGATCGAAGGTGACCCGGTCGACGATCTCAAACCCCTGGGCAGTCCCGGAGTCGACACGCAGCGTCACTCCGCCGTTCGAGCACACACTGTAGCCGCGCTCAATCCCGAGCTGCTCGATGATCGGCAGCGCGGCACCCAGTGAGCGGCCTGTCGCAATGATGACCTCGTGCCCGGCGCCGACGACGGCGCGTGCGGCGTCACGCACCTCGTCGGACATGTGGCCGTCGTGGTCGACGAGCGTCCCGTCGATGTCCAGGGCGATGAGTTTACGCTGGGGCTGCCGGTCCTCGGTGCCGGCAGTACTGAATTCCTTCATTACTCAAGTGAACCAGATTCGCCGGGCCGCGAGGTAGGCGGGTCAGGAGGCGCCGAGTACCGGGAGGACTTCGAGCCCGCCCAGGTAGGGCCTGAGTGCCTGCGGCACGGTTACGGAACCGTCGGCGTTCTGGTGATGCTCGAGGATGGCGACGATCCAGCGGGTGGTGGCGAGCGTGCCGTTCAGTGTTGCAACCGCCCGGGTGCCCTTGTTGCCCTCGGGGAGCCGTTCCCTGATGTTCAGGCGGCGGGCCTGGAAGGTGGTGCAGTTGGAGGTAGAGGTCAGCTCGCGGTAGGCGCCCTGGGTGGGGACCCATGCCTCACAGTCGAACTTGCGGGCAGCTGACATGCCGAGGTCGCCCGCGGCGGTGTCGATGACCCGGTAGGGCAGTTCCACCTTGGCGAGCATTTCCTCCTCCCAGGCGAGCATCCGTGCGTGCTCGGCGTAGGACTCCTCCTCGGTGGTGTACGCGAACATTTCGACCTTGTTGAACTGGTGCACCCGGATGATGCCGCGAGTGTCCTTGCCGTGCGAGCCGGCTTCACGCCGGTAGCAGGAGGACCACCCGGCGTAGCGGACCGGACCGTCCGAGAGATCGATGATCTCGTCGGAGTGGTAGCCGGCCATTGCCACCTCGGAGGTACCCACCAGGTAGAGGTCGTCCTCGGCGAGCCGGTAGATTTCGGCGTCGTGTGCGACGTCGAACCCGGTCCCCTGCATGATCTCCGGCCTGACCAGGGTGGGGGTGATCATCGGGACAAAACCGGCCTGGACCGCCTGGTCCATGGCCATGTTGAGCAGTGCGAGCTCCAGCCGGGCACCGACGCCCTTGAGGAAGTAGAAACGGGAACCTGAGACCTTGGCTCCGCGCTCCATGTCGATCGCACCGATCAGTTCACCGATCTCCAGGTGATCCCTGGGGGTGAAGCCGTCAGCGTCGAAATCGCGGGGGGTGCCGACCGTCTTGATGACCTCAAAGTCATCTTCGCCGCCAGCTGGGACGCCGTCCTGGATGGCGTTGGGCAGGCTGCGGAGGAGCGCGTCCTGTTCCTGCCTGGCCGTCTCGGCCTGCGCCGCGGCAGCCTTCACCGACGCAGCTAGTTCCTTGACCTCGGCGAGCAGCTCCTGCTTCTGCTCACCCTTGGCCTGAGCCACCCGCTTGCCGAACGCGTTCTGGTCAGCCCGCAGGGACTCGGCATGGGTCACCACTTCACGACGGTGGGAGTCAGCCGCGATGATCGCGTCCACCAGGGCTTCATCGCCGCGGCGGGCGCGCTGCGAGGTGCGGAATTTCTCGGGGTTGTCGCGGAGCTCATTTACATCGATCACCCGCCAAGACTATCAATGGCCCGGGGCAGTATTTCCCCGGGATACTTCGCCGGGCGATACGCTGAGGAACACCATGCCACTTCGCCTGATCATCCTGGTTGCCCTGGCCCTGGCCGCTGTGGCTTCAGCCGTGAGCTGGCTGGGTGTCCGCCGCCTGCATTCCCCGAAACATCCCGCCCCTGCCGCTGCACCTCCCCTGCCGGCTCCGACCGGGCCGCAGCGGGTTGCCCTGGTGCTGCACCCCGGGAAACTCAATGCCGGTTTCGCACGCCGTCTGGTCGAGGCGGCCTGTTCCGATGCGGGGTGGGCCGCCCCGCTGGTCCTTGAGACGACAGTGCTGGATCCCGGATTTGGGCAGGCCAGCCAGGCGTTGCGGGAGGGGGCCGACGTCGTCATCGCGGCTGGCGGCGACGGGACCGTTCGGGCTGTTGCGCGGGCGCTGGCCCACCAGGACGCGGTGCTGGGCATTGTTCCGCTCGGGACCGGTAACCTGCTCGCACGGAACCTGGGGATCCCGGTCTCGGATGTCAGGGCAGGCGTGCGCAACGCCCTGCACGGCACCGGCCGCCGGATCGATATGGGTCGGATCGCGTTGCGCAATGACCGGACCGGAACACATACCGACCACGTTTTCCTGGTGATGGGTGGCGTGGGGCTGGACGCGGTGGTGGTGGCTGCCACCAAGGATGACCTGAAAGCGAAGTTCGGCTGGCTGGCCTACAGCGAGGCGGGGTTCCGGAGCCTGCCGGGAAAACGGCAGCGGATGCTGATCAGCCTTGATGGCCAGCCGGCGCAGTCCAGAACGGTCCACAGCGTCCTATTCGCCAACTGCGGGAGGCTTCCCGGAGGCATTGAGCTGATTCCCGATTCGACCATCGATGACGGCTATCTGGACGTGGTGGTGATGAGTCCGCGCAGTATCCTGGGCTGGATCTGGTTGGGCGCCACGATTGTCCTGCGTCCGCGGGCCGCCATCCCGGTGATCAACTATTACCAGGCCCGGCGGGTAAGGGTCACTGTCCCCGATCCCACCGAGACCCAGCTCGACGGCGACCTGTCGGGAGCCGTTACCTCGCTTGATGTGCGCATCGACCCTGGTGCGCTGATCGTCCGCTCACATCCCGGACTGGACCGTCAGCGCACCAGGCAAGTGATGCGGAAGGGGAGAAGCTAGCGGGAGCCCTCTTCATTCGAGGGATCGCCGCCCTCCTGGATCGAGGGGACGCTGTCGGCGTCGGTGTACTCACCCTCAGGGCCGGTGCCGTCCGCCGGATCCTCTTCGATGTCGGTGTACTCACCCTCCTTGGCCGGGTCCTGCTCGCCGGTGAAGCCGCTGTCGGTCGCACCGCGCTTCTGCGCGCCGGTGTAACCGCCCCCGGGCACGGGCTCAAGGTTCTCGGTGTCCGAGTCGGGGAACTCGCCCTTTGCCTGGCTGTTGATCAATTGCTGCTCTTCGGAAAACCGCAGGTCGTTGGCCTGGTCTCCCGCGTCTCCACGGTAGTTTTCGTCGGAGGTGGCTCCGCCGCCGTCGTTCGGGGTAACGATCTGTCCTTCGTTGGCCTGCTCGCTCATGATGCGCCTCTCGTTGCGGTATGCGCCGAACACTGGCGCCCTGAGTGAAGCCTACTGATGAACCGCTTCCAGTGGGAAGGATCGCTACGCTTTAAGCAGCCCGCGAACAGCCTTCTCGGACGCCGAGTAGCTCGCGATCTCAATTACCTCACCGGCCATGAACCGGTCGACGAGGCGGGGGTCAACGTAGGAGCGTTTGGCGACCGCCGGAGTATTGCCAAGTTTCTCCGCCACTGCACGCATGGTGGCGGCGACGGCCTTCTGCCGGGCGGTCTTGGTAGTAGCCAACAGGTCACTTCGGGCGAGGTCCATCGCCGCGACCACTGTGGCCTGCCAGGTCCGGAAGTCCTTGGCCGTGAAACCCTCGCCTGTGACCTGCCGGAGAAACCCGTTCAGTTGCGAGGCGTCGACGCGGTGCCATTCGCCGTCGGGGGTGCGGTAGGCCAACGCGGTGTCGGCCTGTTCGCGTTTCAGCATCGGCCGCATGGCCGCTGACAGGTCGGCGTCTTCAAGCGTGGATTCCCACTGCTGCCCGCTCTTGCCGGGGAACTCAAAGGTGATCATGGGGCCCTTGATACGGACGTGCTCCACCTGCAGCGTGGTGACCCCAAAGGACCCGTTGGTCTCCGCATACTGTTCGGAGCCAATCCGCAGCGAGCCCGAGTCGACAATGCGCAGGGCGGCCGCGAAGGCGCGTTCCCTCGGCAGTCCCTCGCTACGGAGGTGCGAAGTGATCACCCTACGGGCGGCGGGCAGCTTTTCGCCGAACTCGAGGGCTCGATCAAACTTCTCGCGGTCCTTTTTCTCCCGCCAGGCCGTGTGGTAAACGTACTGGCGGCGGCCCGCGGCGTCAGTACCGAGTGCCTGGATGTGTCCGTTGGGGTAGGGCGCAATCCAGACATCCTTCCAGGCCGGTGGGATGGCCAGGTCCTTGATGCGCCGAAGTTCTTCGGCATCCCGCAACGGTGTCCCGTCGATGGTGCGGTAGCTGAAACCTTTACCGTGACGGCGTCGGGTGATTCCCGGCTTTTCGCAATCGCTGCGGCGGAGTCGAGGCATGGTGGTGACCTTTCCGGATCGAGAAGATCAGCCTACTGCCTATCCGCCAGGCAGGCACTTGCCGTCCGTCGGCGGCTACCCGTGACCGAGGATGTCCCGCAGGGTGTGGGCGTTCCGCACCGCGTTCCCGCCGCCGTCGTTATTGAAGTAGACGAACACGTCCTTGCCGGCCCCCTGCCACTCGCGGATCCGGTCCGCCCACCAGGACAGGTCGGCCTCCGAGTAGGAGCCTCCGTAGAGGTGGTGGTGGTCTGGACCGTGCATCCGCAGGTACACGAAGGGTGCTGTGGCACGGAGCACGCAGGGCAGGAAGGCGCCGCTCATGACGCAGTAGGCGGCTCCGTGGCGTTCGAGCAGGGAGTACACCTCCTGGTGGTCCCAGCTGGCGTGGCGGAACTCGACGGCCACCCGGATCCAGTCCGGCAGCAGGCCGAGGAAGTATCCGAGCCGCAGATCGTCGCGCTCCAGGCCAGGCGGAAGCTGAACGAGCAGAACCGCGCGCCTGTCGCCGAGTTCGTGCCAGCAGGTGATGATCCGCTGCACCCAGACCTCCGGCTGATACAGCTTCTTGCCGTGGGTAAGCCCTCGTGGCGCTTTTACGGAAAGGAGGAATCCGTCCGGGAGCCTCCGGCGCCAGCCAGCGAATGCCGTGTCGCGTGGCCACCGGTAGAAGCTGGCATTGAGTTCGACGGTGTCGAAGCGCTGCGCGTAGTAGCCGAGCCGCCTGCCCGCCGGAGTGCCCCTCGGGTACAGCACGTCATCCCAGTGGTCGTAGCTCCACCCGGAGGTGCCAATGTGTAAGCCCATGTCCAGCTCAGGGTAGCGCAAGGCCGGCAGGAATCCCGTTCGACCGGCGGTGCCGCCTACCCCACTTTCAGAAGGGACTCCACCCAGATCCGCGCGGCCCTGAATGCCTCGTCGGAGGTATGCCGGGCCACCGTGTGTTCCCGCCGATCGGCTCGGGCGTAGGAACCGAGGAACCGAAGTTGGGGGCTGATCCGATGCAGGCCCTTGAGTGCATCGGCGACCCGGGCATCGGCGATGTGCCCCTCGGCATCAATGCTGAAGAAGTAGTCTCCGAGGAACTGGCCCGTTGGCCTTGATTCGATCCTGCTGAGGTTGACTCCGCGCGCGGCGAACTGATCGAGGATTTCCATCAGGGCACCGGGATGATCCTCGGGCAGCGGGATCACCAGGGTGGTCTTGTCGGCACCGGTCGGTGCCGGGAGGAGGGTGGGGCGACTGACCAGGATGAAGCGGGTCACTGCATCAGCCACATCGCCGATGTGGCTACCGAGCACCGTCAGGCCCAACCGTTCAGCGACAAACGGTGAGCAGATCGCGGCATCATAGGGGCAGTCAGCGTCCAGCAAGCCGACAGCGGCTGCAGCGGTTGACGATCCGGGAAGATATTCTGCTTGTGGAATATGTTGGGAGATCCACGCCTGGCACTGCGCCCAGGCGTGCCCATGGGTGGAAATGGTCCGCACCCCGCTCAGGGGCACCCCAGGTTTGGCAACCAGGACAAAGGTGATGGGGACCAACACTTCCCTGATGATCCTCAGCGGGTCGCCCTGCGCGATGGCATCGAGCGTTGCGCTGACACCGCCCTCCACCGAGTTCTCGATCGGGACCATCGCGGCGTCGACGGCGCCGGTCCGCACCAGGTCCAGCGCAGAAGTCACGGTCGGCGCTGGGACTCTTCGGGCGGTATCGGCCCCGGGGACCTGCAGCAGGGCTGCCTCGGTGAACGTGCCCTCGGGGCCGAGGAAGGTGTAGGACACCTCTGGGACGGACGTGCTCATGGTTTCCTTCGAGTGGAGATGCCTCTTAGAGGACAGTGGGCGGCTGGTCGGTGTCCGAGACCATGGGGCGGGATGCTTCCAGCCAGGCGCCCATCCCTCCGATGACATTGACCGCCGAATAGCCGTTGGCCACCAGCCATTGGGCCACCCGGTGCGAGCGCCCGCCGGTTCGGCAGATCACATGCAGGTCAGTGTCGGGGTCGAGTTCGTCCAGCCGGTCGGGAATCTGTTCCACTGGGATATGCATCGCTCCCTCAATGTGGCCGGCCGCCCACTCGTAGTCCTCCCGGACGTCCAGGACGGTGGTGTTCTCGCCGATCGAATCAATCGACACGTTCTCAAACTCGCTCATGACTTGCCCCTTCCCAATGGTCGTATTTCGCCCAAGCCTATAGTGGGAGGCGAACCTCGCCCACACTGCCCCACCCCACCGGGAGGTAACAATGACTGCTGACCGTCCCACCATCCTTGCCACGTCCGGCGGCTACCGTCGGGGTCTCAGAGTGGACCTGGAGTTCAATCACCTCATGCATCATGCCGTTGAGCTCGCGCAGGTCACGGGGCGCCGCCCCCGCGTCACCTATGTGGGTACAGCTGGCGGTGATTCGCGGGAGTGGAACCAGCGGTTCACCGAGGCCGCGCGGATTGCCGGCTTTGATGCCGCCTGCCTGAATCTATTCACCATGCCGAATATCGACCCACTGGAGGACCACCTGCTGTCCCAGGATGTGGTGTGGGTAGGCGGCGGGTCGGTGGCTAACCTGCTGGCCGTCTGGCGGGTCCATGGGCTCGATCAGCTGATGCACCGCGCCTGGCAGGCCGGGGTGGTCCTCGGCGGAGTCTCCGCCGGTTCCCTGTGCTGGTTCCGCGGTGGCGCTACTGATTCCTTTGGCCCAGAGCTGCAGCCAGTGACGAACGGCCTGGGGTTTCTTCCCTACGGCAATGGCGTCCACTACGACTCCGAGGAAGGGCGGCGCCCCCTCATCCACCGGATGGTCGCCGCTGGCACCCTGGGGGAAACGCACTGTACCGACGACGGCGTCGGTCTGGTTTACCACGACACCATCCTCATCGAGGCGGTCACCGAAACCGCCGGCAAGAATGCCTATATTGTGCGTGCAGGAGCCGGGGATAGCGTCGACGCCGTCGCGGTCGAAGAGCCCCTCGAAGCCCGGTTGCTGGGCGGCGCTCCATGACCGAACTTCATCAGCTCACCGCCCTCGCCCAGCGTGACGCTCTCGCCCGGGGAGACCTGAGTGCCCGTGAGCTGACTGCCCACTACCTCGGCCGGATCGATGATCTCAACCCGGGACTTGGCTCCTTCACTGCTGTCACCGCGGATCTCGCCCTGAAAGAGGCCGCCGCCGCGGATGAGGGTTACCACTCGTCCCGGGGTACGGGCGACGGACTTCCGGTCCTGCACGGCATGCCGTTGGCGCATAAGGATCTGGCCGACGTGGCGGGTGTCGCCACCAGCTTCGGGTCGGCTGCCCTGACTCCGCCGGTTCCAGCCGAAGACTCTCCCCTGGTGGCAATCCTGCGCCGCGCTGGCGCGATCAGCCTCGGCAAAACCCAGGTTCCCGAATTCGGTCTGAGCTGTCACAGCGAGAACGACATCGCCCCGGCGGCCCGCAATCCGCTCGACCCCCGCCTCAGCCCCGGGGGCTCGTCCGGCGGCAGTGCTGCGGCTGTCGCTGCGGGCATGATCCCCTTCGCCCCCGGCAGCGACGGCGGCGGCTCCGTCCGCATCCCGGCCTCAGCGACCGGCCTGATCGGACTCAAACCGAATCGCGGTCGAATTCCGGCGCTGTCCGGGCAGGCGGACCTGGGCCAATTCGTGGTGGCTGGACCCTTGGCGCGGACCACCACCGACGCTGCGCTACTGCTCGACGCGATGGTCGACGAACCGAATCACCGGGCAACCAGCGCCGCGCCGCCGTCGTCGTCGTTCCTGACCGCGGCGCTGCGCGCCGAGGGGACCTTCAGGATCGGGGCGAGCACCCTGTCGCCCTTCGCCGCAGCGTTCGACATCGTGCTGGACCAGGAAGCGCTGGACGCCTACCTGGCGGGAATTCGCGCGCTCTCCTCGGTGGGCCATGACGTTCTCGAGGCGGACCTGAGCTATGACCCCCGTTACCACCAGGCATTCCAGACGGTGTGGACGGCGTCCCTCGCCACCGCACCCATCCCTGCGGGGAACGAGAAGCTGTTAACGCCACTGACCCGGACGATGCGTGAGCGGTCGCAGGCCCGCAGCGCGCCGGACCTGGTCACGGCGATCGACATCCTGCGGCAGTTCGAGCAGAACACGATCAGCGCCTACGCGGAGTACGATTTCATCCTCACTCCCGCCCTAGGGCAGACGCCACGTCCCATCGGCTGGTACACCTCCGAGGATGCGGACACCGACTACCGGAGGCAATGCCAATACTCTCCATTCACCTCGATGGTCAACGTCTGCGGTTTGCCGGCGATTGCGCTGCCCACGATCACCACCTCCACGGGCCTCTCCATGGGGATCCAGCTCATCGGACGGCCGAGCTCGGAGGCGCAGCTCCTGGCCGTGTCCGCCCAGTTGGAGCAGGCCGCCGGTGCGGGTGACATGTTCGCTGCGAAGTGACGCCATTGCGTCCCTGGGGTCGATGAAACAGACTATTACTCATCGGTAACTTACAAGATCAAAGGAGATCGCGTGCCCAACCTTGCCAATAATCTCGCGTCAACTGTCCAGGAGCACCCCGAGGCGGTGGCGATCAAACTGGGTGACACGTCCCTGACATTCGCGGCGCTCGATGAGTGGAGCCAGCGGGTGGCAGGCCTCCTGGCGCAGAAGGGCGTCCAGCCGGGCGACCGGGTTGCGCTGATCATGCCGAATATTCCCCAGATGGCATTTATCTATTACGGTGTCCTGCGCTTTGGGGCAGTGGTGGTCCCACTCAACCCGCTGCTGAAGTCGCGGGAAATCGCCTATCACCTGGGCGACTCCGGCGCGAGGCTTGTGTTCGCGTGGGAGTCGGTGGCAGCTGAGGCCGAGTCCGGAGTGGGCCAGGCGGTCGCGGCCGCCAATCAGGGAACCACCCTGGATGTGCTGGCGGTGAAATCGGGCACCTTCCTCGAGCTGCTGTCGTCGGTCGATCCGCTGCAGATCATCGCGGAGGTGGCGGCAGACGACACAGCAGTGCTGCTCTACACCTCGGGAACCACCGGACGGCCCAAGGGCGCCGCGCTAACCCACGCAAGCCTGCACCGGAATGCGGAGATCTCCCGCGACCTGATGGGCACCGCTGTTGGCGACGTATTGTTTGGCGGGTTGCCGTTCTTCCACATCTTCGGGCAGACCTGTGCGCTGAATGCGGCAGTGCTGACCGGGGCCACCGTCACCCTGCTCCCCCGGTTCGAGCCCGGCCGGGCCCTGGAGATCATTGCCCGCGACGGTGTGACTATCTTTGAGGGCGTCCCCACGATGTACATCGCGATGCTTCGGCACCCGGCCGTTTCCACCACCGACGTGTCCACGCTGCGGGTCGCCGTGTCTGGTGGGTCGGCACTGCCAGTGGAGGTGCTGCACGAGTTTGAACGCGTCTTCGGTGCCGAGCTGCTGGAGGGCTACGGGTTGTCCGAAACGTCCCCCATCGTGAGCTTCAACCGGCGCGGCACCGAACGCAAGCCCGGATCGATCGGCACGCCGGTGGACGGCGTCGAGGTCCGCATGCTGGACCCCGAGGGGGTGGAGGTGCCCACCGGCGAAGTCGGTGAACTCTCCGTCAGGGGACACTGCGTGATGAAGGGCTACTGGAACAACGACGACGCCACAGCGGCCGCGATCCCCGATGGCTGGTTCCGTACCGGGGACCTGGCTAGGTACGACGACGACGGTGCGATCTTCATTGTCGACCGCAAGAAGGACATCATCGTCCGTGGCGGGTACAACGTGTACCCGCGGGAGATCGAAGAGGTCCTGTACGAGCACGCCGCGGTGGCCGAGGCCGCAGTGATAGGCGTCCCGGACGAGTTGCAGGGCGAGGAGATTGCCGCGGTAGTGGGCCTGAAGGCGGAAGCTGCGCCCGCTGACGATGCAGCCCGCGAGCGCCTCGCTGCCGAAATCCTCGAGTTCACCAAGGAACGGGTGGCGGCCTACAAGTATCCCCGCCGGGTGGTCCTGGTGGAAGCACTCCCCAAGGGTCCCACCGGCAAGATCCTCAAACGCGAGATCCGAATCTAGCGGGGGCTTCACGGGCGGTCAGTGGAGACTGACGCCGAGGATCAGGAGTCGTCGTCGTCCCGGTTGTCCTCGGTCTCGATCTCTTTGCCGTCCGGCAGCTCGTTCTCCGGTCCGGGGCCTCCGTAACCGCCGGCGTCGATCTTGTCCGACCCGCCGACCCGCTGTTCTGAATCGTCGCGTTCGGTATCGTTCTGTTCGCTCATGGTGGTGCCTTTCCTGCCTGTGGCTATGTACACGGTGAACCTACCACCATGGCGGCGCGAAGGGGTTTACGACGCCGGGGCTGTAATAGCACCAGTTCTTTGGCATGCTGTAGCCATGGCAAACCGAGCGGGCACAGTCGCCCTCCCCAGCGATCTCGTCGACATTTCCGCACTTCTGGACGCGTACTTTGACGTTGTTCCCGACCTTGGCGACCCCGCCCAACGGGTGGCCTTCGGGACATCCGGGCACCGCGGGTCCTCCCTGAAGGCCTCCTTCAATGAGGGGCACATCGCCGCCATCACCCAGGCGATTGTGGAGTACCGGGCGGGTCAGGGCATCACCGGTCCCCTGTTCATGGGCCGGGACACGCATGCGCTGTCCGAGCCGGCCCAGCAAACCGCGCTGGAAGTGCTTGCAGCGAACAACGTCACGGTGCGGGTGGACGCGCGCGGCGCCTACACCCCCACCCCCGCGGTGTCGCACGCCATCCTCGTCTATAACGCGCAGGGCGCAGACCAGGCGGATGGCATTGTCATCACTCCCTCCCACAACCCTCCCGGCGACGGCGGATTCAAGTACAACCCCCCGCACGGCGGCCCCGCCGATTCCGATGCCACCAACTGGATCGCCGATCGGGCCAATACGCTGATGGAGGGCGGCCTCAAGGAAGTCCGTCGCGTCCCCGCGAGTCAGGCGCAGCAGGCAGATGGAATCGGGACTTACGACTTCCTGCAGCACTATGTTGAGGACCTACCCACCGTCCTGAACCTCGACGCGATCCGAGAGTCCGGGCTGCACATTGGCGCGGACCCGATGGGTGGGGCGGCTGTCGACTATTGGGGTGCCATCGGTGAAACGCACAACCTGAATCTGACGGTCGTCAATCCCGCCGTCGACCCACAGTGGGCGTTCATGACCCTGGATTGGGATGAAAAGATCCGGATGGACTGCTCGTCACCGTCGGCAATGGCCTCGCTCATTGCCCGGGCCAACGAGTTTGATATCTCCACGGGCAACGACGCCGACGCCGACCGGCACGGGATCGTCACCCCCGACGCCGGGCTGATGAACCCCAATCACTACCTAGCCGTGGCCATTGACTACCTCTACCGCAACCGTCCCCAGTGGCGGCAGGACGCCGTC
The DNA here is from genome assembly GCF_013116715.1 of Arthrobacter sp. 147(2020). Lineage (NCBI taxonomy): Bacteria > Bacillati > Actinomycetota > Actinomycetes > Micrococcales > Micrococcaceae > Arthrobacter > Arthrobacter sp. 147(2020). Next base: position 258,349 of record NZ_JABFOM010000001.1, read on the forward strand.
GTCGGGAAGACCCTCGTGTCCTCCTCGATCATCGATCGGGTGGCTGCGGATCTCGGCCGGAAGCTTGAGGAAGTGCCGGTTGGCTTCAAGTGGTTTGTTCCCGGGCTGCTCTCCGGATCCCTTGCCTTCGGCGGCGAGGAATCCGCCGGAGCCTCTTTCCTGCGGTTGAACGGATCCCCGTGGACCACCGACAAGGACGGCATCCTGCTGGCCCTGCTCGCCTCGGAAATCACCGCGGTCACCGGACGGACACCGTCGCAGCACTACCAGGGCCTGACCGACCGCTTCGGGTCCCCCGTCTACGCGCGCATCGATGCGGCGGCCTCGCGGAGCCAGAAGGCAGCACTGGGCAAGCTGTCGCCGTCGGACGTTGCGGCCACCACGCTTGCCGGTGAGTCCATCACCGCCAGGCTAACCGAGGCCCCCGGCAACGGGGCGTCGATTGGTGGCCTGAAGGTCACCACAGAGAATGCTTGGTTCGCCGCCCGTCCGTCGGGCACCGAGGACGTGTACAAGATCTACGCCGAGTCCTTCAAGGGCGCCGAGCACCTGGCACAGGTCCAGGACGAGGCGAAGGCGCTGGTCGACGGGGTTATCGGCGGCTAACCCACCCGAACCGTGAGCTAGAGCGGGTCCGACGGCGTCCGTTCCGCCTCAGCTCACGGTTCAGCTGAAGGGTGGGGTCAGAGAACCCGCCGGAGGAGCCACTTCTTCAGGCCCCGATACGGTGGGTAGGCCAGGCGCAGGGTGTCAATGCCTGTGCCCTTCGAAAGTACCCCCCGGAGCTGGCTGAACGTGTCGAATGAATAGCGGCCGTGATAGGCGCCGATACCGCTGGGGCCCACCCCGCCGAACGGCAGGCCGGGCACCGTGAGATGCAGGTTGCAGGCGTTGTGGCCGATCCCACCCGCGCGGACCTGGTCCTCGAACTGCTGCTGCTCGGCCGGCTGGTTGCTGAACAGGTACGCGGCGAGCGGGGCTGGCCGGGCATTGACGAAAGCAACGGCCTCGTCCATGCCATTGACGGACAGGACGGGCAGGATCGGACCGAAGATTTCCTCCTGCATCACCCGCGAATCCGTCGGCACCTCCGTCAGCAGCGTCGGTTCGAGGTACCGGGTGGCCCGGTCGTGGGCACCCCCGGTGTACACGGTGCCGTTGCCGTCCGCCAGGAAGCCGACCAGCCGGTCGAAGTGACTGTCGTCGACGATCCGGCCGTAGTCAGCGCTTCGGCCCGGATCGGCGCCGTAGAACCCGGTGACCGCACGTTTCATGTGCGCGAGGAGCTGCTCCTCAAGCCCACGTTTCACCAGGACGTAGTCGGGGGCAACGCAGGTCTGACCCGCGTTGAGAAACTTGCCGAACACCAGCCGCCGGGCCACCGCCTGCAGGTCGCCACCGAGCACCACTGCGGGAGATTTCCCTCCAAGTTCGAGGGTGACGGGCGTGAGCGTCCGCGCCGCAGCGGCGGCCACGATCCGCCCAACCCGCTCGCCCCCGGTGAAGAAGATGGAGTCGTACCGCTGGGCGAGCAACTCCTCGCCAACCGCTGCACCGCCTTCCACCACCGTGACGGCACTCTGGTCGAGGTGGTGGGGCAGTAGGTCGGCCATCACCGCCGACGTGGCGGGGGCGTGTTCGCTCGGCTTCAGGACCGCACAGTTCCCGGCGGCGAGCGCGCCGACCAGGGGGGCCAGAAGCAGCTGGACCGGATAGTTCCACGGACCGATGATCAGTACGACGCCGAGGGGCTGGGCCTGCCGGTAGGCCCTCGCAGGCAGGAGACCCGCGGGGACCTGGACCTTCTCGACGCTGGTCCACTTCCGCAGATGTTTCAGCGCGTGCTCGGCTTCGGCCCGCACCAGGGACAACTCGGACACAACCGCCTCCAGCCGGTTCTTCCCCAGATCCGAGTACAGCGCGTCGGTGAAGTCCGTTTCCCGTTCGGTGACCATCCGGATCAGACCCTGGAGTTGGGCACGCCGCCAGGACAGGGGCCGGGTGGTCCCCCCGTCGAAGGTCCCACGCAGGCGCTCCACCAGCGGTGACAGATCGGTGGTTTCCCGGGGGGTAGTGCTCATCTGGGGGTCCTTTCAGGACGCGGCGGACGCGTCGTGGTCTTCGGTCGCGGGTCGTCGGGTGCGGGCATGCAGGTCAGCTGGGACGGCCGGTGAAATGCTCCATCGAGCTGTACACCTTGAAGACACGTCCGGCCACCACATCCCAGAGAGGCTGCGGCAGGACGCCGCGGAGCGCGCTGCCCAGTGCCACCGACCACGGCAACTGAAGTCGGGGGCGGCCAGCGAGCAGCGCGCCCCAGGCCCGGTCGACGACGTCGGCGGGGTCCATCAGCGGTGTGAACAGGGGACCGCGGGCGCCCTCGAACATACCGGTCCGGATGTAGCTGGGGATCAAAGTGGTCACCTTGATCTGCCGGTGCCCCGCTTGGCGAAGCTCCAGCCGCAGGGAGTCGCTCCACCCGATCACGGCCCATTTCGAGGCGGTGTACACACTCATCCTGGGCACGGAGAGGGTGCCTGATGCCGAAGCGACGTTGAGGATACGCGCCGGTTCCCGGGAGGCAATCAGGTCCGGCAGGAACTCCCGGGTCAGGTGCATCAGCGCAAGCGTGTTAATCTGCATCACCAGCGCGATGTCAGCCTGCTGGTCGTGGTCCCAGAAGTATTTTCCGCGGACGATCCCGGCGTTGTTGATCAGGACCGACGGAACCCCGACATCGTTCCGGACCGCGGCCGCCGCCGTCGTGATCTCGCTCAGGGACGCGAGATCAACTACATAACTGTGCACAGCCGGGCCGGATCCGGCCAGCGAATCGGCGGTCGCGTGAAGGGCTTCGGCGTCGACGTCCCAGAGGACGACGGCCGCGGCCCGCTCCTGGACGGCGCGTTCCGCGTAGAGCCGACCCATCCCGCTGGCGGCTCCGGTAATGAGGACTGTTCGGCCTTCGACAGTGAATGACATGAGTGCAACGTAACACTCCGCCCGGACGGTAGGCTTTCCGACAGATCACCCCGCACATTCTTGGAAGGCACAGCCATGAGCAGGTTCGGCACGTCGTGGACGCTTCACGGTGATGGAAAGAACGTCCTTCCCGGGCAGTTTGTTGCCCCTGATGAACGGCTCAGCTGGCCACGGACGGTGGGGATCGGCGCCCAGCATGTTGTGGCGATGTTCGGTGCCACGTTCCTGGTTCCCCTGATCACCGGATTCCCACCCGCCACCACCCTGCTGTTCTCGGGCCTGGGCACCATCCTGTTCCTGATCATCACGGCCGGCAAGGTGCCCAGCTACCTGGGGTCGAGCTTCGCTTTCATCGCCCCGATCGCCGCAGCCCAAAGCCAGCACGGACCGGCGGGGGCGCTCGGTGGCATCATCATGGCCGGGGCCGTCCTGGCGATTATCGGCGCCGTCGTCCATCGGGCGGGTTCGCGCTGGATCCAGATCGTGATGCCGCCCATTGTCACCGGAGCCATCGTCGCCCTGATCGGGCTGAACCTCGCCCCCACCGCGAAGGCCAGTTTTGAGCAGGCACCACTGACCGCCCTCATCACCGTGGTGGTGATCCTCCTGGTCACCGTGCTCTTCAAGGGCATCCTCGGGCGACTGTCCATCCTGGTGGGTGTCCTCGCCGGGTACGCGGTCGCGATGCTTCGCGGGGAAGTGGACTTCGCGGCGATTGGGGATGCCGCGTGGATAGGCCTTCCACCGTTCCAGACCCCCGAGTTCCACCTGTCAGTCGTCGGGTTGTTCATCCCCGTGGTCCTGGTCCTGGTTGCCGAGAATATTGGCCATGTGAAGTCGGTGGCTGCGATGACCGGGCGTGACCTTGACCCAGTCACCGGCCGTGCCCTGATGGCTGACGGTCTGGCCACCATGCTCGCCGGGTCAGGCGGTGGCTCCGGAACCACCACGTACGCAGAGAACATCGGTGTGATGGCCGCGTCTCGTGTGTACTCGACTGCCGCCTACTGGGTGGCAGGGATCGTCGCCATCCTGCTCAGCCTGTTCCCCAAGTTCGGCGCGCTAATCGCTACTGTCCCGCCGGGCGTGATCGGCGGCGCCGGGGTGGTGCTCTACGGCATGATCGGTATCCTCGGAGTCCGGATCTGGGTACAGAACCAGGTCAACTTCTCCAACCCCATCAACCTGTCGACGGCGGGGGTGGCGTTGGTAGTGGGCATTGCCAACTTCACCTGGACCATCGGTGAACTCACTTTCGAAGGTATCGCCCTGGGCACTGCGGCAACCCTGGTGATTTACCACGTGATGAACGCTCTCGCCCGGTGGCGGGGAAGCGAACATGTCACTGGGCCGAACGACGTCGACGCCTCTGACCAAGGGTCCCGCCCTTCCAAACTGGGCTGAGCCGGCTTTCCTAGCCCCGGCCCCTTCCCGTTCGGAGACTGGCAGGGGCCCGGGTCAGCCACGCTTCTTCCAGGAGCTCCGCCAGCTCCTCCCGGCCCACTGCGTCAAGCCGGACGAGCACCATCGGGTACCCGTCGTAGTGGGAAGTGGTGAAGAACTTGTTGGGGTCGGCGGCGATCAGTTCGAGTTTCTCCTCTTCTGTCTCACGCCAGAGGACCAGCACTCCGGGTTCCTTGTACAGGCAGGCGAACACCTTGTCCTTCACCCTGAATGCTGGCCGTCCATAGGAGGAACGCTCGGTGGTTTCTGGGAGTGCAAGCGATAGGCCGCGGACGTCGTCGTCGTTGCTCATGCTCCAAAGCTAGTCCCCCGGAGGGCCGTAGGGGGAGGGGAAGATCCTTCCGATCTGCCGGACCTGACCGCCCGCGACGATTAGGCTGATGCGGTGACCACCGCCCTGCATTGCGTCTTCCTCAACGGCACGGTTGGCGTGGGAAAAACATCGACTGCTGATGCCCTGGCGGACCTGCTGACGATCCGCGGTGTACCGAATGCAGTAATCGACCTCGACTGGCTGCGGTTTGCGTGGCCCGCCCCCACCGGCGACCCCTTCAACCGGCGGCTCGAGCTGGCGAACCTGTCGGCCGTCATCCCCAATTTCCGTGCCGGCGGCACCCGCCTCCTGGTGCTTGCCGGAGTCATTGAAGGGACCCTCCAGCGCGAGGAGTACGAGCAGGTACTGGATCAGTTGCTGGTCGTCCGGCTGGAGGCTAGCCCAGCGACAGTGCAACACAGGTTGCGACGCCGCCATGATCCACTCGATCCATCGCTCGACTGGCATCTTGATCGTGCCATCGAGTTGAAGGCGATTCTCAGCTCGGCTGACGTCGACGACGCGGTCCTCCACACCGACGGAAGGGACCCGCGCAGTGTCGCCTCAGCAGTTCTTGGTGTCCTTGAGCAACAGTGGCCTACCTCACACATCCAAATGGCTGCAGGCGACGAAGTAACCCAATAGACGCTTACTTAAACTTTCAACATATTTGCTGAGGTCTCGGGACACCATGAACAACCGCCAGATCAACGACGTCGCACGACACTCCACCGCAGACGAAACCCAGCGCCTCGCTCTCAGGGAGGATGGAATCCTGCATGTCCAGTGGCGGCCCGCAACAGTGGTCACTGTGGATCAGGCCCGCGCCACGCTGGACGCATCGCTACTCAGTGAGGGCGCACGCCGAATCCTCATGAGCATGACCGCCGTCGCCTTCACGAGCGCAGCTCGCCGCGTCATTTGCGATGAAGAAGGCATCACAGCGATCGCCCTGGTGGGCGACGGGCCAGTTGATCGGGTGGTCGCCGCCTTTGCTGACAACGAGGCGCACCCTGCGCAGTTCTTCACCTCCGAGGACGACGCGATCGACTGGCTCGGAACCTTCGCCTGAGCACTCTCTGCGGGAGTGCTGCCTTCAAGGCGATCGGAATGCCTAAACTGGTGGCATGGTGCGGATCGGGTTGCAGAGTGGCATGAGCTCTCGGCACTGGCCCGGCCACGTCCGCCCGGCACAGCCGGTCGTCCTGGGGCTGCGCCGCACGCCAACCCACCGGAACCAGTTCTGATGGACCTCCAGCAGGTCTGGGCATCTCCGGCGTGGCATCAGGAGATCCAGCAGTGGATTACGCAGGTTCTGCAGAGTAGTGGCCTGACGCAGACCGGCCCAGTGGAGCAGGCGCGGATTCGCTTCTGGTCCACCCAGGTCACCGTGCCGACCGACCACGGGCAATTGTGGTTCAAGGAGAACAACCCGGGCCAGTTCGCGGAGGCAGCGATCGTGGCCTCCCTGGCGGAACTGACACCCGACCATGTGGCAGCTCCCCTCGCCATCGAACCCGCCAGGGGATGGATGCTGACGCCCGACCACGGGAAGACGCTCGCCTCACTGAAGTCGGCTGACTACCAGTTGTGGGTCCGGGTGGTGACCGGCTTCGCCGACTTCCAGCGGCAACTCGTTCCCCATCGGTCGCCGTTGGCCGCGGTCGGCCTGATCAGCATGGATCCAGCGATCGCCGGGAACTTCGTGAGCAACCAGCTTCTCCTTCATACCGGTCTACCGCCCGATCATCCCCTGCACCTGTCCTCCCAGGCCGCCGACGGCATCTATGCCAGCATTCCCGCCCTTGAGGAAGCAGCCGGTGCAATGAGTGCCCTGGGCGTCCCCCTGAGCCTTGAACACAATGACCTGCACGCCGACAACGCCTTCATACCTGGCGCGACGAATGCCCCACTGCGGTTCTTCGACTTCGGTGACTCCTGCTGGGCGCACCCCTTCAGTTCGCTGTACGTGCCATTGACGGTCATGCAGGAGCAGTGGCAGACCACGGTGGACGACCCCCGTATCCGGGCGGTGGTCACCGCGTACCTCGAACGGTGGACTGACTACGCGCCGCTTGCTGAGCTACGGCTGGTGGTCGAGCCTGCACTCAAACTGGCGCGGCTGCACCGGTACGGGTCCTGGCTGCGACTGCTGATCCACGCGGACGACGCATCGATGCGCCAGTACGGTCCGCACGCTTTGGAGTACCTGAGGACATTGACCGACCCGGTGCTGGGGTGACCGCACGCTTCTTCCTGGCAGCCAACGGGGTGATCGAGGCAGGGCCCATGGTGTCCCTGCTCGCAAACCACTTCATTCCCGGCTGTGAAGTCCCCGACCGCCAGGGGATGTCCCACACCCGGTTGCTCGGTTCCGCTGGCGGCCACCACGCCGTCACCCTGACCATCGGTGCGCTGGGTGTCGACGTCGATACCTCCGCGCCCGTCGAGGACCTTCCCAGCCTGGCAGCGACAATCCGCCGCTGGCTGGACCTGGACGCTGATCTTAATGCGGTCGCTCGGGCCTTTGAACCGGACACCCTGCTTGGCCCCCTGGTCAGTCGGCGCCCCGGCCTGCGGGCAGTGGGGTATCCCGAGCCCTTCGAGGCTGCAATCATGACTGTCCTCGGACAGCAGGTCTCCGTCACCGCTGCGGGCACGTTTGCCGGGCGCCTTGCCGCTGCCTACGGCACCCCCGGCCCAGCCGGGCTGACGATCTTCCCCACGCCGGAAGTGCTCGCCGCTGCTCCGTCCGAGGAGCTACGCAGCGCCGTCGGCGTCACCGGCACCCGCGGAGCGACGGTCCAACACGTAGCCCGGGCCTTCAGCGACGGACTCACCCTCACGGGCGACCATACGGCCGTCCGTGCGGAACTGCTGGCTATCCCCGGGATCGGCCAGTGGTCAGCCGACTACCTGGCTGTCCGGGTGCTGGGAGATCGGGACGCCTTCACGCCGGGTGACCTGGTGCTGCGACGGGCGATGGGCAATCCCAGCATCCGTGAGGCGGAGGCCATCGCCGAGCGGTGGCGCCCACACCGGGCGTACGCGTTGTTCCATTTGTGGACCGAAGCGACCTATCCACCGCGAGCCCCTGTGAACAGATCCGGCAAGAAACGTGGCGCTCCCCCACGATAGTGGTGGCCCACAGCCCCGCTGCGGCTACGGTGCTTTTCCGCTGCCCTTGGGTGAGGCGGTTTGCGGCCACTGCCCCCGGTGTCGCATTGTCTCGGCCAGGCGATCCGCACGGTCGGACACGAGCCCGTCTACGCCGCCGCCCAGCGTCAGCAGCTGCTCCATCGCGTCGGTCTCATTGACGGTCCAGACATGGACCGGCAGCCCCGCGGCGCGACACCTTCGGATAAAGCGGTCGGTCATCACCGTCACGCCTGCGTGCTGGATCGGCAGCTGAAGACAATCTACTCGGGTGAGCCGGGCGAGCCGCTTGGTTAGGCCAAGCGGACTCAACAGCCAGATCAGAGCCGAGCTAACCTGTCCGGCGGAGGACGCCACCGGGCGGGACAGCAGGTTCAGGGTCCGCCGCCGCCTCCGGTCGGAGAATGAGGCCACCAGCACCCGGTCATGGGCCCCCAGCCGTTCCACGAGCCGGACGAACGGCTCCACGGAGGCGTCATCTTTGAGGTCAATGTTCAGCTTCAGGTCGGGCCATCGGGTCAGGACGGCTTCCAGAGTGGGGATGGGTTCGACGCCGTTGATCCGGACCTTGTCCAGCTCGTCCAGGGTGCGCTCCGCCAGGGGGCCCTGAGCATCGCACACCCGGTCCAGCAGCTCGTCGTGGAACACCATCACGACTCCGTCCTGAGAGGTCCGGACATCGATTTCCAGGTATCCGAATCCGAGGTCCACGGCAGCCTCAAAGGCCACCATCGAGTTTTCCAGCCCGTCGACCGAGAACCCGCGGTGCGACAGGGCAAGGGGCCGCTGCACCCCATCCGGTCCGGTGTTGAGCAGGTACGGCAGCACGGGTTAGCGGGTCGCCCTGAGCGCGGAGAGGCGTTCTTCAAGAATCTGTGCGACGCCGTCATCCTCGAACGCCGGAGCCTGCAGGTCCGCGGCCGCAATCGCCTCCGGGTGCCCGGATGCCATCGCGTAGCCGGTGCCTGCCCAGTTCAGCATCTGCACATCGTTGGGCATGTCGCCGAAGGCGACGACGTCGGCCTGGCTGATGCCACGGCTGGCCGCGAACTCAGCGAGGGTGACCGACTTGTTGATGCCGGGCATGGACATTTCCAGCAGCGCAACGCTCGGGGCGGAATGGGTAGCGGTGACCAGGTGGGCGACGGCGGGCCGCACGGTATTGAGGAACCTATCCGGCAAGACCTCGCGTTCCCGGGCCAGGAACTTGATAACTCCTGCCCCGACGAGGGATTCTGCCAGCGGCCGCGCCACAGCGCCAGCGAGCAACTCCACCGAGCCTTCCTCGGCAAACCCGTGCTCGATGTGGAATCCATCGACCGTCTCCGCAGCGAAGGACGCCGCCGGATAGAGGTCCAGGATGATCTTGCGGGCAGCCAGAATGTTGCTGTGTTCCAACAAGTGGGCGCTCAGCACCTGTTCGTCTTCCAGGTTGTAGGTGACCGCACCGTTGGAGCAGATCACCGTTCCGCGGTGTCCCAACTGCTCGCGCAGCGGATCCAGCCAGCGGGGTGGCCTGCCGGTCACGAACACCACTTCAACGCCCGCGTCCAGGCACGCCTGAAATGCTTCGACCGTCCGTGGGCTGATCCTGCCGTCGTGGCCAACAATCGTTCCATCCATATCGCTGGCGACCAGGCGCATGCGGGTACTCCTTCACTAAGCGGGTGACTTTAAGCCTACCCGTCCGGGAAGAGCGCTGAGCCCCGGGAATCCAGTGGATTCCCGGGGCTCAGCGGAACAATAGCAGGACCTTATCTACTGCTCGAACGTGGCGATCAGGCGAGCCCGCCCAAGGGTATGGGAGAACAGGTTGAACCCAAGATAAGCGTTGCTGCCGTCAGCCGGCACCTCAAGGTTTTCGACATCCACCGCGTGCACCACCACGTGGTAGTGGTGTGGGCCGTGTCCTGCCGGAGGCGCAGCGCCGATAAAACCCGTGAAGCCGCCGTCGTTCTTCAGCTGGGTGGCACCGTCGGGCAGATTGGGGCTCCCGTCGACGCCGGCACCCGTCGGCAGTGACGTGGTGGACGCCGGGAGATTGAACACAGCCCAATGCCAGAATCCGCTCGCCGTGGGGGCATCGGGATCGTAGACAGTCACTGCGAAGCTTTTGGTCCCTTCCGGGAACCCGCTCCAGGAGAGCTGCGGCGACAGATCCTTCCCGCCGTCGATACCCATCGCTCCGGAAGCATGCTTCGCATCCAACGGCTGGTTGTTCTCAATATCTGTGCTGGTCAGGGTGAACTCGGGGACTGGGGGGAGGTCTGCGTACGGGTCACGGGTCATAACTACTCCTGGTTCAGTTTCGGGTCTGTCATTAGCTCATTGCGGTCCGGCGGATTAGCACCGGCACGGGAAACGGTAACGGCTGCCGCTCTTGCCGCATACACGAGGACTGCTTCCATCTGTTCAACGGAAATGTGGCGCAGGTCATTCCGCTGCTGCGCGCCGGCGAAGCCCCGGTCCACGAGTGAACCCAACAACGCGGACATGAACGAGTCTCCGGCACCCACCGTATCCACCACCTGGGCGGCTGGCGCCGGGACCGAGGTTTCGCCGCCCGCGACGACGGCCCAGGGGCCGAGGGAACCGCGCGTGACCACCACCATGGCCGGGCCTTTCGCCAACCAGAGACGTGCTGTCTCGAGGACGTCCTGCCCGGGGTAGAGCCACTCAAGGTCCTCATCGGAGGCCTTGACGACGTCGGCGAGCGCCACAAACTTCTCTGCCTGATCCCGGGCATAGGCAACATCGGTGACAATGCTGGGCCGACAGTTGGGGTCATAGGAGATGGTGGCCAGCGGGTGCGCCTGCTCGACGACTGCCAGCACGTCAGTCGCCCCAGGTTCCAGCATGGTGGCGATAGATCCCGTGTGTAGGAGCGTGGTTCCCTCGAGAATCCTGTCCGTCTCTTCACGGATTCCTTGCAGCTCCCACACCAGCTGGAATTTGTACGAGGCACCGCCTGCAGGATCCAGCCGCGCGGTGGCGATGCTGGTGGGGTGCTTGTCGGGTCCCATCGGGGTGAGCACCGAGTTGCCGCGAAGGTGTTCCTGGATCATCCGCCCATACTCATCATCGCCCCAGCGTCCGATGAACCGGCAGGGATGCCCCAGCCTGGCCAGACCGACAGCCACGTTCATCGGGCTGCCGCCCACATGGGCGCGGGGCGACGCGACATCGCTGATTACTTCGTCTATGAGGGTTTCCCCGATCACGGTGAGCACGCTAACAAGTTAGCACCCCCACCCACCGGGGAGCCTGTGGTTGCTTCAGGAATGGCCGGGTGTGATCACCTGAGTGGGTGAGGAGGTTCGGTGTGATCTCCGGCACACCACCCTCGAACGAGCCGCTAGTTGCCTAAGGCTACCGCTAGGATGGGCCTGATACTGCGCTCTGAAGCGCGCCAGAAACACACAAATTTGGGGACACCATGAAGATCAGAAATGCTGCGGCTATTGCCGTCATCGCACTCGCCACGCTGACCGCCTGCGGTGAGTCGACCGAGTCCGCCGCCCCGTCCGAGGCTGCCGCCCCAACCCCTGCGAGTTCCACTGCTCCCGCCCAGAATGTTCAGGCGCCGGAGACCAACGATCTGATGAGCGAAGCCAGCCCCGAGGGTGCACGGGCCTTCCTGCACCACGTTTTCGAGCTGAAGTCCTACAACCAGCGGACCGGCGAAACCGAGGAACTGCTTGCCACCCTCGACGGCGCAGAAGCGGCTACCGCCGAGGCCGAGGAATTTGCGGCAATGTATGCGGACGGCGGCTGGGTTCTGGGCGGACAGCCAAAGGTCAAGCAGATCATCGTCACTACCCCGGCAGAAGAAGTGGCCGAGGACGTTGAGGTTGACGCTCTGATCACCGTCAACCCTGACGCCTACACGTCATTCGACGAGGCCGGAGAGGTCCAGGAGACCCGCCCGTTCGATCCCGCCGGCACCATCTACTCAGCGACAGTGGTCTACACCGACGGTGCCTGGAAGGCCACCTACCTGGAAGAAACCCCTGACGCCGAACTCCCCTCGGAGTAATGCGGCATCCGGCCGTCAGCCCGCGAGGCTGACGGCTGGGCTGGGCTGGGCTGCAGGGAGCATCAGGTGCTCAGCGGCCGTGATCCTCGCGGCGCGACGCCCAGTACGCGGCACCCACCAGAGCGGCGTCGTCGGGCAGGACGGCCCGCTCGATCCTGAAGTCCACAAGCCGCCGGTCTTCGAGAGTCATTCCCGCGCGGATCGCCGGTTCCACCAGATCCCAAGATCGGGCCATTGAGCCGCCGATCACCAGAACGCCGGCGTCAAAGCGTTTCAGCACCATCGCGAGGGTTTCCCCCAGTGCACCGAATGCCGTATCCAGCACTTGGCGGGCGGTGTCATCGCCGGCGCGGCTCCGGGTGGCGATGGCGTGGACGTCGGGACCTGTTGCCGGGTCCATTCCCGCCGCCGCTGCATAGGCTGCCCGGATAGCCCGCCGGGACACGGTGTGCTCCAGTGGGCTTCCCCGATAGATTTCGTGATGGATGCTGCCATCCGGTGAGACTGTCGGACCAGTGCCGACCGGTTCGCCGTGGTTCAGGAAGGTCGAACCCACGCCGGTACCGAGGGTGATGCAGAGCGCCCGGTCGTGACCCCGGGCAGCTCCGAGGGCGTACTCCCCCACCCCGAAAGCGTCAGCGTCGTTGAGGAAGTGAATCATCCCCGGAGTGGGAGTGATGCGGTCCATTAGGGCATTCCGAACGTGAACGCCGTTGAGGCTGTCGAACTTTCCTACGTTCTCAAAACGGCCAACCCCCGTTGCATAGTCGAAGGGGCCGGGAATCGCGACGGACCAGATGGCTCCTGGGGCGGCGGTGAGAGCATCCGCGGCCACGCCGATCGCTTCAATCAGGCTCTCCGCGGTCCCCTGAGCCTGAAGGTCGACCCGGGCCAGGGAAGGTCGATCAATCGCCCACGTTCCGGATTCCACCAGGGCAGCAGTGAGGTGGGTGCCTCCAATTTCGAGCACGGGGATGATGGTGCTGCTCATCTGACGTAGCCCTTTCAGCCGGTCTGAACACCGTATCGTCGAACCGGAGCAACAGTAACCATTGCGCTTTCTTTGGATCAGCGACCCATCAGGCGGTCCACCGCCTCCACCACCTGCGCCCAGGCATCGGTTCCCGGGGTAATCATCGCGAAGTGGTCCCCGGGGATCAGCTGCAACTCCGTCTCCGCCCCGGCGGCAAGGGCAGCCGTTACGTAGCTTTGGGACTGGCTGACCGGCACTGTCGAGTCCTCCTCTCCGTGCAGTGCAAGGACCGGGACAGCCAACGGAATGGCTGCCATGGGATCGGCCGCGCGGTAACGCTCCGCGTCCCCGGCCGGATCCACGCCCATCAGGATCAATACCGCTCCGTCACCCAACCCCAGGTTGTGTGCCTCCACGAGGTTGAGCACCCCGGACTGGCTGACGACACCGGTCAGCGGCACCGCTGGTACCCCGGCTCCTGGAGCGCCGCCGGGCAACGATGACCGTCCCGCCGCCCATACCGCAAGGTGGCCGCCTGCGGAGTGTCCAAGTGCCGTTGTCACCGCCAGGTCCAGACCGTGATCACTTGCCGCCGTGGCCAGAAGGTCTATTCCGGCGTCCACATCGGCGAAGGTCTCCGGCCAGCCGCCACCATTCCCCGCCCGCCGGTACTCGAGGTTCCAGCAGGCGTAGCCACGGGACGCGAGGTCCTCGGCCAGCGGTTGCCCCAGATCCAGGCCGTACCCGGATCGCCAGTATCCACCGTGGATAATCACGACGACGCCCGGGAGCCTCTCACCAGCCGGCAGGTACAGCTCGGCAAACTGGCTGGGATCATCGCCATAGGTGTAGCGCTGGGGTGTCACTGGTTCCTCCGGTTGCTTCGGTGACGGGCCGGGCCTGGCCGCCGCGCAGCCCGCGAGTGCAGCCGCGGCGGCGAGGCCAGCGGCGCCCAGAACGGTGCGTCGGCGTAGGTTGTCCACACCGCACAGCGTAACCGGCGCACCTCACTCGCACCGGTGCCACCCTTTCCAGGTGAGGTGCCGGGTGTTTGAATGGAATGACCAATCAAGGGGGAACGATGCTCACCAAAGGAACACGGCGGCTCATCACGGGCGGCGTGGCATTGGTAGCCACACTATTTATCCTGCCGACACCACTGTTCGAGGTTTTCAGTGAAACGGCCGAGGGGCTGTCGCTGGCGCTCTTCGTGCTGGGAGTAGTCCTCCTGGTTGGGGGCCTGTTTCTGGTGATCACCGGGCTGATGAAGCGGTCGCATGATCTGCGTACCCCCCGCAGCTATGACACGCGGCAGGGCACCACCAGCGACGAGGACCGGCCAGTGGACGGCCACTCGATGCCCACCGCCGGACGCCAGGGGCAGATCGGCGGTGTGCTCTAAGCACCGCTCCACCGGAACTGTCAGACCCGCCCGATAGGATGACTGGAAGCCATCGTCGGAGGAGTCTAAATGAGCGCCTGGGATCAGTTGGATGACCGTCTCCGCCCCGCGGTGGAAGCGAGCACCCGCGAGTTCGAGCGGGTCCGGCCGCGCCTCGAAGAGGTCACCCGTCAGATGCAGGCCGGTATCCAGGAAATTTTTGTCGGCACCGAACTGAACCCATTGTTCGTCACGGCCCGCACCAAGACCGTCGAGTCGTTCCGCGACAAGGCCTCCCGCATGCTCGCCGCAACCGTTCCCGGTGACCTGCCGACCCTGGTGTTTCCTGACCCGCTGCGAAACCTCACCGACGTTGTCGGTGTCCGGGTGATCACCACCCTGCCGCACGAGGTGGATGTCGCGGCAAATCTGATCAAGCGGCAGCGGCAGGACTTCGATTGCCGGGGGGATCGGGAAAAGGACATCGGCACCATCGAATCGGGCACCTACGGATACTCCAGCCGTCACCTGATCCTGCGGACAATCCAGAGCGAAGCCGTCAAGGACTACCAGAAGGCACTGGACCCGGCAGCGAAAGCCGGCGGCAGTTACATGTTTGAAGTCCAGATCCGCACCGTCCTGGCCCACGCATGGTCCGAAATCGAACACGACATCCGATTCAAGGCCTCCAACCCCAAGGCATGGAGTCCGTACTTCGACCGCCAGTTCACCGGTACCGCGGCGATGCTCGAATCCGTTGAGTCGGCATTCGCCGAACTGCATGAACGGTATGAAACGGTCACCGGTTTCTGGGACGAGTACGGGGAGGGCAGCGTCCCGCTAACCCCGAACCGGGTACGGGACGTGTGGCAGACGCTCCTCCCGCACGTCGACCGGAAGACTGACGACAACTGGGGCTGGGCGGCCGAGCTGCTTGCCGCCCACGGACTGACGACGACGACGGCCCTTGCGTCACTGCTGCAGGCGGACACCATCACTTCGGTGCGCCGCGCCCTCGACCACAGGTACTCGCCGGGACCCGACCGGCTCCTCGATGATGTGCTGCTGTGGCACTACGGGGAACGCCACATTGACCTGACGGCTGAACCCACCGAGGCGAACCCCACCCCACGCCGGGACAGCCTGCAACGTCGGCACCGGCAGATGGCCACTTTCAGGGCTCTGGAGTCCAGCCGCTAGCCCCTCACTGGCATCCCGCTCCGTCTGGCCAGTAACAGCCCAGTAACACCTCCTCCGCTAGGTTGCCGCGTACCTGCGACGGGGCAGGAACCGAGGGAGGACGGTGCCATGTCCAAGTACGCGCTCTGTGTCGGCATCAACAAGTTTGAGAACCTGCCGACCAACGGTTGGCTCAACGGATGCGTCAACGACGCCAAGGACTTCGCGGCGATACTCGCCGAACAGTATGGGTTCGCGAAACGGAACGTGACGGTACTCCTGGACTCGAAGGCCACCAAGGCTGCGGTCATCGGCAAGCTGCAGGCGATGGTGAAGCGGGCCAAACCGGGTGACCACCTGGTGTTCACGTTCTCCAGCCACGGCACTCAGGTCCTCGACGTGTCGGGGGACGAGCCGGACGGGGCCGACGAAGCGTTCGTTACCTTCGACATGAGACAGAAGGGCGACCAGTGGGACGCCTCCACCCTGATCCTCGACGACGAGTTGCATGACCTGCTGGCTACCCTGCCTGACGGCGTGCTGCTCGACGTCGTCCTGGACACCTGCCATAGCGGGTCCGGGTTGCGCGCACTGGATCTGCTTCCCACCAGGCGGCCCCGGTTCGTCCCGCCTCCCACACCGCTTGGCCTGGAACGGACTGAATCGGCGGATCCGCGCGCTTTCCGCGACCTGGTCCGGTCCGACGCCGCGGCAAAGCCAGTCCTGTTCGCGGCCTGCCGATCGGACCAGACGGCCGCCGATGCTGACTTCTCGGGGCGGTACAGTGGCGCCTTCAGCTACTTTTTCCTCAAAGCACTGAGGGAGGATCCAGCAAAAAGCCGACGCGATGTGTTGAAGCAGGTCAGCGCAGACCTGCGCGGCGGGAAATTCACCCAACGCGCGCAACTCGAAGCCCCGGCGGCAGCAAAGGGCACAGCCTGGGGCGCCGCGTTCCAAGGTTAAGCGGGAGGTCCTCGGCCCTACCTCCCCCTCCCCTGGCTGTGGAATGTGAGCTTCGCCGGCCCGGTCCCCGCTCCGGCTTCAGGGGTGGTGATCTGCCTGAGCATGGCAGCGTCACGGGCCTTGGCCTGCTGATACTCCTGCTGCCGCACCGGGTCGTAGACCGGCTTCAACGCGGCGTAACAAAGGTGGCCTCCCTCATCGAAGCGAAGCAACCCGCCTCCCCGCAGCGTCACCGGGCCCGGCCCGGAAAGACCCATCCTGCGCATCTCCGAACGGCCCACCGTGAACTCCTGCACAAAGGAGGCGCCGATCTCCGAAACAACGAAACCGTCGGGACTGACCCTGATGCTGGGCCGCACCCGGTCCACAGTGATCGAGTGCCGCTCATCCATTGCGGTTTCCCGCAGCAGGTCACTGTTCTCCCAGATGAATCTGACAATCTCCTCCGGGTCGGTGCCAAGAGCTGACAATCGGACCGGGTACCTGAGGCTGCGCATTCCGCCCGTCCCGGCCAGCAGTTCATCGGCGGGCACGGTGACTCCCACCTCAGCGAACGCATCCCGGACCACCTGCCGATACCGATACCTGTCCTGCGGGACGAGCACCAGATCGGCTGAAAGGATCCCGCGCAGGAAATCGGACCACGTCACATCCACCGGTGCCATGTAGCCCAGTCCGCGGATCAGCATCGCCAGCACCTGCTCGCCCACCTTCGCGCCTGACTTCGCCACCTGATACAGACTGGATCGTCCCCCCGGCTGGTCCAGCCGGGTCTTCCAGAGCCGGGCCACCACGTTCAGGACCGCCTGCACCACCGGCTCCGCCCGACGGTGCGGGTCCGGCAGCGTACGCCAGTCGCCAGGCACCGGAGTCCGCATGGATTGCCTCGCCGGCCCATGCGAGAACAATCCATCGCCGAAGCTGAACAGACCACTCAAAAGGATCTGCTCATCGAGACCTTCAAGGTCCGGCACCCCAACGCCGCGGGGATCAAGGAGTTGCTCCACCCGCTCGGCTGACGAAAACACCGACAGCATGGCCACCAGGTCGGAGATAGCCTCATGGAGAGCGAACTGGTCCAGGGAGGCCACCTGGTCCGACCAGCGAGGTCGGTACCCGGCAAGGATCGCATGGGTCACCTCGTGCGCGACAAGGTCCCGGTACAACGCCAACGGGACAGCCAGCCGCTCACGGCGATCCCTCCGGTGCCCGAAGCGGATCACCCCCTCCTCCCGGTCGTAGCCGGAGTCGGCGTAGGGAACCGTATCGTAGGCGTGGATCCGGAGCCTCCTGCCGCGGGCCCAGCCCATCCGGCGGCCCAGCGTCGATTCAAATGCGGCAAGGGTCGACGCCGCGACCGCGTAGGTGTGCTGCGCTAGGAACCGACGATCAGCCAGCAGGTCGGACAAATTGGGAGGCGGGCACTCGTCCATCAGCATCCACGGGTCGGTCTCATCCCCAAGCAGCAGGTCAAGCGGCTTACCCCGTTGGCCGCGGACGACGACGTCGAACCGTGCACCCCGCGGTCCGCCACCGATGCGCTCCACTGGCACCCGCAGCGTCGTCGTCATCGGACCATCCGGGCCCACAGTGAAAGGACCCTCGGCCAGGATCGTGAGGGGGCGCAACTCCCCCGTGTGACTGCCGGGACCGAGCATCACGCCTGCCATCTGGTTCCCTCCCTATCACCCGCCGTCGGCGCGCGGGATTCCCTGCGGTCCCCCGGCGACCCGTCGAACAGGTAGGAGAAATATCCCGCGCGGCAAACGCAGCGTCAAGGCAAACCCCCCAGTAACGCCCCAGTAACAGGCTCGGACTGATACTGGCAGCCACCGCGCCGGGCGTAGTGGCAGTACCAGCCGACAGTTCTCACCGAGGAGTAGCCATGGAGCCCAGGACGATGGAGTCCACCACTGCGGAATCTGCTGCGTCTGTCGCCGCTGCGCGAGGGTCGGGCCTGAGTGCTGAACAGCTCGCTTTGCTGAAGCCGCATGTTGTGAACCTGAGCCGCGGAATGTTCTCCTCCGGGGGCGAGATCAGCACCACTGCCGCGGACGTCGATGCCATCTTTGAGCAGCATCTGCCGGCTTTCGCCGCAGCCAGGACCGGGGTGCCGATCGTGATCTACGCGCACGGCGGGCTGGTCAGCGAGTCGTCAGGACTGCGGTCCGCACACCGGCAGCGCGAGTGGTGGACAGCGAACGGCGTGTACCCGATCTTCTTCGTCTGGGAGACCGGATTCCTCGACGCCCTCTTCGGTGCCCTTCCCGGCGCCCGCGGCGTGGTGGGTGACCTGAAAGACAGGGCTGTCGAACTCACTGCACGAGCTGCCGGCGGCGAACGGATCTGGGGTGAAATGAAGCGCTTCGCCGAGGTCGCATCGGCCGCCGGTGGTGGGGCGCTGTACGTGGCACAGGCACTCGGGAAATACGTGGCCGCGAATCCAAAGACCACCGTGCACGCCGTCGGGCACAGCGCCGGGTCCATCTTCCATTCCTATTTCGTGCCGGCCGCGTTGCGCGCTGGCCTGCCGGAATTCACGTCACTGAACCTGTTGGCCCCAGCAGTCCGCACTGACACGTTCAAGGCGCGGCTGGTACCCGAGGTGGGGAAGGGCATCAAGTCCCTGGCCATGTTCACCATGAAGCAGCAGACTGAACTGGACGATACCGTCGGGGGCGTCCTCTACGGCAAGTCCCTGTTGTACCTGGTTCGGGCATCCTTCGAAAAAGAAGAATTCACACCCATCCTCGGACTCCAGGAATGCGTCAACACCGACCCGGAGCTACGGAAGTTCTTCGGCGTCGAGGGTGACAAGGCCAAGGCAGAGGTGATCTGGTCGGTCACCGGAAGCGGTCCGGAAACACATCGCAGCACCGCCACATCGCACGGCGGGTTTGACGATGATGCCGCCACCATGGAGAGCGTCGCCCGCCGAGTGACCGGCAAAAAGCCGAAACCCTTCGGCGCCGCCCGGACCCTTGACGAGCCGTTGGTCAATGCCGCCCCCACCGCCGAGCTGGCGCGGGGTAATGCCCGTCGGGCGCTGTGCATCGGGATCAACGCGTACCCGCCGGGAAGCGAGCTCTTCGGCTGCGTGGCCGACGCACAGGCCTGGGGCAGCCAGTTGGAGTCGGTGGGCTTCGAGGTGACCACCCTCCTCGATGCGCAGGCGACCCGGGTCAACATACTGCAGGGAATTTTTGACCTGGTCAGCCACAGCGCCGCAGGGGACGTCCTGGTGGTGCAGTATGCGGGGCACGGAACGTATGTCGACGATCTGGATGGCGACGAAAAGGAAGAGGGAAACGCCCAGAAGCTCCACGACGAGGCCCTGTGTCCAGTGGACTTCCAGGACGGGAACCTGATCATCGACGATGACCTCGGGGAGATCTTCGATCTACTGCCTGAGGGGGTCAACCTGACCGCCTTCTTCGATTCCTGCCATTCCGGCGACGGCACCCGGCTGCTGCCGTCCTTGAGCTTGACAGTGGCCGACGGCGCCGAGCGGGCTGCCGACCATGGCCGGCGCGCCCGGTTCCTGGTGCCCGATGAGACAACCACGGCGAATTTCAGGTTGCGGCGTGGAACCCCTGTGAACGGTGGTCCGCGGGCCAATGCCCGCGAACTGCTTTTCAGTGCCTGCAGGCCGGACGAGGTGGCCTATGAGACCGGCGGACACGGAGACTTCACCGTTGCGGCTAGCCTGCTGGTGGCTCCCAGCGCCCTGAAGGTGACCAACGGTGATTTCCTGACCAAGGTGCTGGAGTCGTTCTCGCACCAGCCACGGCAGAACCCATACTCCTACGGTCCAGCGGCAGCCTCGGCCAGGACGTTCCTGGCACCCCTGACCGCACCGGCACCCACCCTGGACGGCCAGCGCCCGGTAGAGGCGGCTACAAGCGCTCCGACCGTCGCCGCAGAGGATGCCGCTGCACGTGCCCGTGCAGCGGCGTCGTTCCTCCGGGCGACGGCCGACTTCATCGATCGGTGATCCTACCTATCAGACGGGGTGGTTATTCTCGGAGGGCGCCGCCGTAGTGGAGGCCCCGCCGTCCTTCGCTCCCCAGTTCTTGAGCATTTCGACGGCATCCAGCCCGGTAGTGTCCTTGAGCAGCTGGAAGGTCTGCTGCAACCCACCGGTGACGTTCTTGCTCAGCTGGGTGGCACCGTCGTTCGAGATGACAGTCATATTGTCGATCCCTGCCATTGGCGCAGCGATTTCCCGGGCAATCTCCGGCAGGATCTCCATCACCTTGTTGAGGATTGCCGCCTCGTTGAACTGCTCGTAAGCCTTGGCCTGCGCTTCGATTCCCTCAGCCTGCGCAATGCCCTTCTGGCGGACGACGTCGGCCTCGGCCTGACCGCGGAGCGCGATGATCTCAGCCTCCGCTGCACCGTTGGCGCGGGTGACCGAAGCTGCCGCGTTACCGCGGGCGGTGTTGGCTGCCGCTTCTGCTTCGGCGGTGACCTTGTCGCCTTCGGCGCTGAGACGGCGCTTGGTCAAGGCCACTTCGGCCTCGACCTGGTCGGCCTCGGACTGGCGCTTGCGCTGCTCGAGCTTACCCGCGGCTTCCTGTTCGACGCGGTACTTCTCGGCGTCGGCAGGCTTGCGGATCTCGATGTCGAGTTCACGTTCGCGCAGCTCGGACTGCCGGGAAGCAACCTGCTGTTCCTTGACCAGGATCGACTGACGCTGCTCGGCGGCGGCCAGAGGGCCCGCGGCGTCGGCCTGGGCCTGGCGTGCGTCCGCTGCTTCCTTCAGCTCCGCCCGGCGGAGGGCGAGTCGCTGTTCCGCGAGGGCCACCTGCTCGTCGGCGATCGCTGCCGCCTCGGCGGCTTCCTGGGCCGCGTTCGCTTCGGCGATCTTTGCCTGCTTCTCGGCGAGCGCGGCTTCCGGCCGGCCAAGGTTCTTCAGGTAGCTGGAATCGTCGTCAACCGACTGAATCTGGAAGGTGTCGATCTCCAGGCCCTGGTTGTGCATCGAGTGCTCGGCTTCTTCCTTCACACTCTTGGCGAAGGACGCACGGTCCTTGATGATGGAGTCCACCGTCAACGTACCCACTATGGAGCGCAGCGAACCGGAGAGGGTTTCCTGGGTGTAGTGGTCGATCTGTTCCTGCTGGTTGAGGAAACGCTGGGCAGCCCGGCGGACCGCTTCCTCGTCGCCTCCGACCTTGATCTGGGCGACGCCGGTCAGGCGCAGCTTGATGCCGTTCTTGGAGATGCCCTCAATTTGGAGGGTCACCTGGCGGGAGGCCAGGGAGATCGAAAACGCCTTCTGGCTGAACGGGTTGATAAATGTACGGCCGAAGACCACGCGCTGGCTTTCCTGGCTACCTTTGCCGGTGATGATCAGCGCTTCGGACGGGCTGGCGATTCGTAAGGCGAGACGCGCGATGACGGCGGCGATGATTGCCACCACCACCAGGACGGCAAGTATGATGCCGAGACCGATAAATTGACTGAGGTCCACTACAGCCCCTTCTGTGGGATTCGATAAGGATGAGTGGCCGGAAATCTCCGATACGACAAAACCCTCCCACCGAAGCGGAACTGGTTGGTCGCTGAAGTACCCGTGCGGTCCCCCACCGCCCGGAATGTGTCGGGCGCCACCCTATGGACGGTACACGACCCGCTCCTGTCCGGTAATGCATCCCAGGGGTCGACAACTTCCGTCGGGCGGCGACTATCGCCTGGATAGTCGCCGCCCGACGGAATCGTTACACCGAAGTTATGCCTCCGACACCGCAGCAGCAAGGTTGTTCAACGAGGACTCCAGGTCGTGGGCGGAAACCGCCGGGAAGGACACCATCTTGAGCACCTTGGTGTCGGTGACGGCTGCCCAGTCGTAGGTCAGGGCCACTTCGGTGGAGTCAGGACCCTGCGGGGTCAGCTCCCACACCCACTGCCATCCCGCTGGCTCGGTGCCAGCTTCGGCCGTCTTCCACGCGAGTAGCTTGTTGTGGTCGTAGCCCACCACATGGTTGTCCGTTTTGTAGTCGCCGCCCATCTTGTCCCAGTGCTGGTTCATGGTGAATACCTGGCCGACGGCGGTGATCCGATCCGACTTGTCGTCTGACTGCACCATGCCCGAGCCGTCTATCTGCGCATGCCGCTCGGGGTTGGACAGGACGTTGAAGATCGCGGCCGCTGACGCGTCGATGACTCGGGTTGCGGCGATGGATTTCTCACTCATTGTGGTTCTCCTTTGATGTTGTTGGTCTTGGACACCGTGGGGTGCAGTCTATGAGGTTCTGTCAGGCTACAGTTCGACGACGACGTCGGACGGCCGTTTGTCGGGTCGCCAGCCGCGCCAGACGGGGTGGCGGAGTTTCCCGCCATCGGTGCGTTCACTGAACTGGACCTCCCCCACCAGTGCGGGGCGCACCCAGTGCGCATCCGAGGCGTCGGCGGCCGGTACATCGGCCAGCGGGGCGGTTTTCCGGGACATCTTCCGGAGGCGGGAGCCGATTCCGGCGAGATCGCGTTCGGTCAGCCCGGATCCGACCCGCCCCACATACTTCAGATCGACGCCGTCGGGCACGGCGACCAGAAGTGAACCCACCTTGTGCGCCCGGCTGCCCTTGCCAGGACGCCAGCCGACCACCACCACCTCCTGGGTGAGCTGCTGCTTGATCTTGATCCAGCCCCGCGAGCGCCGTCCGGCGGCGTAGCTGCCGTGCGTGAGTTTGGCCATCACGCCTTCAAGGCCGAGCTCCTTGCTTGCTGCGACAGCTTCCTCAAGGGTGGCGTCGAGGGCTGGCGGCACCTGGACGTGACCATCCGCCGGGCTGTCCACTGCCTGTTCGAGAATCTCGCGGCGCTGGTCGTACTGGAGCTGTAGCAGGGAGTTACCGTCAAGGTAGAGCAGGTCGAACAGCATGAAGTGCACCGGGGCTTTCCGGCGGGCAGCCTCAATCTCGGAGGCCTTGGTGAGGTTGAACCGGTTCTGCAGGAGCCCGAAATCGGGGCGGCCGGACCGGTTCAGGGCGACAATTTCGCCATCCAGCACCGCGTTCTCGGCGTTGACGTAGTCACCCAGGTCTGCGAGTTCGGGATACAGGGCTGTCATGTCGTTGCCGTTCCGGCTGGTCAGGTGCACCCCGTCCGGTGTCACGGTGGCGATTGCCCGCACGCCGTCCCACTTCATTTCGAAAGCCCACTCCTGGTCGGAGGTGACGTCCGCCGCACTGCCGGGGGTGGCCAGCATCGGCGTCAGGTCAGGCGGGGTCGCCATGCCGTCGATCGGGTGGTTTGCCGCGCTACCGCCATCGCCCTGGTCCTTCATCAGGTGCATCAGCCAGTTCCTTTCACCTGATCCGTCGCCTCCCCCGGTGTGGATGAGCGCGTACCGCCGCACCGGGCTGCCGCTCCGGGCCAGCCCGCCGTCGTCGCGCCCCTGAATGGTGCAGATGACTTCCTTGCCCTCCCGCCACTTCTCGACCTCGTACGTGCCGGAGTCCCAGATGTGCATCTCTCCGGCACCATACTCCCCCTTGGGAATGGTGCCCTCGAACGAGGCGTATTCCAGTGGGTGATCCTCGGTCTGAACAGCGAGGTGATTCCTGTTCGGGGTATCCGGCGGACCTTTGGGCACAGCCCAGGAAACGAGGACGCCGTCGCGCTCCAGCCGGAAGTCATAGTGCAGCCGGCGGGCGTGGTGTTCCTGGATGACGAACCGGTTGCCACCGGAGTCGCCGACCTCGGCGGGGATCGGCTCCGGGGTCTTCGAGCCGTCGCGCATGGAGCGGTACGTATTCAACCGGTCGGCGGGATTGGCAGGAGGTGCTCCCATCGCTGCCTCATCCTCACCTGTTTCCGGGCCGCCGCCAGTCCCGGGGGATGTCCCGTCCAATCCAGCCAGCAGGTCACCCAGTTCCAGCACCCGGTGCATCATCTGGCGGTAGTCGATCTGCGCGAGCCCTGGTTCCGCCATTTCCGCCCAGGTACGGGGTGCGGCGACTGTCGGAAGGAGCTTCCCACGCAGGGAGTAGGGCGCCACAGTGGTCTTGTTCCGGTTGTTCTGGCTCCAGTCGACCAGGACCTTGCCGCCGCGGAGTGACTTTTTCATGTCGCTGACCACACTGTCTGGATGGTCGGCCTCAAGCGCCCGGGCCAGTTCGTGGGCGACGGTCGACACCTCGTCGGAAGTCTGCGACCCATCCAGCGCCGCGTACAGGTGAATGCCCTTCGACCCGCTGGTGACTGGGTACGGATTCAGGCCCATATCCTGCAGGATTGAGCGGGCGTGGCGGGCAACCTCCGCGCATTCGGCAAGGCTGACTCCCTCGCCCGGATCGAGGTCGAGCACCATGCGGTCGGGGTTGCTGATCTCCCCGCCTGGACCAAACCTCCACTGCGGCACATGGATCTCCAGTGCAGAAATCTGTCCCAACCAGGTCAGGGTGGCCAGATCGTTCACCAGTGGATACACGTTGACATGGTCGGAGTGCGCAATTCGGTGACGCTGCACCCAATCGGGGGCGGACTGGTCCAGGTTCTTCTGAAAGAACACCTGACCGGGATTCTCCTTCGTCCCCACACCATTGACCCAGCGTTTGCGGGTGACTGCCCGGTCCCGGGCGTGCGGTATCAGGTAGTCGGCGATGGCCGCGTAGTAGGCGAGGACATCGGCCTTGGTGGTAGCGGTGTCGGGGTAGATCACGCGGTCCAGGCTGGTCAGCCGGAGGCGCCGACCGTCCACTGTGACAGTCTGTTGCTGCTGGCCTTTGCTCGAACCCATGGGTCCAGTCTTGTCCGGAAGCGGTGCAAACTCCACACGCGTCCGTTCAGGCCGGGGTGTCCAGCCCCTGACCGCTTCTGCGGCGGGGCGTTAGTCGGTGAACTGCTCGCGGTAGAGCGCCACGTACCGTTCCCAGTCGGCCGGGTTCTGGCCCAGGGCGCGCTCGTTCAGCAGATCGTCGAGGCCGATCAGCGTGAACCGCCAGCCTGCTGCAACATTTGCCGCAGTGTCCGGGTCCTGGAGGGTGTTGGTAAGGGTCAGCCGGCTACCGTTGTCGCCGTCGTCCTCAAGCGTCCAGGTCAACACCTCGCGGTCCCAGGTGAAGGTGAGGAGCTGCGGCTTCTCCGCCTCGAGGACCTTGCCTTTGGTGGGACGCTCCCCGGGGAAGGTGAACGTCACTTCGGCGCCCTTCCGTGGCAGCAGGTCCATTTCGCACGGGAACCAGTACTTCAGCTTCCGCGGATCGGTCAGGTGCTTCCAGAGCACCGACGCGGGGAAGTCGTACCGCATCTCAAACCACAGGGCGGGCTTGCCGTCCACCGACGTCTTGGCAACCAGGGGCTCAGCTTTTTCAGGATTCACCAATTCATCGTATCCGCGGAACCCAAACACTGGTTCACTAGTTACATGAGAGCCATTTGGAAGGGCGCAGTTGCGTTTGGGCTGGTCAACGTGCCGGTCAAGGTCTACAGCGCCACCGAGGACCACGACATTAGTCTCCATCAGGTCCACGACAAGGACGGCGGCCGGATCCGCTACCAGCGCCGCTGCGAGATCTGCGGCGAGGTAGTCGAGTACAAGAACATCGATAAGGCGTACGACGACGGCGAGCGCACCGTGGTGCTCACCGAGGAGGACTTTGCGACGCTCCCCGTCGAGAAGAGCCGGGAAATCGGCGTCGTCGAGTTTGTGCCGAGCGACCAGATCGACCCGATCATGCTGGACCGCTCCTACTTCCTGGAACCGGATTCGACATCGACCAAGGCGTACGTCCTGCTGCGCAGGACCCTTGAGGAGACGGACCGCACAGCGATTGTGCAGTTCACGCTGCGGCAGAAGAGCCGGCTCGGTGCACTGCGGGTCCGCGGCGATGTGCTGATGCTGCAGTCGCTGTTGTGGGATGACGAGGTGCGGGACGCCAAGTTCCCCTCCCTTGACGAGCGGGTCCGGATTTCGGCGAAGGAGAGGGAGATGTCCGCCGCGCTGGTGGAGTCCTTCTCGACCGACTTCGACCCCGAGAACTTCACCGACGAGTACCAGGTTCAGCTCCGGACCCTGATCGACGCGAAGCTTGAGAAGGGAGAAGCCCTCGACACGGAGGAGACCTTCGGAGAGTCCGGTGACGATGACGGCGGCGGGAAGGTCCTCGACCTGATGGAGGCGCTACGGCGTAGCGTGGAGAAGAATCGCGAGAAAAAGGGCACGTCGGACTCGAAAACAACCGAGTCGAAAAAGGCACCATCCAAATCCAAGGCAAAGGGCGCCTAGTGGCACACACCGGATCATCCCTCCCCAGCTTCTTCACCAATGCGCGTGGAGAACAGACCATCGCGCAGGCCCCCAACGCTCCCGTACTCGGCTGGACACTTTTCGGGCTCGCTTCCCGGATGGCCCTGCGCGAGGAAAACCGGTTGCTGCTGCGAACCCTCAGCCGGGTGTGCCTCTGCCTGTGGGCGGTACTGGAGCTGACCCGCGGCGAGAGCGGATTCCGCCGGACCATGGGCGGTCTCACCCTCGGCTGGCTGGCCACACGCTAGCAGTCGCGGAACCAGGTCACCGTCCCCTCACTATCCCCTCACTGTCCCGAGTAGCCGGGACGCCACAGCCAAGGGGCTGAATTTCCACGCCATTTTTAGACCCCCCTTTTGAGAGGCTGCCGGTTTTAGACGCCGCCGTGTGCAGGTTTCCCCAGGTTCTGGCCACTGAGGGCTCGGTTTGACGGCGTGTTCCACTCCGACGCGCACCCCGGGGCCGAGAATGTGGGGAACCCTGCACTGCCCCGCAACCTTCAAACTCGAGAGAGCGCTCTCTTGACGATGTGACATTCCGCACATACAGTGGATTCACACCTCAGAGAGCGCTCTCTCGCCTAGTCGGCGTATGTCGCTCACACACACAAAGGAGTGATCGTGGAATACTCGCGACTCAGGAAAATCACCGCCCTCGCCGGCGTCGCATCCCTTGCGTTCGTGGCGTCGGGCTGCGGCGGCGGCGGGAACGGTGAGCCAGCTGGCGCCGACAATCCCGTTGCCTTGACCGTCACCACCTTCGGACAGTTCGGCTACGACGACCTCTACGCCGAGTACGAGGACCAGAACCCCGGCGTCACCATCGAGGCAACAAATATTGACGGCAGCGCCAATGCCCGCACCGACGCCTTCACCAAGCTTGCGGCGGGATCAGGTCTCAGCGATGTTGTTGCCGTCGAGGAAGGGTGGCTCGGCTCCATCATGGAGGTGTCGGATCAGTTCGTCGACCTCAATGAATACGGCGCTGCGGACATCAAGGACAACTGGGTGGACTGGAAGTTCGAGCAGGGCACCGACCCCGAGGGACGGGTGATCGGCTACGGCACCGACATTGGACCCCAGGCCCTCTGCTTCAACCGCACCCTCTTCGAGGAGGCCGGCCTGCCGACCGACCGCGAGGAAGTCGCCGAGCTGTTCGGCGGCGACGAGGCCACCTGGAAAACCTACTTCGATCTGGGCCGCCAGTACCACGAAGACACCGGCAAGGCCTGGTACGACCAGTCCAGCTTCGTCTGGAACTCGATGGTCAACCAGATGGAGGAGGGCTACTACACGGCCGACGGCGAGCTGAACGTCGAGGGCAACGAGGCGATGCGCGCCCAGTTCGATCTCCTGGCCAGTGGAACCCTGGATGGCCTGTCGGCCAACCAGACCCAGTTCGACTGGGGCAACGGTCAGGCCTTTGTGGACGGCTCATTCGCCGTTCACGTCTGCCCGGCCTGGATGCTCGGCACCATCAAGGAACAACTTGAGTCAGCCGGCGGCGGTCCCGAGAGCGGGTGGGACGTTGCAGACGTCTTCCCCGGCGGGGCCTCGAACTGGGGTGGAGCTTTCCTCTCCGTGCCCCAGAGCTCTGAGCACCCCGCTGAGGCAGCCAAGCTGGCCGCATGGCTGACCGCTCCTGAGCAGCAGGTCAAGCAGTCCGCAGCAGCCAACAACTTCCCGAGCACCCTTGAGGCGCAGGCGGAAATCGTGGAAGCGGCCGTCCCCAATGAGCTGTTCAATGACGCTCCCTACGGCGCCATCTTCGAGTCCCGCGCCGAAGGCGTTGTCGCCCAGTTCAAGGGTCCCTACGACTCGGTGATCCAGGAGAACGTGTTCGCACCCGCTGTGAAGCTCCTCGACACAGGTGAGGGCACGGCAGACGAGGCCTGGGAAGAAGCACTGACCCTCCTCAACGACCAGGTCGTCAACAACTAGCAGCACCCGGCCGCGGGGCCTCCGGGAGAACCGGGGGCCCCGCAGGGAGTCTGAAATCATCATGACCACGACATTGAACCGCCCGGCGGCCGGCAAGGCCGCGACGAAACCCGCAGTCACCTTCCGGCAACGCCTCAGCGTTTTCGACCTGAAGGTTTCCCCCTACCTCTACATCGCCCCGTTCTTCATCCTGTTCGCCTTGGTGGGACTGTTTCCCCTGGGCTACACCTTCTTTGTCTCGCTGTTCGACTGGCACCTGCTCAGGGGACAGGGCGAGTTTGTGGGCCTGCAAAACTTCCAGGAAGTCTTCCAGGACCGCTTCTTCTGGAACTCCCTGTTCAACACCATGAGCATTTTCCTACTCTCCACCATCCCGCAGCTCGTGGTGGCTATCTCCATCGCTGCCGTACTGGACCAGAACCTGCGGGCCAGGACGTTCTGGCGGATGAGCATCCTCCTGCCCTACGTGGTCACCCCGGTGGCCGTGGCAATGATTTTCGCTAACATGTTCGGCGAGCAGTACGGGTTGATCAACAACATCCTCGCAAGCTTCGGCGTCGACCCGATCATGTGGAAGAACGAGACCCTCCCCAGCCACATTGCTATCGCCACCATGGTGAACTGGCGGTGGACCGGATACAACGCGCTGATCCTGCTCGCCGCGATGCAGGCAGTGCCCCGGGACATCTACGAATCGGCGGCCATCGACGGCGCTGGGCCATTCCGGCGATTCTTCAGCATCACCCTGCCAAGCATCCGGCCCACCATGATCTTCGTGGTCATTACCGCGACCATCGGCGGACTCCAGATCTTCACTGAGCCTCGGCTCTTTGACCCCCGGACCGCAGGCGGGACGGCAAAGCAGTTCCAGACCACTGTGCTCTACCTCTGGGAAATGGCGTTCCAGCGCCAGAACTTCGGGAAGGCTGCCACGATCGCGTGGATCCTTTTCCTGATCATCGTGCTCTTCGGTGTGATGAACTGGCTCATCTCGCGAAGGATCGCCACCAGTGGCGATGACCGTGGTGGAAACCGGCGGGCGCGCCGCCGAAAGCGACCTGTCGCCCCTGCGGCAGTCCTCCCCGCCGTCGGCGCGCAGCCACCGGCACCCTCGGCTGATACTGCCGGGGAGCCACTGGCGGGACCAACTACAAGGAGTGGACGATGACTGTCACCCAGACCCGCCCCGCGGCAAGTAGGCCGCCGACGCCGCGGTCGCTAGCCACACGCAAGGCACTGTTCGGGAATGGTCGCCGGCCGGGTTTTCTCACCTATGGACTCCTGATCGCCTTCTTCCTGGCCTCGGCCTACCCCCTTTGGTGGTCGGTAATCATCGGGAGCCGTTCCAACGAGGCCCTGGGACAGACCTGGCCCCCGCTTCTCCCGGGCGGTAACTTCTGGACGAATGTCGGCGAAGTATTCGACACGATTCCCTTCTGGCTCGCGCTCGGGAACAGCGTACTGATTTCGAGCATCATCACTGTCTCGGTGGTGGGGTTTTCCACCCTCGCCGGTTACTCGTTCGCGAAACTCAAATTCAAGGGACGCACCGGCCTGATGGTCGCCGTCGTGGCGACGATGGCCATTCCTACGCAGCTCGGCATCATTCCGCTGTTCATGCTGATGCGCACCCTCGGGTGGACGGGTGAGATCGGCGCCGTCGTCATCCCCACCCTGGTCACCGCGTTTGGAGTCTTTTTCATGCGCCAGTATCTGGTGGATGTCATCCCCGATGAACTCATTGAATCCGCCCGAATGGACGGAGCCTCAATGATTTCCACCTTCTTTCATGTCGCTCTCCCCGCGGCACGGCCAGCGATGGCTATCCTCGGATTGTTCACATTCATGACCGCGTGGACTGACTTCCTCTGGCCGCTACTGGTGCTCGACGCCGGCAACCCCACCCTGCAGACGGCACTCAGCCAACTGCAGTCGGCACGCTACGTCGACTACTCGATTGTTCTCGCTGGCGCTGTACTGGCAACACTTCCGCTGCTGGCGCTGTTCGCCGTCGCGGGCCGTCAACTCATTTCCGGAATCATGCAAGGAGCAGTGAAGGGCTAATGCCATTGAATGCAACACACCACGGTGCCACCGGCGCCGACCCCGCCCGCCACTGGCCGCAGGGCTTCCTGTGGGGTTCAGCCACCGCCGCTGCCCAGGTGGAGGGCGCAGGCCACGAGGGCGGGAAGGAGGACTCCGTCTGGGACGCTTTCGCCCGGGTACCGGGTGCGGTCGCCCACGGGGACACCCCCGAGGATGCGGTGCAGCACTATCACCGGATGCCCGAGGATGTAGCGCTCATGAAGGAACTGGGGCTTGGCTCCTACCGGTTCTCGACCAGCTGGGCGCGGGTGCGTCCCGGCGGTCGCGGGCCCAACACCGAAGGACTGGACTTCTACTCCCGCCTCGTCGACAACCTCCTGGAGGCCGGGATCCTGCCCTGGCTGACCCTTTACCACTGGGACCTCCCGCAGGCGCTTGAGGAGAAGGGGGGCTGGGCGAACCGGGATACGGCGTTGCGGTTCGTTGACTACGCCAATGACGTCTATTCAGCACTCGGAGACCGGGTGCAGCACTGGACCACCTTCAACGAACCCTTCTGCTCGTCCCTGCTGGGCTATGCCGCTGGCGTTCACGCGCCCGGTCGACAGGATCCACGCGCAGCGGTGGCAGCCATTCATCACCAGCACCTGGCGCACGGCCTGGCAGTCAACGAACTCCGGGACCGGGGGGCCCAGCATCTTGGGATCACGCTCAACCTGAGCAACTCGATTCCCCGCGATCCCGCCGACCCGGTGGACCTCGACGCGGCCCGCAGGTTCGACTCCCTCCAGAACCGGATCTTCCTGGACCCGATTCTTCGCGGCGCCTACCCGGAGGACACCCTCGCGGACCTTGAACAGTTCGGCATCCGGGAGGTGATCCAGCCGGGTGATCTCGATGTGATCGGCACCCCCCTCGATTTCCTGGGCGTCAACCATTATCACGACGACCTGATCAGCGGACACCCGAACACCGAGGGGGGCGACGGTCATTCCGGGGGCGCCACCCGGCCGACGTCGTCCTGCTGGATCGGTTCGGAGGACATCGCGTTCCCGAGCCGCGGGCTGCCTCGGACCGCAATGGACTGGGAGGTCAACCCGGATGGGCTGCGCGACCTCCTCCTCCGGCTGGGCGAGGAGTACCCGACGCTGCCCCCGTTGTACGTCACCGAGAACGGTGCCGCGTACGACGACGACGTCAGCAGCGACGGGATGGTTCACGACGAGGAGCGCACCCGCTTCATCCTCGATCACATCGCCGCCGTCGGCGAAGCACTCGACAAGGGCGCGGACGTCCGCGGCTACTTCGTGTGGTCTCTCCTGGACAACTTCGAATGGTCCTGGGGGTACGGCAAGCGATTCGGGATAGTGCGGGTGGACTACGACTCGTTCGAGCGGACGGTCAAAGACAGTGGACTCGCGTACGCTCGTGTCATTTCCGGTGCCCGGACAGCGTCGCTCTCCCCAACAGGAGCTTAAAGTAGTCTCAGCAGTACTTTCGAGGCTTCGGAGAAGACAATGACGCAGGACACAAGCGGACCCCGGCCGGTCGCCACCCTGGAAATGGTGGCGGCGCTGGCCGGGGTTTCACGGGCCACGGTATCCCGCGTCGTCAACGGCTCCCCAAGCGTCGACCCTGAGCTTGCGCAATCGGTGAAAAAGGCGATCCTCGCGCTGGACTACACGCCGAACCGTGCCGCCCGTTCCCTCGCCAAGCGCCGGGCGAACACGGTCACCCTGATCGTCCCCGAGTCGACGTCGAAGGTCTTCGCCGACCCGTTCTTCGCCTCGGTGGTGGAGGGCATCGCCATGTACCTGACCGACACCGACTACACCCTCAACATGGTGATCTCGTCCGAATCGAAGCCGGAGAAGACCCGCAGTTTCCTGCTCGGCGGCAACGTCGACGGCGTCCTGGTGGTCTCCCACCACAGCGGGGACCACTCCTGGACGCACCTCTCGGGGTCACTGCCGATGGTGTTCGCTGGACGCCCGCTGGTGGGCGGCAGGGAGAGCTACTACGTCGAGGTCGACAACGAGCAGGCCGCCTACAACGCCACCCGCCAACTCACTGACTCCGGGCGGGTGCATGTGGCGACGATCGCCGGGCCCCAGGACATGCCGCCCGGTATCGACCGGCTCGCCGGCTGGCGGGCCGCTGTCCAGGAGGCTGGACTCGGGGAGTCCCTGGTGGAGACCGGTGACTTCACCCAGGTGTCCGGGACCCGCGCGATGCAGCGCCTGCTGGACCGCGGCGGCCCCCTGGACGCCGTCTTTGCGGGTAACGACCAAATGGCCGCGGGAGCGTACACCGCGATTCAGGGGAGGGGTCTGCGCATCCCCGAGGATATCGCCGTCGTCGGGTTCGACGACGATTCCTTCGCCACCTCGGTGACACCAGCGTTGACCACCGTGCACCATCCGATCATCGAGTTGGGCAAGAAGATGGCTGAGACCCTGGTGAACCTGATCGAGGGAATCCCGACCGACCGGGTGACGATGCTTCCCACCTCCCTCGTCATCCGCGATTCCGTGTAGCAGGACCGGCGAATTTCCTGTGGCCCGAGTATGGCCTAAACTAACTACTGTCCTCCTGTAGTTGCAGGGAGTCACACCCGCCTGTGTAGCTCAGTCTGGTAGAGCATCCGCTTCACACGCGGAAGGCCCGGGGATCAAGGCCCCGCGCAGGCACCACCACCGGCCCAACGCCTCAGCGTTGGGCCGGTTTTGTGTCCCGGCAAGGTCAGCAGGCTTGCTTTCCCTGTTGAATCCTCGGAAGGATAGGGACCATGGCATACACACCCAGCACAGCAATAGTCACCGGTTCCGATTCCGGCATCGGCCGGGCCACCGCCCTCGCCCTCGCCGAGGCAGGGTGCGACGTCGGGATTACCTGGCACTCCGATGAAGACGGCGCCAACGAGACCGCGCGTCTGGTCCGCGAGTTTGGACAGAAGGCAGTGGTCTCCCAGTTGGACACCACTGACGCTCCCGCCTGCGGAGATGTGGTCGAGAAGATGATCAGCGAACTCGGCGGACTCGATGTGTTCGTCAACAATGCGGGCGTCAACGGCGGGACCCCCTTCATGGAGACCAGCTACGACGAATGGCGTGGCACCCTCGCCGCGAACCTCGACGGTGCGTTCGTCTGCATCCAGCGCGCCGCGGCACAGATGATTTCGGCGGGGAACGGCGGCAGGATCATCGCCGTCACCAGCGTGCACCAGGAGCAGCCCCGCGTCGGCTCCGCAGCCTACGATGCGTCGAAGCACGGCCTCGGCGGGCTGATCAAGACCATCGCCTTGGAGCTGGGCGATCAGGGAATCACCGCTAACGCCGTGCTTCCCGGTGAGATCTCAACGGCGATGAACGATGCCGAGGACGACGACCCTCACGAGATCGACCGCCCGGGCATTCCGCTGGGCCGCCCCGGAGCTTCCGAGGAAGTCGCTGCAGTGATTGCGTTCCTGGCCTCCCCCGCGTCCAGCTATGTCAACGGGGCGTCCTGGGTTGTCGACGGGGGCATGCTGCAGATGGGCCCGCAGGCAGGTTCGCACCTCACCAGTGGGAAGTGGCGCACGGTCTAGCGGCGGGGGCCTACCCCGGACTCCCAGGGGGAATTCACCTGCCGTTCAGGCGGGACCAGTACGTTGAGGGAATCACCTCCCGTACCGAAAGGACCCCCGTGGACAGCTCATCGCATTTACGAGAGGACGTTGTGGATTGGTCGACCCTGCGCCGTGGGCAGCAGGTCGCTTTCACCCACCGCAGTGACGGCCCGGTGGCCGGTGCAGTGGAAATGCGCACCGATGACGCCTCGGTCCTGTGGATTCAGCTCGATAATGGCGGCGGACGCCGGCTGATTCACTGCGACGACGGGTACCGGCTCAAACGGGCTGGCTAACCCGCGGCCCCACGACCAGTCAGGGGTAGTTCCCGGAGGTAACCGGCAAACCCGCCCGGTGTGCGACCCAGCATCCTTGCCGACGTGGTGGCCCTGATGCTGTCGACCGCAGCCCAGGTGATGCCATGCGCCTTCAACCGGTCCGTGAGGTCCGCGTCCTCATGGACCTGGAGTGCAGCGAATTCCCCAACCGCCAGATAGCCGTCGGCACGGAAACCCAGATTCGCTCCATGGACGTACGAGTGCCCGTCGTCGAGCGGATGTGCCTGATGCCAGGCGCGGGCGCGCTCCGAGTCGAGCCCCACCGGGTCGGGCACCACGGTGCCCAACACCAGCTGCACACCCTGCCCCGCGAGCCGGCATTGTTCGACCAGCCAGTCCGCGGGCACCACGGTATCCGCGTCAGTGTTGGCCACCCACACCTCCTCCATGGGTCGGGCCAACCGGGAGAGGGCGTAGCCAATACCCGCGCGGCGAGCCAGCCCCACCGAGGCAAAATCGACCTCCAGGGACTGGGCCAATGGGTAGTCAGCAACCACCCCCGCCGACCCGTCGGTGCATCCGTCCAGCACCACTGTCACAGTCAGGTCGATACTCGGGTAGGTGGCGGCCAGCACCTGTGCTGCAGTCGTAATCGCGGCGAGACACTGGGGGAGGCTTTCCTCCTCATTCCGGGCGGGGACAACGACGGTCACCGCGCCGGGTAGCTGCAGCCCGCTCACAGCACCCCCGTGGACCGCGCCACCGACACAGCGGGTGGGTGCACCAGGAGGTCGATGCGGAAGTCCTCCTCGCTGTGCTCGGCGAACACAGCCAGCGGTGCGGAGCTGCGGAAGAGTTCGTGCACCGTGTCGCCGTCGAGTTCCCAACCGTCTACCGGGTGACGCCAGTGACAGAGCAGGACCACGCCGTCGGGCGCCAGGGAGTCGACGACGCGGGCGACGACGTCGAGCAGTTGCGTGCGGGTCAGGAAGTACCCCACCTCGGAGATCACCACAAGGTCGAACTGGCCCGCCGGCCAGTCCTGCGGAATTGACGCCACACGAGCCTCCGCCCGCGGGAAGTCGGCGAGCCGGCGATGAGTGGCGGCCACCGCGGTCGGGCTGATGTCCAGGGCGAGCAGGGAGTCGCTGCGCGCCGCGAGTTCGGCTGACAGCACTCCGATCGAACACCCCAGTTCAAGGGTTGCAACGAAGCGTTCCCGCGGGAGCAGTGCCAGGGCGACCGACCGCTTTCGGCGTTCGTAGAAGCGGTCCTGCAGTCCCCATGGGTCTTCCGAGCCCGCATGAAGGCGCTCGAAGACTCCCGATGAGGGCGTGGGAATGAAGGTCTCGAACCCGCGGGTGAAGTGCTCCAGGAAACCGGGGGCCAACAGCGTTTCGTCTCCCGGCTCGTCGGAAAGCGGCGCGGTCTGGCTGGCATGCATGAGCAGCGCCGACTGTTTGAGCGTTTGTTCGTCGCCGGCCAGGTCCAGCACCGCGAGCTGATCCCAGGGCACCTCCGGCGAGTCCGGGGTTGCCCAGTGCCAGAGCCACACCGGGTATTCCAGCAGCGGCAGGTTCAGTTCGGCGGCGAGCTGGGCTGCGGCATGTCCGGCAGCTTCGTGGTCACCATGCCCGTCCCCACGCCACGGTGCCACCAGCAGCGTGCGCTCACCGGTTCGTCCGCCGGAGTCAATCTCCTGGCGGAGCAGCCCCACCAGTTCGTCGGCTGTCAGCGATCCGTCCGGGAGGCCGAGGAAGCGTACCCGCGCGGAAGGTGCGAGCATCTCGACGGCGTCCTCAAGTTCGCGGCGCCGTACGCCCCCCAACTGAACGGGAGTGTGCGTCGGCGAGTGCGGGTGGGAGGCCTCGCCGTTGGTGGCGACCACGATGTCGGTAACAACTCCGGCGTGCGCCAGGCGCCGCACCAGCCCCGCAGCGCCGAGCGTCTCGTCGTCCGGGTGCGCTGCGACGACGATCACCCGCTCCGGCAAGCGGCCGTCGAACAGAGACTCGACACTGAGCCGTGCGTCGCTGCGCCAGTCCTGGCTCCAGCGATGTTCCGGTGTACCGCCGTCGTCGTGCGTGAAGCTCACCACTGGCCTTCCCCCGTTTCCATGAGCCGATGCCCCAGGGAGACGGCATCCCGCTCGGCGTGATGCTGCCTCAGGTAGACCTGCAGGTCGGCGACCCGGCGAGCATGCTCCTCCTCCAGAACCAAGGGTGCCGGCCCCAGAGCGTGGCCTACCGTCGTAAGGATCGCCTCTGCAGCCTCAGCCACAATGCTTCGTACCCGTGCAGCGAGGAGCGCCCCGGCGTCGCCGCTGGCCCTACCCGCATCGATGTCGGAAGCGGCAGTGGCGAGCGAAACCCGGGCGGCGTGTAACCGCCGATCCACCTCGCCCAGGTGCATCAGGGCCAACTGATCCGGTGCCCGGTCACTGATCGAGCGCAGCAGGCGCCGCGCCACCCCGACCGCGCCGCCATACCAACAGGCGGCGACGCCGAGCCCGCCCCAGGCGAAACCGTCACGCACCAGGTACCACGAGTCGTCACCCACCGGCGTGGCCACGGCCTGGTCGAAATCGATTGGCCCACTGTCGACTGCGCTCAAGCCTCTGCTCACCCAGGTGCCCGTGACAGGGGTAACTCCCGGCTGGCCGAGGGCCACGGCGAAAGCACGCCGTCCACCGCCGGACAGATGCGCCGTAACGACCGCATGGTCGAGCCTGCCGGCGAGCGAGCACCAGGGTTTCCGTCCGGTCAAAAGCCAGCCCTGGTGATCGTGCGGGTGTGCCTCAAGGCGGGTTCCTGGTCCCTCGGCAGCAAACACCCCCCAGGTTCCCTCAGTGGCCGGCTGGCCAGCCTGGGCCAGGATGGCCAGAGCATCCAGGTGGGGTTCAACGGTACGTGCGACAGTCAGGTCGGCGGCGGCGAGGGTTGCCAGTGTTTCCCAGAGCTGAAGGGTCGATCCAGTCCCGGGCAAAGGGGCTGATCTTCCGAGCTCGGCGGCAAGAGCGAGGGCCCCAGCGACCGAACCCGCAGCAGCGGTTCCCTGGTCGTAGAGCGCATCCTGGGTCTTTGACCCGGCGTCCAGGAGTACTGACCGCTTCGGTTCCGTCACATCGTCCTCTTCCGTCGGCGGCACAATAATCAGCATACTTACTCCATCTCGTCTCTGCTCACCGCGGCAACCCGGCTATACCTGGAATTCCTTGACGGGACGGGAATTTGGGAGTGGGCTTAGGTCCCAGACTCCAACGGCGGAAGGTACCCCATGACATCCCTGTGGCAGGCGAGCCGGCCCCCGGTTCCGGCCGATCCTTTCACCCCCGGCGCCAGCTATGACTCGGTGGTGGTGGGTGCGGGCATCACCGGAATCAGTACCGCGCTTCTGTTGGCGCGCTCCGGGCAACGGGTCGCCGTCCTGGAAGCGCGTCGTGCAGGCGATGTCACTACCGGCAACACCACGGGAAAGGTGTCGCTCCTGCAAGGGACCCAGCTTTCCACCATCATCCGGCATCACGGTGCCGAGACAGCGCGCCATTACGTCACCGGCAACCTGGAGGGCCAGTCCTGGTTGCTGCGGTTCTGCCGTGAGCACGGAATCCCGTTCGATACCGCCGATGCGGTGAACTACTCGGTCACCGCCACCGGCGCC
Source organism: Arthrobacter sp. 147(2020) (assembly GCF_013116715.1). NCBI lineage: Bacteria > Bacillati > Actinomycetota > Actinomycetes > Micrococcales > Micrococcaceae > Arthrobacter > Arthrobacter sp. 147(2020). The sequence continues at coordinate 296,582 of NZ_JABFOM010000001.1, forward strand.
ACCGTCCTGGCCGCGGAGCTTGATGCCTGTCGAGCAGCGGGACTGTCACCGACGCTCGGCAACGAATCCTCCCTGCCCTTTGCGGTGACCAGTTCGCTCCGACTTGCAGGGCAGGCGCAGTTTCATCCCCTGCAGGTGCTGGCTGGCCTTGTTGCTGACCTGCGCTCCCACGGCGGAGCGCTGATCGAAGGTGTCCGGGTTGAAGGGATCACCACCGGCAAGCTGAAAGGTGACAAGATCCGGGTGAACACGGCCAGGGGGCCAGTGATGGCCGAACATCTGATCCTTGCGACCGGCACCCCGATTCTCGACCGGGGCGGGCACTTCTCGGTTCTCACCCCGCAAAGGTCCTATGCTGTTGCCTTCACCGCCGAGGAGGGTTCACCGTTGGAACTGGACGGGATGTACCTGTCAGTCGACCCGCCCACCCGCTCCCTGCGCACCAGCGTGGTCAACGGCCGGAAGTACCTGATCACCGGCGGTAATGGGCACCGGGTGGGCCGCCAAACCCACACGCAGGGCCTCGTCGATGACTTGGTCCGGTGGACCCAGCAACACTTCGGCTCGGTACACCCGGTCCATCACTGGTCCGCTCAGGACTACGAACCGGCCTCCGCGGTTCCCTACGTGGGCAGGCTGCCCCTGAGTCGCCACAACATCTATACGGCCACCGGTTACAACAAGTGGGGTCTGACCAACGCAGTGGCCGCTGCCCTCGCCCTGTCGGCGGAGATCCTCGGCGGCCACATGCCGTGGGCCCGCAAGTTGTACGCCACCAGGGTCGCCCCCCAGGACGCCCTCAGCACCGTGAAGTCCAATGCTGGTGCCGGGCTCGAACTGATCAACGGGTGGTTGGGGTCACTCGCGCGAACCTCGACTGTCAACCCACCGGAGGGCCAGGGAGTGGTGGTCCGCACCGGTGCCCGTCCCGAGGGGGTCTGCGTGGTGGACGGCGTCACGCACCGCGTCTCGGCCGTGTGCCCCCATCTTGGCGGAGTCCTGGGCTGGAACGACGCCGAACGGTCCTGGGACTGCCCGCTTCACGGATCGCGCTTCACGGCCGAGGGCACCCTTCTGGAAGGCCCTGCCACCCGGGACCTCACCAGGGGTGGATGACACTCCGGCGGAAGTTCGTTCACCTACTGTTCACCTGTATCGTGAATAACGTGCTGTCCCACCCCACGCGTCGCCTCCCCCTGCTCATCGCCGCCCTTCTCGGGCTGTCACTTACGGCGTGCGGCTCTGACTACCCGTTGGGCCCGGAGCAGGAAGCTGCCGCGCTACGCGCCAACTCCGACCTTCGGGGCACGATCACCGGAGCTGGCTCATCGGCGCAGGGCCCCGCGATGGACGGTTGGATTTCCGGGTTCGGAACCCTTCATTCACAGGTTCAGCTCCAGTACTCGCCTGACGGTTCGGGCGCGGGCCGCGGTGCGCTGCTCGCGGATGCCGTGCAGTTTGCCGGGTCAGATGCCTATCTCAACGACGAGGAGCTGGAGGAGTCCAAGGAGGCCTGCGGACCGGACGGGGCGTTCAACATCCCCACCTATGTGGCACCCATCAGCATCGCTTTCAACCTTCCCGGTATCACCGAACTCGACCTGGATGCGCAGACCATCGCCGGCATCTTCCTGGGCGAGATCACCTCCTGGGATGATCCGGCGATCGCTGACCAAAACCCCGACGTCGACCTGCCCAACCTGCGGATCACCCCGGTCAGCCGGTCTGACGATTCGGGAACCACCGAGAACTTCACCGATTACCTGCACGCAGTGGTGCCCGATCTCTGGACTTCCGAAGCGGACGGCACCTGGCCCAGCGAGCTGGGAAACGAGAACTCCAAGGGCAACGCAGGGGTTGTCAGCACGGTGTCCGGCACCGAGGGTGCGGTAACCTATGCCGACGATTCCGCAGTTGGCCCCCCGCTTGGCCGTGCCAACCTCCTGGTGGGCGACGAGTACGTCCCGGTCAGCATTAAGGCCGCTGCTGCGGCCCTCGACATTGCAACACCCGTGGACGGGCGGGCTGAGAACGACATTGCCTTGAATCTGGACCGGACCACCACCGAGGCCGGGGTGTACCCGCTGATCCTGGTGTCCTATCACATCTACTGTTCGTCCTACCCTGACGAGACCACTGTTGAACTCATCAAGGAGTTCGGTACCTACGTGGTCAGTCCTGAAGGCCAAGCCGCTGCAGCGGAGTCCGCGCAAAACGCACCGATCTCCGCCCGACTCTCCGAACGGGCCACCGACGCGATCCAGAGCATCACCCAGCGGGACCCTTCCTAGGCTTTCATCAGCTGGCCTAACCAAAAATCGGCCGGACCCATCCCGTAGGGGAGGATCCGGCCGATTTGATGACGGCTTGCGGGCGATCATGCCCGCAGGCGGGTTAGCTCGGCGCGACAGTTGCGCGCGGGCCGCCCGACTCGGGATCGTCCAGTGAGGGATCGCTGAGGTCCGCTGACCCGGCCGCTGCGCCGGTCCCCGCCGTGGTGCCTGACGGTGGCGCATCAATGTCGCCCCGCCATGCCCCGGTTTCAGCGTTGTTGCTTTCGATGAACTCCTTGAAGCGCTGGAGATCGGACTTCACCTGCCGGTTGTCGGCGTTGACTGCCGAGCCTACCTTTTCGGTGAACGTCTCCGGGTGCCAATCCAGCTGCACGGCAACGCGTGAGGTGGTGTCGTCGATCCGGTGGAAGGTGACCACACCTGCGTGGGACTTTCCGTCGACACTCTTCCAGGCGATGCGTTCGTCGGGGTGCTGTTCTGTGATCTCGGTGTCGAACTCGCGCTCCACTCCCCCGATCTTGGTGACCCAATGGTTGCGGGTCTCTGACGTCTGGGTGATCGATTCCACCCCGCCCATGAACTGGGGGAACGTTTCAAACTGTGTCCACTGGTTGTAGGCAGTATTCACTGGCACTGCCACGTCGATGGATTCCTGGACTGTCGTCATATTGGTTCCTTCTGTAAGTTCCACAACAAATGAACTACTAAGTAAACTGATTGTATTCCTTGCCGCTGGATTTCAACAACAACCGAGGTCTAGGGTGAAGATTGATCCACCCCTCGCATCCGGTGCTTTACTAGCTGCTGGAGAGGGCAGGTTCTATACACAGGAGGATACCCATGAAGGCGTCAAAGACACTGACTGACAACATGCAGGCCGTACTGGTCGAGCTCATTGAGCTTCACCTCCAGGGCAAGCAGGCGCACTGGAACGTCGTCGGGAAGAACTTCCGCGACATGCACCTGCAGCTGGATGAGATCATCGACGATGCCCGCCTCTTCGCGGACCAGATCGCCGAACGGATGCGCGCGCTCCACGCTGTGCCCGATGGACGTAGCGCGTCAGTCGCGAAGGGCACCACCCTCAATCAGTTCCCCGCCGGGCTGGTGTCCACGGCCGACACCGTGACGATGGTGGTCGCCATGCTGGAGGGCGCCGTCGCCACCATGCGCGGCGTGCATGACCAGATCGACGAGGAGGACCCCACCACCGCGGACATCCTGCACGGCTTCATCGAGAAGCTGGAGCAGTATGCGTGGATGGTGGACGCCGAGAACATGGAGCCTACCGCCACCGTGACCAAACCCGCGAAGGCCTAGTCACCGGCAGCCCGCTTTCCCCTGTCAGCGACCGGGGAAGGCGGGTTTTTCCTTGGCCAAGAATGCCCGGGTGCCTTCCTGCATGTCCGCGGTCCTGAAAGCCTCCCTGAAGGCCTCAGCCTCAATCTCCAGACCACGGGCGGTGTCGTGGCCCTCAACCTGGCGCATGGTCGACTTCACTGCCGCGACCGCTGTCGGAGACTGTCCGGCAATCCTCAGGAGGGTGCTTCGGGCGCCGCCCAGCAGCTCCTCCTGGCTATCGAAGAGGGCATTGACCAGTCCCACCCAGTGCGCTTCGTCTGCTTTGATCAGTTGACCCGTGTAGAGCAACTCGCGGGCACGAGCGGGCCCCACCCGCTGCTGCATCCTGACGGAACCCCCAAAGCCGGGCACCAGGCCCAGGCTCACTTCCGGTTGACCAAAGGTTGCCCGGGTGGTCGCGTAAATGAAGTCGCAGGCCATGGCTAGCTCGCAGCCCCCGCCCAGTGCGAATCCGTTCACTGCTGCGATCACCGGCACGTGCAGCGACTCCAGCTTCAGTGTCAGTGACTGCATTCTGGTGCTGTACGCCCAGGCCTGGTCCGGGCTCATATCAGTCATTTCGCGGATATCGGCACCAGCAGCAAACGCCTTCTCCCCCGCGCCGGTGATAATCATCCCGCGGAAGGGCCACTTCCCACCGGTGTTCACCGCAGCGAGGATATCGAGAACATGATCCAGTTCGTCGATCACCTCGGACGAGAGCGCATTGAGCGCCGCGGGCCGATTGAGGGTGACGGTGACGATCGCTTCCTGGTGAGCAACCAGAAGACTTGAATATTCCTTAAAATGCATATGCTGGATCCCTGTCGTGGTGGTGGCGTGCGTACTGGGTTTGTTCAGTGGTGGTCCGACGCTAGGTGAGCAGTTCGGGGGGAAGCATGAGGAGCAGTCCGATGGCCGAGCCGTTGAAGACGATGTGGGTCATAATGGCCGGACCCAGCCGTCCGGTCCAGACCGTCAGAATGCCGCAAATGACCCCTACGGTGAAAGTTCCCACCAGAAGGTAGACCGACGAACGCAGGTCGCCGACTGCGCCCGTGTGGAGGAGGCCGAAGGCGAGTGAGCTGACCAGGATGGCCACTACTGTCGCGGTGGTCAGAGACCGCCGTTCAGTGGCTGCCGAGACCCTGCCCCTTGCCGATCCCTTTACCCACCAGGCGTTCTGCACCGCACGAAGGACCAGACCCCGATTGAACAGTTCTTCAAGGAACGGTGCAATCAGGGCCCCTCCCAGCACAGCGTTCACGAAGATCCAGCCATCGTCCCCGGTCAGGAAAAGTTCCGCGTTGCCCTGCAGGACCTCACCCTCTTCCAGCGGCCACAGCAGTGTGATCACCACCTGCACCAGAGCCAGGACCAAGCGGGCCGCTATGCCGACGCCCAACCCGATCGCCAGGTCGATCCATTTGAACCGGAGGCCAAAATCCTTGGCCAATGAGCCGAATCCCCACACACGCGAGGCCACCAGACTGCTTCCCAGCAACACCAGCCAGGTGAAGCAGAGCGAAACGAAAACCAGTTCCGGTCCGAAGGGAAGCATCGTAGACAGGGCTAGGGTGGCCCCCAGCGGCAGCGCCAGGACGAGGACCAGGCCGGCTCCGGCCTGCCACAACCCCCACCCGGGTTTGAGCAACCCCGTAGGACCAACCTGCGCCGGGTTGGCGAGCCGAAGGTCAACCGGCCCCGATTGGTTCCCTGGCAACCTGCCATTGGCCGGTGGGACATCAGTCCCGGTGGTGGGTTTACTCCGCATATCCAGCACACTACCTGTCGGCTGGGCTGTGGGACGCCCCAGTGGTGAACGAACTGGTGTACAGCCATTGACGAAAGCGGGCCGCGAGGTTTTAGGTGAAGGAATACTGCTGAGCGCCGGGGAAGGAGGCCCATGAACCTCTTCGGGTTGCCTCCCGGGTTCGTGTTCGGCACTGCGACTGCCGCCGCCCAGATCGAGGGCGGGGCCCATGCGGGCGGGCGGGGTGACAGTATCTGGGACGCCTATGCGAGCGGCCACCGGAACATCCTTGACGGATCAAGCCCAGCGGTAGCCTGCGACCATTTCCACAGGTATGCGGAGGACTTTGGCCTGCTTGAGGAACTCGGCGGGCAGGCCTACCGGATGTCCATTGCCTGGCCCCGCATTCAACCCTCCGGGCGCGGGCCCGCAAACCCCGAAGGGGTTGCCTTTTATCACCGGCTGCTGGATTCACTGCTGGAGAGGGGCATCCAACCGTGGGTCACCATTTACCACTGGGATCTGCCACTGGCGCTTCAGGACGCCGGGGGTTGGCAGAACCGTGACACCGTCGCTGCGTTCGCTGACTACACGCGGATTCTTCGGGACGAGTATGGCGGAAAGGTCGCGGCGTGGATGACCATCAACGAACCCGTGGTCCACGCGGGTGTGGGTCACGCGATCGGTCACGCTGCGCCAGGGCTGATGTTGCTGGGCAGCGCATTCCTGGTCGCCCATCACCTGCTGCTGGCGCACGGGACCGCGGTGCGGATTCTTCGCGAAACGCTCTCCACCCCCGTGGGGATCGTGAACAACCATTCCCCGGTCGAACCAGCGACCGACTCCGAGCGGGACTCACGCCTCGCGGTGCTCTACGACCACTATCACAACGGTCAGTTCGCGGGTCCGGTACTGGCGGGCACCTACCCACCCGAGCTGCAGTCGGTGGCCGGGATTTCCTTCGAGGTGATCCGGCCGGGCGACATGGAGATTATTTCCTCGCCGCTGGATTTTTATGGGGTCAACTATTATTTCCCCACCAGGGTGGGCGCTGCTCCCCCCTTTTACCCGGTCCCTTTCGTGCCGAAACCGTACGACGGCGTCCCGGTCACCGACTTCGGGTGGCCTGTTCTCCCGGCGGGCCTGCCCGCCATCTTGGAGCAGCTACGAGCCTCCTACCCCCAGCTCCCGCCGGTGTACATCACCGAGAACGGGTGTGCCTACAACGATGGACCGCAAGGCGGAACGGGGAATGCGAGGGGGGTGCTGCATGACACCCGCCGGATTGAGTTTCTGGAGCAGCACCTGGGAGCGATCGGGGACGCGATCACCGCTGGCGTCGATGTCAGGGGCTACTTTCACTGGACCCTGCTGGACAACTGGGAGTGGCAGGAGGGGTACACCAAGAGGTTCGGTTTGGTGCGCCTGGAACCCTCGACGCTGGCGCGCGTTCCGCGGGAGTCGTTCTACCGCTACGCGGAGATTATTCGGACGGTACGGGGCGGGATCTAGCTGCTGTGCCGCCCGTCGGCGAAAGGCCACCCAGTTTGGCCGTGGGACGGGGAAGTGGCCAGCAGCCCACGGAACTCCAACTCCTCCACTGGCCGCCCCAGATAGTAGCCCTGCAGCCGATCGCAGCCCGTGCCACGAAGAACGGTCAGCTGACCGGGCCGTTCCACGCCCTCGGCGACGACGCGTAGACCAAGGCCATGCCCCAGGCTGACAATCCCTGCGATGAAGGCCAGGGAGCCCTCATCGGAGAGGCTGCTGATGAACGATCGATCGATTTTCACCTCGGTCACGGGGAGGTGGCGGAGTTGGTACAGGGAGGAGTAGCCGGTACCAAAGTCATCAACTGAGAGACCGACGCCGAGCTTGCGGATATTCTCCAGTGCTCCGTTGTGGATCACCGCCTCGGAAATAACCCGGGATTCGGTGATTTCCAGGGTGAGCGCGTCTCCCGGAAAGTCAGTGTTCCCGAGGGTCGCGCCGATGAAGGGTTCAAACCGCGGATTGGTGAGCTGGTTTGCTGATACGTTGACCGACATTTTGATGGCATGCCCCTCCCGTCGGAGTTGCGCGCCGAAGCTGCACGCTGAGACGAGGACGAACTCTCCGACCTCCTCGATGAGGTCGCTTTCCTCGGCAATGTCGATGAAGGCCACCGGGGTGAGCAGGCCCAACTCGGGGTGCTGCCAGCGCACCAGCGCCTCCGCACCGACGATGGTGCCGGTTTCGGCGTCGAACTGCGGCTGATAGTGGACGGTCAACTCGCCCCGCCCGGCAGCTCCCCTGAGGTCGGTTTCCAGGCGGATGCGTTCGGGCAGGTGGATACGCTCCAGCGGCTTTCCCCGCGACCGGGCTTTGGGCCGATACATGGCGGCGTCCGCGTCGTCGATGAGTTGTGTGGCAAGGGACAGCAGCGTTTCCTCGCTGCCATGCTGCTCTGGATCGGCACGCGCGGATCCGACCGCAACGTCAACTGTGACATCGCGACCCAGGATTTTCGCGGGAGGGGCCAGAGCCAGGCGGATCCGGTCCTCGATGACGTCCAGCTCGTTGGCAGCATTGACGGCAGGTACCAGAACCACAAATTCGTCACCGCTGTAGCGGGCGACGATGTTTCCGAATCCCGCAGCGGCTATGAGGCAGGCGGCGACGTGGCGCAGGACTTCATCGCCGGCAGTGTGTCCCAGGCTGTCGTTGATTCGCTTGAACCTGTTTACGTCGCAAAAGAGCAGCCCCACCTTCTCTCCCGTACTCGCGGCCACCATGAGGGCGTCTCGAATGCTCCGCTGGAGCAGGGCCCGGTTGGCGAGCCCGGTGAGTGGATCGTGCAGGGCCTGTTGCCTTGCCTCGTCCAGAAGCCGGTTCCGTGCGCTCTCCGCCTCCTGTAGGCCCCTGAGCGCTGCGACGAGTTCCCGTTCATGCAGGCGCCGTTCTGTGGCCCGTGACGCGACAATCCAGTCGGTCGCTGGGCGCCCCTCCGCCGCAGGCTGGCGGGCAATCGACAGCAGCACCGGAATGCGGGTGCGGTTGACTCCCAGCAGTTCGGTGGAGAGTTCCGCCAGGGAACCCACCTCGTCCAACTGGGCCATGGCATGGGTGCCGTACATGATCCGCTCCCCCACCGGCAGAATCCGTAGGAAGCTGCTTCCCAGGAGACTGGCACGGTCCGTCCCCACCCATTCGCTGAACGTTTCGTTGACCTCGACGATCGTTCCGTCGGTAGCGGTCACCACGTAGCCAGCCGGCGCAGCGTGGAAGAACCGCTCGAAATCTACCGGTTTCACCCGACCGGCACAGGTTCTGGGCTGACCTGCTCCAGGAAGTTCAGCATGGTGGTAGCCGTCTCCTCGGAGGCACTGGACTGCGGGAAGTGGCCCTTCGCCTTCATATTCACCAGGGTGCTGAGCGGAATGTGATCGACCAGGTACCTGCCGATGTGCGGCGGCACCACCACGTCGTCGGCGCACTGCATGATCAGCGTCGGAACCTTCACCTGGCCGAGCAGATGCCTGACATCCGTGAGGAAAGAAACCCTGGCAAACTCGCCAGCTATCAGTGGATTCGTCTTGTGGAACCTCTGCTCCAGCTCCATGCCGAGTCCTGGATCGTGAGGCGCGTTCATGAATACCGGTGCCATCCTGCTGGCCCACACCACATAGTTGGCGTCCAGCGACTCAAAGAGTTCCTCCAGATCCTCCTGGGAGAACCCGCCAACATACCCGTCCTCGGGCCGGTCCATGTAGCTGGGGGATGCCGCCAGCAAAACCACCCTGTCGAGACGTTCGCTGGGTCCAGCAGCCACCGTGACGGCCAGCATCGCGCTGATGCTGTGCCCAACGAGTGTGACGTTGCGAAGGTCGAGTTCCTCAAAGATCTCCAGGAGGTCGTTGACGTAGCCCAGGAGATCGCTGTATTTGATCGAATCGTAGGCCTTCAGGTCCGACCCACCAGCGCCCACATGGTCGAAGAGGATGACGCGGTATTTGCCAACGAAATACGGCAGGATCTTGCTCCACATGCCCTGGTCGGTTCCGAACCCGTGAGCAAACACCACCACCGGTCCGTCCGCGCACCCCAGCTCGGTCACGTTGTTGCGCTGAAGCACGCTACCTTGACTCATGATCTTTCCTTTCCCAAGCGACACCCGGCAATTCCCCACCTAATCCTCCCCCACCAGCTCGCCGGAAAGGTCGTTTGGGTGAAGACGCAACGCAGTTGGTACACAGCAATGGCCGGCCTGCCGGTGACGGGGACTGATGCCTAGCGGCGACCACGCCCACCGGCGCCGGGTTTCCGCCCGCGAGGGTTCTGTTTCTTGGCCCCGGTCGGCGACTTTCTGGACCCCCCGGCTTTCGGCGAAGACGATTGCACCCGCACCGACGCCTGTTTTTTGCTGGCCGTTTTCTGCGCCTTCTTTTCTTTCTTCGCCGGTTCTTTCGCCGATGGCTGCCGCGAGCTGCGCTCGGTGCGTCCCCGGACAATACCGATGAACTCCTCGATATCCTCGGTGGTGTTCTCGGCAAGCCAGGCAACGGCGATGGTGGTGACCGGTACGTCCAGGACTGGCCGATAGACAGCATCCCTGCGGGCATAGAGCCGGGCAATCGACATTGGCACAATCACGACGCCGGCGCCGGTTGCCGCCAGTTCGATAGCAGCCTTTGCTCCACCGTGAGCGAGGACGTCGAGGATGTTTTCGGCGGCAAGTTCGGCGAGGGGAACCTCGTCGAACAGTGAGAGCTCGTGGTCTTTGCCCGCCACCACCACCGGTTGCTCCTCGTAGAGCGGGATCACGCTGAGCCCCTCGCGGTCCACCGGAAGGCGGACAAAGCCGAGGGCAACCGAACCATCCCGCAGCGCTGACTGCTGGCTGGCAGCGTCATATTCGAGGGTTTCCAGTGGCTTCCCAGGGTGCCTGTCGCGCCACCGGCTGACCCATTTGCCGGGGGTCACACCTGGAACGAAACCGACGGTGAGGACACTGGGCTGGGGCTCGGACATCTGCTCACCCTAGCTGACCGGTGGTTAGTAGCTTGCGGGGGAATCGCCGTCGGATACGGGGACAAACTGCGCTGCCAGCGCTTCCGAACCCCGAGCCAACACCGCGACATCGGCTCCGACCAGGATGAAACTGGCACCACTGTCCAGATAGTGGCGCGCGGTGTGGTGATTGAAGGCGTTCACGCCCGCCGGCTTGCCGGCTTTTGCCGCCGCCGCAAGGCACCGTTCGACGGCGGCGCGCACGAGGGGGTGTTCCTGTTGGCCGAGCACGCCCATTGACGCGGCCAGGTCAGAGGGCCCAATAAAGATGGCATCCACGCCGTCCACTCCAAGTATTGACTCCACCGCGTCGACGGCGGCGCTGGATTCAATCTGCACGGTTACGCTGATGGTTTCCGCGGCGTCGCCCAGATAACCGGGTACCCTGTTCCAGCGGGAGGCCCGGGCCAAGGCTGATCCGACACCACGCACCCCGGCGGGCGGGTAGCGGGTCGCTGCTACGGCCGCTTCGGCGTCGGCCACCGAGTTGACCATCGGAATCAACAGGTTCTGCACTCCAAGATCCAGGTACTGCTTGATCAGCACAGTCTCGTTCACCGGGGGTCGCACCATCGCATGGACCGGGTAGCCGTGGACGGCCTGCAGTTGGGCGAGGATGGATTCGAGGCCATTCGGGCTGTGTTCGGCATCGATGAGGAGCCAGTCCAGGCCGGCGCCAGCGCAGAGTTCGGCGACCAGGGGGCTTCCGGAGCACACCCACATCCCTGCCAGTGGCCGGTCGGCCACCGCGAGGCCAGCGCGGAAAGTGGCGGCTAGTGGAAGCGGCATGTCACTGCTCCCAGTGGTCCGTAGTCGGCGTGGATGGTGTCTCCTCTGGTGACCCACAGCGGTCGGGTAAAGGACCCCGCGAGGATGATGTCCCCCGCTTTCATGCTATCGCCGTGCGCGGCAATCTTGTTGGCCAACCAGTGCACGCCGGCCGCGGGATGGTCGAGCACTCCGGCGGCGACGCCGGTCTCCTCGACCGTCTGGTTCTTGTACAGGATCGCCGCGACCCAGCGGAGATCAACGGCGTCGGGCTTCACCGGACGGCCACCGACCACCATGGCACCCATTGCCGCGTTGTCGGAGATGGTGTCCACGATGGTTCTCCCCTCCATCTCGATCCGGGAGTCCAGGATTTCGAGAGCGGGGACCACGTAGTCGGTGGCGTTGAGGACATCGAAGATGGTGCAGCCCGGACCGGCCAGGTCACTCTTCAGCACGAACGCGAGCTCCACCTCAACCCGGGGGTGGGTGTACCGGCCCCAGTCCACCGAGCAGCCGGTGTCCAGCACCATGTCATCAAAGATGGCGCCGTAGTCGGGTTCGGTGATGCCGGTGGCGGCCTGCATGGCTTTGGAGGTAAGACCGATCTTACGTCCCACGAGGGTCCGCCCGGCGTCCTCGTTGCGCTGGCGCCACAGTCGTTGGACGGCGTAGGCGTCGTCGACGGTCATGCCGGGATACCGGGTGGTGAGGCGGGGAACCGGGGTACGGCTGCGTCCTGCCTCCACCAACTCGTCGGCAATGGCTTCGATTGTTCTGGCATCCAGCATGGCTACAGCTGCGCTCCCAATTTGAAACCCCGCTGCTCGCCGTCAGCGTCATCGGCGTCCTTGCGAGTGTAGGAGAACCCGTCTGCGCCTACGGTGACAGCCATTTCGCTTTTTTCCTCGCGGACGACGACAGGCTGGGGGTTCCCGTCGAGGTCCAGGACCAGTGATGCCTCGCTGTACCAGGAGGGGACAACCGCGTTGCCCCACCAGTCGCGGCGCTGGTTGTCGTGGACATCCCAGGTGACCGTCGGGTTGTCCGGGTCACCCGTGTAATAGTCCTGCGTGTAGATCTCGATGCGGTGCCCGTCCGGGTCGAGGATGTAGAGGTAGAAGGCGTTGGATACACCGTGCCGACCGGGTCCGCGTTCAATCCGGTCCGAGATGCGAAGGGCCCCCATCTTGTCGCAGATCTGGATGATGTTGTGCTTTTCGTGGGTGGCGAACGCAACGTGGTGCATTCGCGGTCCGTTCCCACCCGTGAGCGCGGTGTCGTGGACTGTCTGCTTGCGGTGCATCCAGACGGCGTAGCTGACGCCGTCGGAATCCTGGATGTCCTCCGACACACGGAAGCCGAGGTCCTCGAGGTATTTGCGTCCGCGGGGCACATCGGGGGTGACCTGGTTGAAATGGTCCAGGCGCACCAGCTCACCCGCCGAGTACAAATCGTAGCGCTGGGTGAGCCGTTCCACGTGTTCGACGTCGTAGAAGAACTCGTAGGGGAAGCCCAGCGGGTCCTCAACCCGGACCGAGTCGCCGACGCCCTTGGTGAAACCTTCCCTCCGGCGTTCAACCCGGCACCCGAGTTCCGTGTAGTACGCCTCTGCGGCGTCCACCTCGGCCGGGGATTTGACCCGGTAGGCGAAGGCGGCGACGGCTGCCACCGGCCCTTGGCGAAGCACCAGGTTGTGGTGAATGAACTCCTCCAGCGAGCGCAGGTAGATGGTGGTTTCGTCTTCCTCGGTGACGTGAAGCCCGAGGACGTCGACGTAAAACTCCCGGGAGCGCACCAGGTCGGTGACAACAATTTCCATGTAGGCGCACCTGACAATGTCGGGTGCCGGGACGGTGGGCGTGGGAACGAAGTTGGTCATCATGAACTCTCTTCTTTGAGCAGTGTCTCTGGCAGCGGGCAGCGAATTATCGCCGCACTGCGGACGGGTCGGCGATGCTGCCGAACTTCGGGGTGTGGACGGCACCGAGACTGATGTGGACCGCCTGCTGGTCGGTGTAGAAGTCGATCGAGCGGTAGCCTCCCTCGTGGCCCAGTCCTGACGCCTTCACCCCGCCGAAGGGGGTGCGGAGGTCGCGGACGTTGTGGCTGTTGAGCCACACCATTCCCGCCTGCATGTTGTGGGAGAAGGTGTGGGCACGGGTCAGGTTCTGCGTCCAGATGTAGGCAGCAAGCCCGTATTTCGTGTTGTTGGCCAGCGCGAGGGCTTCGTCGTCGTCCTCGAAGGGGGTGATCGACACGACCGGGCCGAAGATTTCCTCCTGGAAGATCCGGGCGTTGGGTGCGACGTCGGCGAACACCGTCGGAGCAATGTAGTTGCCTTCCGGCAGGTGCTCCGGACGCCCGCCACCTGCCAGCAACCGACCCTCAGACTTCCCGATCTCGACGTAGGAGGCAACCTTGTCAAAGTGCTCGGGGTGGACCAGCGCTCCCACCTCGGTCTTCGGATCATGCGGGTCTCCGACGACGATCGCCTTCGCGCGCGCCGCATACCTGTCACAGAAGTCGTCATAGATGGCCCGTTCCACGAGGATCCGCGACCCGGCGGTGCACCGTTCACCGTTGAGCGAGAAGACGCCGAAGAGCGCTGAGTCGATAGCCGCGTCCAGGTCTGCGTCGGCGAACACCACGCAGGGTGACTTCCCCCCGAGTTCCATTGAGAGGCCCTTGAGGTGGGCGGCAGCGTTACGGAAAATCGTCTGACCGGTGGTGGTCTCGCCGGTGAAGGAGATCAACGGCACGTCGGCGTGTTTGACCAGCGCGTCCCCCGCCTCCTCGCCCAGGCCGTTGACCAGGTTGAAGACCCCGTCAGGTAGTCCGGCGTCCTTGAAGATCTGGGCCCACAGGGAGGCGGAGAGCGGGGTGAACTCGGCGGGTTTGAGCACCACCGTGTTGCCGGTGGCAAGGGCCGGGGCCAGTTTCCAGGATTCCAGCATGAACGGGGTGTTCCACGGCGTAATTAGCCCGGCCACGCCAATGGGTTTCCGGTTCACGTAGTTGATCTGGGAACCGGGGACCTTCATGGCGTCGTCGAACTGGGCGACGATCAGGTCGGCGAAGAACCTGAAGTTCTCGGCCGCGCGCAGGGCCTGGCCCTTGGCCTGCGTGATGGGAAGGCCGGTGTCGAAGCTCTCAAGGTCTGCCAGCCGAACCTCCTGGGCCTCGACGGCGTCGGCAATCCGGTTGAGGATCCTGGCGCGCTCACGGGGTTTCATCTGGGGCCACGGGCCGTTGACGAACGCTTCCCGGGCTGCGGCGACGGCGAGGTCAATGTCTTCCTGTTGGCCTGCGGCCGCGGTGGCGTAGTTGGTGTTGGACACCGGATCCAGCACGTCGAAGGTCCCGCCGCCGACAGAATCAACGAAGTGCCCGTTGATGTAGTGCTGGAGGTGGCTGGGCAGGTTCTCGGGGATGTAATGGGTGGAGGCGGGGACAGTGGAGGTCATGGTTTTCCTGACTGCTGTTCTGTGGCGGGGTGCGTTGCCTGCGCGAGGTAGGCATCGAGGGTGGTGGAGCGGTGGCGGCGAGCGAAACGTTCGATCGTGTCGGCGTCGGCGGATGATTCGATCAGCTGGAGCAGGGCGGAATGTTCCTGGACCGATTCCTGGGCCCGTTCGGGGACAAACCGGAAGGTTGAGGACCGCAGCGTTGCCAGCCGGATCCACCCCCGGCGCACCAGATCGAGGATGTGCGGATTCGGGCAGTGCTCAAACAGGATGCCGTGAAACTCCTGGTTGAGTGCGGTGAAGCGGACTGGATCGAAGTTCTCCAGGCACTGGCGCATTTCCTCATTGACAGCGCGGGCGCGGGCTATCTCCACCGCATCAATCAGTGGTGCGGACAGGGCCGTGGCCGCGCCCTCAATGATGCTCAGGGTCTGCATCGTGTAGAGATACTCGGTCGGATCGATTCCCGCGACGGTGGCTCCGACGTTGCGTTCAAACGACACCAATCCTTCGGCTTCGAGACGCCGGATGGCCTCCCGCACGGGAACCACGCTGAACCCCAGCTCCCCGGCGATCTTGGCGAGCACCAACCGGTATCCGGGGGTGTACGTGCCCCGGATAATCTGCGCCTTGATCGCTGTGTAGGCCCGCTCGGACTTGCTACCCGGCGCGGTCTCATCATTAATCAGGATCCCGGGCCGCCGCGCGACGACGGCGTCAGTCACCTGGGGTTCCTGTGGCAACCCACTGCGCGTACTTCGCCTTCCAGTCGGCGTTCATCGGGTAGAGCCCGTCCACGCCGTTTCCCTGTTTCACCATTTCGAGAATGAAGGTCTCCTCCTGCTCCTGCAAGATGCAGTCCTCCACCAGTTCCTCTGCTAGGGCCGGGGGGATCACCAGGATGCCGTCCGCGTCGGCGACGATGATGTCGCCGGGCTGAACGGTCGCCCCTCCGCACGCGATCGTGATGTCGGTATCCCACGGGACATGGCGCCGGCCGAGGACCGCCGGGTGAGGGTTGGCGAAGTAGGTGGGCATCTCGAGATCAGCCACCGCCGAGTAATCCCGGACACCGCCGTCGGTGATGATTGCTGCTGCCCCGCGCACCTGGGCCCGCATGGCGAGGATGTCGCCGACTGTCCCAGTGCCCTTCTCCCCGCGTGCCTCCATCACGAGGATTTCGCCCTCATTGACCGAGTCAATGGCCCGCTTCTGTGCGTTGAAGCCACCGCCGTGAGTGGTGAACAGATCCTCCCGGTTGGGCACGAAGCGCAGGGTGCGCGCGAGACCGACCACGCGCCGGTCGGGCCTGGTGGCCTGCAGTCCGTCGATGCTGACGTTGTTCAAACCCCGTCTGCGCAGCTGGGAAGAAAGGGTGGCAGTGGCAACGCTTTCCAGTTTCTTCAGCAGGTCCGGCGACAGCGCCCCTTTCAGCGGTGCCAGTCCTGCCGCATCACGCGATCCGTAGGCTTCCTCGCGCTGGGTGTCATCGGGTTTGGGGCCAGCACCGAAGTCCGCCAACGGCGTCGATCCTTCCACCACCTGGGTCCTCAGGCGTCCACTGCTATAGCTTCCCGCGGTGACCTCGACGTCAACCAGGTCGTCAGGGTGGGCCACCGAAGCGCCCGCGGGTGTCCCGGTGAGGATCATGTCGCCCTCCTCAAGCGTGAGGAGCTGGGACAGGTCGGCAATCAGCCGGGCAAACGGGAAGAGAAGGTCGGCCGTGGTGTCGTCCTGGACCAGGTGGTCGTTGTGCCAGGTGCGGATCCGCAGCGACGCGGGGTCGACGGCGTCGGCCGGGATCAGGAGAGGGCCTACCGGAGTGAACCCGTCGCCCCCTTTGGAGCGGACATTTGATCCCTTGTCGGCGTAGCGAAGGTCATAGACGCCGAGGTCGTTGCTGGCGGTGACCCACGCGACATGGCTCCAGGCGTCTTCGGGGGCGACACGCCGCGCCCTGGTCCCGATGATGAGGGCTATCTCGCCTTCGAACCCGAGCAGTTCACAACCCAAAGGACGCTCAACCACTCCTGGGGTCTGGACTGATCCGAGCGCAAGCGACGTTGGGGGCTTCAGGAAATAGGAGGGCTGCAGGGGAGTGCGTCCACGCTGGGCAGCCCGGCTGGGGTAGTTGAGATGGACGGCAATGACCTTGCGGGTACGTGCAAGCAACTCGCTGGTCAATGCTGTGGTCTGGGAGGCGGTTCCCATTGCAGCGTTCTCCTTCTCATCCGGCAGATTGTTCAAAATCGTATACGATATTCTAGCGTGTGTGACGTGGGGCACGTCAACCACCCGGCGCCTCCGGGTTATTGTGACCTGCGTTATATTCGTCATACAGTTTGAGCGTCATTCGATTATTGGATCGGCCGTTCAAATAGAGAACATCGATCTGCCAATTCACAAGTTTGTGTCACAAAGATGTGAGTAAGGACAGCCCGTGCACTTCCACCATCACGGCTACGTATCAGGAGACCCCCGCATCCAGGCAGCCGCCGGATCAGGTGTCAACCGACCAGAGGAGCTGCCCAGCCAGGTGGACGTCCTGATCGTTGGCACCGGGCCGGCAGGCATGCTCGCCGCCGCCCAACTGTCCCAATTCCCGGGCATCACCACTCGCATCGTCGAACGTCGGCCAGGCAGGCTCGCCATCGGTCAGGCAGACGGTATCCAGGCACGCAGTGTCGAAACATTCCAGGCATTTGGGTTCGCCGAACGGATTACCGCCGAGGCATACCGGATCACCGAGATGGCGTTCTGGAAGCCGGACCCAGCGGATCCAACGCGCATTGTCAGGACCGCGCGACCACTGGATGACCCTGCCGGCGTGAGCGAATTTCCTCACCTGATCGTCAACCAGGCCCGCGTCCTGGACTATTTCGCTGAATTCATGGCCAACTCCCCCGCCCGGATGAGGCCCGATTATGGCCTGGAATTCACCGGCCTCACCGTCTCCGACGACGGCGACTACCCGGTTGCCGTCACCCTGACCCACAGTGCAGGCCCGCTTGCGGGGACCGAACAGACGGTGCGAGCCAAGTATGTGATCGGTGCCGACGGTGCCCGCAGCAAGGTCCGCGCCGCGATCGGCTGTACCCTCGCCGGAGACGCCGCGAACCATGCGTGGGGGGTGATGGATGTGCTGGCGGCGACCGACTTCCCCGATATCCGGCTGAAGTGCGCCATCCAGTCCGGCTCAGGTGGGAGTATCCTCCTCATTCCGCGGGAGGGCGGTCACCTGTTCCGGATGTACGTTGACCTGGGTGACGTCGATGCTCACACAAAGAGCGGGATCCGCAGCACCACAGTGGAAGAGATCATCGCAAAGGCCAACATGATCCTCCACCCCTACACCCTGGACGTCCGCAACATCGCGTGGCACAGCGTGTACGAGGTGGGCCACCGGCTCACGGACCGGTTCGACGATGTCCTCCCGGAAGAGATCGGTACCCGTACCCCACGGGTCTTCATCACGGGGGACGCCTGCCACACCCACAGTGCCAAGGCTGGTCAGGGTATGAACGTTTCGATGCAGGATGGGTTCAACATTGCCTGGAAACTCGGGCATGTCCTGGAAGGACGCAGTCCCGAAAGCCTGCTGTCCACCTACTCCGCCGAACGTCAGGTCGTGGCGAAGAATCTAATCGACTTCGACAAGCAGTGGTCCTCACTGATGGCCAGGAAACCTGAGGAGTTTGAGGATCCGGCCGAGCTGGAAAACTTTTACACCTCCACCATGGAGTTTCCTGCTGGCTTCATGACCGAATACACGCCTTCCCTGATCGTGGGCGCACCCGTTCACCAGGAACTCGCGGCAGGGTTCCCGATCGGCAAGCGGTTCAAGTCTGCACCGGTGGTCCGTGTCTGCGATACCAATCCTCTGCACCTGGGCCATCAGGCGACCGCCGACGGACGCTGGAGAATCTACGTATTTGCCGACCAGCCCCTCCCGGGAACACCGTCGAAAGTGGCCACGTTGGCTGACTGGCTTGGCACCTCGCCCGAATCCCCACTCACCGCAACCCCTGTGGAACTGGACGACGACGCGTGGTTCGATGTCAGGGTGATCTATCAGCAGGACCATCAGAGCATCGACATCAATGCCGTCCCTGCGGTGTTCAAGCCCCAGGTGGGTCCCTTCCAACTGGACTACCTGGAAAAGGTCTTCGGAAGTGATCCAGCCGCCGACATTTTCGAGCTGCGCGGGGTGGACCGCGGTGGCGCCATCGTTGTCGTCCGGCCAGACCAGTACGTGGCGCACGTGCTACCGCTGGATGCTCACGCTGAGCTGGCCGCGTTCTTCGCCGGAATGCGTGCGGAGAGCAGTCCGGAGGCAGCCGGGGGAGCTAGGGTTAAGGGATGACCCCCGCTAAAAGCACCCAGACCATGAAACCCGCCACCGCGGCGAAGAAACTGGGAATCTACCTGCCAGCCGCACCCCAGGATTTCCAGGACAGCGAGGTCACCCGAGCGGAATTCAATCAGCTGCAGCAGAACCCGCCGGAATGGCTCGCGGAGCTGCGCCGCAACGGCCCCCACCCCCGCCCGGTGGTAGCCCAGAAGCTCGGCATTTCCATCAGCGGACTGGCGCGGGGCGGGGTTACCGAGCCGCTGACGACGGCTGACATCACCACCCTGCTGGCGGAACCACCCAAGTGGTTGGTCGCTGAGCGGTCAACTCACGCGGCGGTCCGGAAACAGGATCTCATTGCCAAGAAGCTGCACTCGGAGAGCCCCAAAAATTAAGTGGTAAGCGCCACACCGGGTCGACATTTCACGGAAATGAAGCATACTTACCATTATGCTGCTTGCTCAACCGTTGAACATTGCCGTCATGGCCCACCTGCACCATCCCATCGCCAGCCCCTTCCCCGGTGGGCTGGAAATGCATACTGCGCTGCTGGCTGAGGAATTGTCGGCACGCGGACACACTGTCACGCTGTTCGCCAAGGGCGGCAGCCGCACATCAGCCCGCCTGATGTCCGTGCTGGACGCAGGCTTCAGCTTCACCAGGTATCCCGAGGGGCCGGCCAGGGAAGCCCAGACCCGTCTCCTGGACGAGGCCCAGAACAGAACATTGCAATTAATCAATGAGGGCACATTCGACGTCGTCATCAACAATTCGCTCAGCGCCCTGCCTCATCTCACGCCACCGGCCCACCCGATGCTCACCATTCTGCATACTCCACCCCTGCCACGCGTGACCGCAGCGCTTGATGCCCAGACCCACAATCGGCAGTCGGCGCACCGGATAGTGAGCGTCTCCGCGGCCAACGCCCGGCAGTGGCGGCACCACCTTCGCGACATCGATGTGGTCCACAATGGAATCCGTCTGGAGGAATGGGGTACGGATGCGGCAGCGGACCGCCACCCGAGCGTTGCCGTCTGGGCTGGCAGGATTACTCCGGAAAAGGGTCTGCACGTAGCCATCGAGGCGGCTGCCCTTGCCGGGATGCGCATCCGGTTCGCCGGACCCATCAGTGACCAGGACTACTTCAACCGGACCATTGCGCCGCTGTTGAGTGAGTCGGTCGAGCATGTGGGCCATTTGGACCATAGCCAGCTTGCCGCGTTTCTGGGGTCCGGTACGGTATTTATCGCTTCACCACTGTGGGCCGAACCCTTTGGACTAACCACCGTCGAAGCCATGGCTTGCGGCACCCCCGTTGCCGCCCTGCCCTGCGGCGCGATGGGCGAGATCATTAACGATCGGGGTGGTGTGGTCGCAGCAGGGTTCTCGGCAGCCGACCTGGCCCGTGCCGTAATACAGTCTCGCACCCTCGACAATCGCCAGGTACGTGCATCCGCCGCGCGGTTCTCCGTGGAAGCGATGATGACCCGGTACGAACAGCACCTCGGCGACCTGGTGGGCTCGGGCGTCCTCGACGACGCCGACATGGTGGCGTCCTAGGCGGTGAGGCCGGATTGAATTTCCCTGTGGCACCCCCTCCGGTGAATCCCGAAACGCCAAGGCCCCGGGTCGCCTACTACGCCCATCACCACGGGTCAGGGCACCTGCGGCATGCGATGAACATCGCACGCCTGCAAGCAGTCAACCTTCTGGTCACCGGATCCACCGAGCCTGAGGGATTGTCCGGTATCCCCCAGACCAAGTTCGCGCACCTCACTGCCGATACCTGGCCCGACGGCGCCCCCTACCCCGTGCCCGGGGACCAGTTTCTGCACTACACGCCTACCAACCCCGCCATCCGGCAACGGTTCGCCGAGTTGCAGGCGGCGTGGCAGGATTTCGATCCCCAGGTAGTAGTCATTGATGTCTCTGCTGAGGCAGCAGTCTTCGCCCGGCTCAGTGGCTACCCTGTCCTCTACCGGCGCATGCCGGGCGACCGCTGGGATCCTGCCCACGAAGCGGCTTACGCTTCCGCGACCGGCCTCTTCGCCTATTACCCACGGGAGCTCGAGGATCCCGCCTATCTGGAAAGGCTTGGGCACCGGACCACCTATTTGGGGATGCTCGCTCCCACCGGAGAGCCCGGAGCGGCGAAGGACCACCATGGCGGGAAGGTGATCACCGTACAAACCAGCCTTGGAGGCAACGGCGTGAGTGCCACTGAGCTTGCCGAAGCTGCCCGATCCTGCCCCGACTGGCAGTGGAATGTGGTGGGTCTGAGCACTGGATCAGCCAATCTGCCGGCAAATGTGCGGCTGCTGGGTGTTCTCGCCGATCCTCGGCCAGAGCTTGCACGCGCGGACATCATCATCACCTCGGCCGGTTACCACGCGGTCGCTGCAGCGGCGTCTGCTGGGCGGCCAACCATTCTGGTCCCGGAGGAGCGCCCCTTCGCCGAGCAGGCAGCCTTCGCACGGGCACTGCGAGACACCGCAGGCATTCCGATGGCTGAATCGTGGTCCGGCGCAGCCTGGCCTGAGCTTCTCCAGCAGGCAGCGGCGACTGATCCAGAAGCGTTGAAGCGGGAGCTGTTTGTCAGCAGTGACAGCTTCAGGGACTCGTTCCTCGACCTGGTTTCCCGGGCTGCTGCGGCTGGCTCCTAATACGGAGCATCCACCCGCGCCGCAGCCACTTCTCCGGGAGTAGGGTGGCGGATCACTTCGATTGTGGGTGCCTCGTCCATCCACCTGAGGTACCCATGGTCCGTGAAGGCTGCCAGCCAGCCAGTCATGGGCCACCTCCCCCACTTTTCATTGAATACCTGTGAATTTGCAACGATATCGGCAAAATGCTGCAGGGGTGGCCGGGAGACCCCGTGGTGCTGGTGGAACATGGTGGCTGAGGAAAACGACAGCCGCACACCTTTGTTCCGCGCAGTGAAGGAAAAATCAGTGTCCTCGCCGCCGTAACCGGTGAAGGACTCATCAAACCCGCCGATCAGTTCAAAATCCGCTGCTGTTACGGCAAACCCGAGAGACCAGAAAAGCTCATACCGGTCGGTTGCGGCCGGCGGCTCACCCCCTGGCGGCGCCAGCGAGGTGCGTGCGTGGTGGGGAATCGATGCCCTCATCAGACCGTCGTCGCCCTCGGCTCGGGGGAAGCCGGCAGGGCCAAGGTATCTGGGCTGTGCCATGACCAGGCCACCGACACTGTGGAGGTCCCTCAGCAGGGTTTCGCACAGGGTACTGGCAGGAATGCAATCCACGTCAAGGAAAATGAGTGTATCTGTCGAAGCAGCCTGCGCCGCAGCGTTGCGGGCGGCTGCGAGGGGAAGGGTAGAGCTGCCGGTGGGAGAGATGTGCACCACCCGGACCGGGATCGACGACTCGATCGTCGCCGGGTTTGGTTGGTCCATGTAGACGATCACCAGTTCGGTGGGTTTCAGGGTTGAGCGGTTCAGACCGTAGACAAGATTTGTGAGGTGTTGATCGCGGTGGGAACTGATGACCAGGACCGAAAAATTCTGTGAGGGGGTTGTCATGCGGTGTGGATCGGTTCGATCAGCTGGGGACCGTTGTTGCGAACCGATCCGACAGCTTTGCCGACAACTCTGGGTACCAGCCTGGGTTCCGGGATGGCATCCATCAGGCCTTGGACATCAGCACCTGCGGTCAGCTTGGGGTCCAGCCAATCGGAGTAAAGCTCTGCCGGCAGGATCAGCGGTGTTCGATCATGGATGTGCCCCAGGGTATCGCTGGCCGTGGTGGTGATGATGGTGCAGCTGCGCAGCCACTTCTCGGGGTGGTCCTCAGGTAGTGCTGGATCCGGCCAGTATTCGTAGAGTGCAGCGAAGGCAAGCATGTCATCTGTTTCACCGTGTAGATAGGTGGGGATCTTGCCCTCTGGGCCCTTTTCCCACTCGTAGTAGCCGTTGGCCATGACGATACCGCGTCGTCGGGAAGCCGCGGTGCGGAAGGAAGGTTTTTCGAGGATGGTCTCTGCACGGGCGTTTATCAGGGGAGGGCCTTTCTTGGGATCCTTCATCCAGGAGGGCACCAATCCCCACCGTGCGGTGGTGAGCCGCCTGATAGGGTCACCAGCTGCCTCATCGAGCCTCTCCAGCAGAATCCGCACGGTGTCAGTAGGTGCCACATTGTAGGAAGGAACCGGAAGAAACTTGTCGACGAAGTCGACGTCAAACAGGTCGATCAGATCCTGGTCCGATCCTGCCACCACAAAACGTCCGCACATGAGGATAGGGTACTCCGCGGTAGCGACAAGCAACATTTTGACCGGCGTAGAGGCTGCTGAAACCGATTGACTTAATCGAACATATATTCGAATATTAAAGGGTGAGTTCTGTAGCCACCCGCCCCGCTAACACGCCGGGGTACCCCATGGGTCAGGACCTGTTCTCCACCGATCCAGCCGAGTCTCAAGGCAGTCATTCTTCGTTGCAGGAGAAGATCAACCAGATGCAAGGCAGCAGACTGGGCTCCCGGAGATTGCCTACTGTTCCCGCACTTGGCCGGATCCTTCCCGGTGGTGGCTTGATGGCAGGAGGCACCTACTCGGTGGAGAACTCCACCACTCTGGCGATGGCTCTCCTTGCCGGCCCCTCCGGATCTGGTGCGTGGTGCAGTGTGATTGGAATCCCCGATTTCAGTGTTGAGGCCGCAGCCCATCTGGGTATCGAACTTGAACGGCTCATCCTCATTCCCCACGTGGATAGCCAGTGGCTCACCGTGACAGCAGCAATGGTGGATGTAGTGTCGATCATTCTGACCAGGGCACCGGCCACCATCACTGGATCGGATGCTGCCCGGCTCAAAGCCAGGCTGAGGCAACGTGGTGCAGCTCTTATCAGCATCGGGTCCTGGCCTCAAAGCGAGGCTGTGCTCAGCGTTTCCGACAACAGGTGGGGAGGCCTGGGCACGGGATCGGGCCACCTTCAGACCCGTCAGTTCAGAATCACCGCCACGGCAAACAATGGTCGTTCACGCAGCACCGACCTTTCGTTGGCCGAACTGAAGCATGGCGGGTGGCCCCAACTGGACGGTGCTGACAACTTTAGGGATATCCACCGCTTTGTCCCAACAATGGTGAGTGCCTGATGGGTTCGCGTGCACCTATCCTGGCCCCTGGACGAAGTGCCACCAGAACCATGATGCTGTGGTGCCCGGACTGGCCGATCACGGCAATTCTGCGTGATCTCGCCATTCCAGAGAACGCCCCGCTTGCCCTCATCGATAAGGGGGAAGTTTTCGCCTGTTCTCCGGCAGCCCGCCTGGACGGTGTAAGGCGGGGCCTGAGGGTCCGTGAGGCGCAGGCGCGGTGCCCTGCATTGACCGTCAAACATTATGATCCTGATCTTGATGAACGGGTCTTCGAACCAGTGGTAACCGCTATCGAGCAGATCATGCCGGGAGTCCAGTTGGTGAGGCCGGGGTTATGCGCCATCCAAACCCAGGGCCCCAGCAGATACTACGGTGGGGAGTCACTTGCTGCTGCTGCACTCATCGCCACCCTGACTGCCCTGGGCCTTACCGCTGCCAGGATCGGTATCGCTGATTCACCGTTCGCTGCGGAACACGCCGCCCGTGCCACCGAAGTGCTGGTGGGGGTGGAGCAGGATCCCATCTGGGTGGTCCCAGCAGGAGGATCTGCCCAGTTTCTGGGTTCTTTCCCGCTGGAGGTGTTGGAGGAACCAAGGCTCACTGTGCTGTTGAAGCGTCTAGGAATCAGAACGCTCGGTGAATTTGCTGCCCTTGATGCAACAGATGTGCGTAACCGGTTCGGAATCGAAGGTGCCCTTGCCCACCGGAAAGCATGCGGCCTTGACCACCGCAGTGTGGTGGCGCGAACTCCCCCGCCGGAATTGGATGTTGCAGTTGACTTCGAACCGGCTTTGGTACGGATAGACCAGCTGGCTTTTGCTTTCAGGACTGCCGCTGACCGCTTTGTGGAAAGGCTTCGTGAAACAGGTCTCGTCTGCACCGCTTTGAGGGTGTTGTTGCATTCGGAATCGGGTGAGGTTTCGGACCGTCTGTGGCGGCATCCACGCTGGTTCGATGCCGACGACGTCCTTGATCGCGTGCGGTGGCAACTGCAGGGTGGAGGCTTGATTGAGCATGGGTTGCACTCGGGGATTACCCGGGTTCACACCATTCCCGAGACCGTTGAGGATCTCGGGGATCATGCCGATGGACTTTGGGGTACCGGGCCGGATGAAAGCATTCATCATGGTCTTGCCCGGGTTCAAAGCATGTTGGGTCATGGGGCGGTTCTGACAGCTTCGATTGCCGGTGGTCGGATGCTCAAGGACCGCAGGGTGTTTATCCCCTGGGGGGATTCACCAGCCGGTAATCCTCTGACAGCGATGGAGAAAAGCCAGCCCTGGCCTGGAAGAATTCCTGGCCCCGCTCCAGCCACGGTCTTCGATGAGCCCCAACAGGTACAGGTTCTGGATACTCAGGGAGGTTCAGTTGACGTTGACTCCCGGGGAATGCTCATCACTGTACCCAGTGAATTCTCTCCCCCCGGTGCGACAGTAAGGATGACTGTTCATCATTGGGCTGGTCCCTGGCCTGTCACTGAACGCTGGTGGGACTCTTCAGGCCGAACACTCAATCGATTCCAGCTGGTCGATGCCACGGGGGCAGCCTGGTTGCTGCTGCTGGAGGATCACCAATGGTGGGCAGAAGCCAGTTATGACTAGTCCAGCAGCCACTACCAGAGTGATCAGGGGGGGCCATGGGATTTAGTAATCCCCCCATTTCGTGGTCGGAGTTCGAACGTACTCTTTCAGACCGTAGCCGCCCCGGCGCCCCTCCCACCGGAGCCAACGGTGGTGACAGCCCAGCCTGGTCCCACAAACGTCAGCCCTATTTGCCACCTCAACTGACCGAACCGGAACCTACGGGTCCAGTGGTCCCTTATGCAGAGTTGCACGTTCATTCAAACTTCAGCTTCCTCGACGGCGCCTCAAGCCCTGAACAGTTGGTAGAGGAGGCGCACCGGTTGCGGCTGCATGGGCTCGCATTAACCGACCATGACGGATTCTATGGTGTGGTTCACCTGGCGGAAGCTGCCGAAAAATACCCCCAGTTATCCACCGTATTTGGGGCTGAGCTCTCACTTGATCTGCCGAAACCACAAAACGGGGTACCTGACCCGGAAGGTAGCCATCTGCTTATTCTTGCCCGTGGTGCGCAGGGGTACCGCAATCTGGCTGGAGCCATCACCACTGCACAGCTGGGCAATAACGCGGAGAAAGGAAAGCCGACCTACAGTTATCGCTCATTGGCTGAACATGCAGCGAACAGTTGGATGATCCTTACGGGCTGCCGAAAAGGCACCGTCCGCCAGGCCCTCGTCCGAGATGGGAGGCGCGGTGCGGAGGCAGCTGTTGGACACCTGGTTGACCTATTCGGCAAAGACAACGTAGCCGTTGAACTCATTGATCAGGGAAACCCGTTGGACAGTGCTTTGAATGATGAGTTGGCTGCCGTTGCTGAACGGCTGAAGCTTCCAGCTATTGCCACCAACAATGTGCACTATGCATCCCCTGCCCAGCACCGGCTCGCCACTGCGCTGGCTGCAGTACGAGCCAGAAGAAGCCTTGATGCGATGGACGGTTGGCTACCAGCTGCCGGGGCTGCTCATCTGCGGAGCGGTGCAGAAATGGCTGCCAGGTTTGCCGCCTTCCCCGGGGCAGTTGAACGAACAGTCGACCTGGCTGATGACCTGGCCTTCCGGCTGCGGAGCGTCAAACCCGGGTTGCCCAACCTTGCCCTCCCTGACGGCCACACCCAGATGAGCTACCTAAGGAAGTTGGTGTGGCAAGGTGCAGAGAAGCTGTATCCCGGGCGGAGGGACGTCGAGGACCGGATCGAAAAAGAACTCCGCGTCATTGAGGACAAGAATTTTCCCGGTTACTTCCTGATCGTTCATGACCTGGTCCATTTCGCCCGGAACCGGGGGATCCTGTGCCAGGGTCGGGGATCGGCTGCGAACTCGGCAGTTTGTTACCTGTTGGAGATCACAGCAGTCGATTCGATTCTGTACAACCTTCCGTTTGAACGGTTCCTGTCCAGCATGCGCGATGAGGAGCCAGACATTGATGTCGATTTTGATTCCGACCGCCGCGAAGAAGTTATCCAGTATGTCTATAACAAGTACGGGAGGTTCAATGCTGCCCAGGTTGCCAATGTCATCACTTATCGTCCCAAATTTGCCGTTCGTGACATGGCCAAAGCCCTCGGCCATAGTCCAGGACAGCAGGACGCCTGGTCCAAACAGGTGGAACGTTGGGGAGCACTGGTCTCAAGCCAGGACCATGACATTCCCGACACTGTAGTCCAGCTGGCACAAAGTGTCCTGAAATTCCCACGACATCTGGGTATCCATTCAGGGGGGATGGTACTCACTGACAGGCCAGTCGGTGAAGTATGCCCCATCGAGCATGGACGGATGGAGGGTCGAACAGTTCTTCAGTGGGATAAGGATGATTGCGCGTGGATGGGCCTAGTGAAATTTGATCTGTTGGGGTTGGGAATCCTTGCCGCCATCCAATACAACTTCGATTTGGCTGAGAAACACTTCGGTGAAAAGTGGGACCTGCACAGCCTCCCCAAGGAAGAGCAGGGTGTCTATGACATGCTCTGCTTCGCTGACTCCATCGGTGTGTTCCAGGTGGAAAGCCGTGCCCAGATGGGAATGCTTCCCCGACTCCAACCCAGGGAATTTTACGACTTGGTCATTGAGGTGGCGTTGGTGCGGCCAGGACCCATCCAGGGTGGTGCCGTGCATCCGTATATCAAGCGGAAACTCGGAGAGGAGGAGGTCACGTATCTCCATCCCAAGCTGGAGCCGGTACTTGAACGAACACTTGGTGTTCCGTTGTTCCAGGAACAACTCATGCAGATGGCAATGGTGGTCGGAAACTGTTCCGGTGCTGACGCTGATCAATTGCGCAGGGCGATGGGGTCCAAACGTGGTCTGGAGCGCATCGATACGCTGCGGGACAAGCTTTACGCCGGGATGGCATCCAATGGGATCACCGGGGAGACAGCGGATTCGATTTACCTGAAGATTCAGGCTTTTGCGAATTTCGGGTTTGCTGAAAGCCATTCAATTAGCTTCGCTCTTCTGGTGTATGCCAGCGCTTGGTTGCGACTGCACTATCCGGGAGCATTCCTTGCCTCTTTACTGCGTGCACAACCCATGGGCTTTTACTCACCGCAAACTCTGGTGGCTGATGCACGCCGTCACGGGGTGACAGTCCTCCGGCCAGATCTCCTGCACTCAGGGGTACATGCTGACCTTGAGCCAGTACCGGGCACGGGTGAACCCAGCGGATCCCCCACGGGTATTGACTCCTGCCTCCACCAGAAGCAACCCCCGGTCGGTCCATTTAACAGAAAAGTTCCCTTCGATTCCACGCATCATCGCCGGGATGGCAACTTCGCCGTGCGGTTGGGTCTTGATAGCGTCCAGTCGATCGGGACCAGGATCGCTGAACTGATTGTCAACGAAAGACAGACCAACGGAGTGTTCACCGACATGGCCGATCTGGCACGCCGCACTGAACTCAATGCCTCCCAGCTCGAAGCTTTGGCTGCTGCCGGAGCATTTGAATCAATGGGGTTAACAGAACGGGAGGCCCTCTGGAACGCAGGCCCTGCATCGACAGAACGGGCTGGTCAGTTAAAGGGAACAACCGTTTACATCCAACCGCCGCTGTTCCCTGATCTGACAGCCGCTGACCGAGTCGCATCCGACCTATGGTCGACCGGCATCACCCCGGATGACCATCCGGTTCGCCACCTCAGATCAACGCTGACGAAACGGGGTGTCCTCACAGCAGAGGACCTCATTAGTGCCGAATCAGGGCGAAGGGTCGAGGTAGGAGGTGTGGTCACACACCGGCAACGACCCGCTACAGCAAGTGGTATCACCTTCATGAACCTTGAGGATGAAACAGGACTGGTGAATGTTATCTGTTCGGTCGGGGTGTGGCAGAGGTATCGGCGTATCGCCAGGGAGTCCAGTGGTGTACTGGTACGGGGCATGCTGGAAAGGTCTTCAGAGGGTGTGGTGAATATTGTGGCTGACAAGTTTGAGGGCCTCACCATGAAAGCAACCACCAAATCACGGGATTTCCAGTAGGCCAACCGTGGGGCAACCTAAACCTCACCCCCATGTCACATTTTCTCTCGTCGAAACGTCACGTCTATGACGGGACCAACCCGACCACTTGGAGAGGAGCGATCATGTTTGACATCACAAGCGGACCAGTTCTGGTCACCGGAGGCACAGGTACTCTTGGACGCCGGGTGGTCAGGAAACTCTCGGATAGTGGACACCAGGTGCAAACCCTCAGCCGGCGGGTGCTGCCCACTCCGCTGGGGTCACCCACCTGCTCGGCGATACGGTTCGCGGGATCAGCCTGCAGGCAGCCCTGAGCAACGCGCCGGTGGTGATTCACCTAGCCGGTGGCGCCAAGGGTGATGACCTGGCTGCCGGGCACCTTGTCAGCGCTGCCTTGACCACCGACGTCCGTCATCTGATTTTGATCTCGGTGATCGGCGCCGACATCATGCCGATCAACTATTTCAGGGCGAAACTCGCAGCAGAAGAAGCTGTCAAAACGTCGGGTGTTCCGTACACGATCATCCGCGTTGCGCAGGTACAACGTGCACGTGCGCTGAACACTTGGACGGTGCCCGTGAGGCTTCCGGGGGCGGCGGGCCGCGCCTACAGGCGGGGAGACAACCTGGCAGGTCAACCTGTGCAGCGCAGAGGCGAAACCTGGAAAGAGTATCTGGAGAGTGTGTTCCCCCAGGATGTCAACGATTAGGAGCCAGCCGGCGTTTAACGAAAAAGACCCCCGGATAACCGGGGGTCTTACCGTGCGCGAGGGGGGATTTGAACCCCCACACCCTTTCGGATACTGGCACCTGAAGCCAGCGCGTCTGCCGTTCCGCCACTCGCGCGCAACCACTCTGGACTCTTCACAACTACCTTGAAGAGCTCCACGAACAGCAGAAATAAGCATAACGGAGCATCAGTGAAATAACCTAAACGACTGGTCAAAGCTTAGTAGGTGCCGGCTATGTGGAGTGGGACAGTGTCACGGGTAGAAGAATCGTTATCACATAGTTCCCGGCAGAAATCGCCGGTTAAGGCCTTTTCCAGAGGTCCCCAGTAGTATCGAACTGATCATGTCGTACGTTGACCATGCCTTCGCACACAAACTTGGGCTGTGGGTTGGTGGAACGACCAACCAGCCAGTCGAACGGTGAGGAGGCAGCAGATGGGTATTTTGGACAACGTCGAACGCGGGTTGGAAAAGATGGTCCGTGGCGCCTTCTCCACTGGGTCACGGTCCCAGGTACAACCGGTCGAGATCGCCAGCGCACTGCGCCGGGAGCTGGACAACAAATCCATTACCCTCGCTGAGGGGCGCACACTTGCCCCGAATGTGTTCACTGCCCGCCTGTCGGAGTCGGACTTTGCGCTGGCCCAGGAATGGGGCGCCACGCTCGCTGAAGAACTGTGCGACGTCGTGATCAAACACGTCAACAGCCAGGGTTACACCCTGCGTGGCCCAGTCAAGGTGTCCTTTACCCGCGACGTGGAACTGAAGGCCGGCGTGTTTGAAGTGGATTCGGCGACTGAGAAGCAGGCGGGTCCCCGGCGTCCGACCACCCCCAACGCCCCCACCCGTCAACCGACGCGGCTTCAGCCAGTGCTCGACCTCGACGGGCAGCGGTATTCGCTCAACGCCGGATCGATCATTCTGGGCCGCTCGTCGGAAGCCGACATCCTGGTCGACGATACCGGCGTGTCAAGGAAGCACCTCGAGATCCGCACTCACGGTGGAAGCACCCGGGCCGTCGATCTCGGATCGACCAACGGCAGCTTCGTGAATGGGCAGCGCGTCCATGGGGAGGCTGACCTGTCGGATGGGTCGATCATCACCATGGGCCGCACCCGGATGACCTTCCGCCTCATCCCAGTGCCGAATGGTGGCCGTTAGGAATGAGTGACCTGAGTGAACTGACCCTCACGGTGCTGCGGTACGGCTTCCTCGTATTGATCTGGATCCTGGTCATCAGCGTCGTGAGCGCGCTCCGACGAGATCTGGTCGTGGGTAGTCGTAACCGCCTCGGCACGCCCTCGGCACGACAGGTGCGAAAGCACCCGGAGCTGGTCGAGGAAGCACCGCCCCGCACCACCGCGAGGACACTCGTGGTGACGGAGGGTCCGTTGCAGGGAACCACACTTCAACTGGCATCGAGTCCCATCCTGCTCGGCCGCGCCCAGGAGGCCACCCTCGTCCTGGAGGACGACTACGCCTCCGGCCGCCACGCACGCCTCTTCCCCCAGGGGAGCCGGTGGTTCATCGAGGACCTCGGGTCCACCAACGGCACTTTCCTCGCGGGCAGCCAACTGACCCGCGCGTTGCCTGTTGATCTGGGCGTTCCTGTCCGGATCGGTAAGACGGTCATTGAATTGAGGTCATAGCGTTGGCCTACATCATGCGTTTCGCTGCACGCTCAGACGTCGGTATGGTCCGCGCCAAGAATGATGACTCCGCCTATGTCGGAAGATACCTGGCGGTGGTGGCAGACGGCATGGGCGGTCACGCAGGCGGGAACATCGCTTCTGCGTCGACGGTCCTGGACCTGGTTCACCTGGACCGGAAAGACTATGACGAGGGCGAAGCAGCAAATCAGCTCGCTGACGAAATCCAGACCGCCAATTCGCTTCTCTCCGAGTTGGTCAGCGTCAACCCGCAGCTGGCAGGAATGGGAACCACTGTGACAGCCCTGCTGCTCAACGGTGACCGCCTGGAGTTCGCACATATCGGGGATTCACGGGCCTACCGGCTCAAGGATGACGTGTTTGAGCAGATCAGCGTCGATCACACGTTTGTGCAGCGCCTCATCGACGAAGGACGGCTCCGGCCTGAGGAAGCAGACGTTCACCCCCACAAAAACGTGCTGATGCGGGTCCTGGGGGACGTCGACGCAAGTCCTGAACTGGACCTTCAGTCCTTCGAGGTCACGGCGGGTGAGCGATGGCTCCTGTGCTCTGACGGTTTGAACGCCGTGCTCAACGACACCCTGATCGAACGCATCGTTCGTGAAACGGCTGACCTCCAAGACTGTGTCAATACCCTCGTCGAGTTGACCCTCGCCGGCGGTTCCCCCGACAACGTCACGATCGCCGTCGTCGAGATCGCCGAAACCACCCCGGAGGACCTCCGCACCGCCGCGCTCACCACAATCCCACCAGCCAAGGAAGCAGCGGGAGAGAAGGACGATTCCACTCCGCTCGATCCCTCGCCAGGCACCGCCATCCGCGCCGACGTCATCCGTCAGGACCTTTCCACCAGACCCCACATGCTCGTCGGATCAGCGGCCCTAGCCACCGAAACCGGTCAGATTCCGATTGTCACGCAACGCACTACCGAGCGCCGCGCCGCCATGATGCTCACCCACCGTGCCGACAGCGAAGTTCCAGAGGACGACGCCGATGAGTCCTCGGGGATGCGCAAGCGTTGGCTCATCCCTGCCTTCCTGGGCCTGATGTCTCTCATTCTTGTTGCGGTGCTCTGGTTCGGTTACGCCTGGACCCAGACCCGGTATTACGTTGCCGAGTACGAGGACAACGTCGCCATTTTCAATGGCGTGTCGCAGACTATCGGTCCGGTGCGCCTGAGCCACCTCGATCAGGAGACAGACATCCCCGTCTCGAACCTCCCCGAGTACCAGCGCGCCCGGGTGGCGAGTTCACTTCCTGCCACCGACCTTGAGCACGCCCAGCGCATTGTCGAAGATCTCCGCGGTGACCTGCGTGCCGTGGCCTGCCCACCCGAATCACCATCGCCATCCCCGTCGGCCTCGCCTTCATCCTCCGATGACCCATCGGATTCGCCCTCAGCTGACTCATCCCTCGAGCCTTCCGCTTCCCCCACCCGTTCCACGGACCCTTCCGACGAACCAACCCGCAGCACCCCCAGCCCCGAAAGCAGTGCAGAGGCCGCCCAGGGTGATACACAGGACTGCCGAGATGAGACCTCATGAGTGACGTCCTGACCGTTCCCAAGTCCCGGCGCAACATTGAAGCGCTCCTCCTGGTGGTAGCCCTGGGGGTGGCCATCAGCGCAAACCTCATCGTTGGCCTGGACAAGGACAACCCGCTGGACTCGGCATTTTGGACCCAGAGCGGCGTCCTCGCTGGCCTAGCCCTGATCTTCCACCTGGTGTTGCGATTCAGGGCAAAATATGCCGACCCGGTAATACTTCCGATCGTGATCGCCCTGAACGGTATAGGGCTTGCCATGATCTACCGGATCGATTTGGCCAATGACACGACCGTCGCCGAAAGCCAGTTCCTCTGGACATCGGTTGCCATGGCAGCATCGATCGCGGTCCTGCTGGTCTTCAAGAACCACCGGGTTCTCCGCCGGTTTACCTACATCTCACTGATTGCCAGCGCCGTCCTTCTCCTGCTTCCCCTGACGCCTCTGGGCCTGGAGATTAACGGTGCACGCATCTGGATTAATGTTGGTTTCGGAACGTTCCAGCCTGGGGAGATCGCGAAGATTACCCTTGCCATATTCTTCGCCGGTTATCTATCGACCAATAGGGATCTGATCCTGCTGGCCGGGAAGAAAGTCGGCCCGCTGCAATTGCCGCGGTTCAAGGACCTAGCCCCAATGGTTGTCGCATGGCTGGTCAGCATCGGAGTCCTGATCTTCCAACGCGACCTGGGGTCGTCGGTGCTGTTCTTCGGCCTGTTCATGGTGATGATCTACGTGGCCACCAGCCGGTTTAGCTGGATCCTCATTGGTTTGCTGATGATCATTGCCGGCGGGTTCGCCGCGATCCAGTTGTTCAGCCACGTTTCGCTGCGCATCGATAGCTGGATCAACGCCTTCGACCCGGAGGTCTTCAACCGGGAAGCGGGAAGTAGCTTCCAGGTGGTCCAGGGGCTCTTCGGACTGGCCAACGGTGGACTCTTTGGGACAGGTCTCGGTGAGGGGCGGCCCGATCTGGTGATCTACGCCAACAGCGACATGATTATCGCTGCCCTCGGTGAGGAACTCGGCCTGATCGGACTTTTTGGCATCATCATGCTTTTCGTTCTCCTGGTCTCCCGTGGCATCCGCACCGCGCTGGGTACCCGGGACGGCTTTGGCAAACTGTTGGCGTGCGGGCTGTCGTTCACCATCGCTCTTCAGTGCTTCGTCGTGATGGGCGGCGTGACCCGCCTGATACCCCTGACCGGTCTCACCACACCGTTCATGTCAGCGGGCGGCTCATCGCTGCTCGCCAACTGGATTATCGTCGCCATCCTGCTTCTCATCTCTGAATCGGCTCGCCGTCCGGCGGTCACTGGACCGATGAAGGATTCCTTCCCTGACGCCCAGGATTTCCGCACCGGGTCGCTCACCCGCCAGTCCAGGGAGGTCTCCCCATGAACCAGGCAATAAGAAGCGCGTGGCTGGTAGCACTTGCCATGTTCACCCTGGTCCTCGGGTCCCTCACCTTTGTCCAGTTCTTCGAAGCCGAGGCACTGAGCGACAACGACTGGAACAACCGCTCCCTGCTACAGGACTTCGGAAAGAACCGCGGGTCAATCCTGGTGGACGGGCGCGCCATCGCAGAATCCGTCCCTTCCAACGACGAGTTCAACTACCAACGCGTCTACAACGAGCCGAACCTCTACGCGCACCTCACCGGCTTCTATTCGCTGGCCAACGGCGCCACCCATCTGGAAAGCGTGATGGCGGACGAGCTGTCAGGTACCAGCGATGAGCTGTTCTACGACCGTATCGTCCAACTCTTCTCGGGGGCACAGGTCCAGGGGGCCTCGGTCGAACTCACCATCGACCCGGAAATCCAGCAGCTCGCCTGGGACCTGATTCCGGATGGCCAGCAGGGATCAATCGTTGTGATGGAGCCCGCAACAGGCAACATTCTCGCTATGGTGTCCAAACCCTCCTACGACCCGAATCTCCTGGCCGGACACGACACGTCAATTGTGTTGCAGAACCTTGAGGAACTATCCTCCGTTCCCGGGCTCTCCCCTTACTTCAATCCGGCCACCGAATCCCTGGTGGCGCCGGGGTCAGTCTTCAAGCTGGTGGTCGCCGCGGCCGCGCTGGAGTCCGGAGATTTCGACGACGAATCGGTTATCCCCAACCCTGCAGTCCTGGACCTCCCCGGCACCGACGTGGGCCTCCCCAACTTCGTCAACGGTGGATGCGCGTCCCAGACAACCGCCAATCTCGAGTTCGCCCTCGAACAGTCGTGCAACACTCCCTTCGCACAGATCGCGTGGGACCTTGGCGCCGAGGCAGTCCTGGAGCAGGCGCAGGATTTCGGTTTCGGCGAAACCTTCGGTATCCCAGTCCGGGTCGAGGCAAGCCAGTTCCCTGAAGCACCCTCCGAGCCCGAGCTCGCCCAGTCGGCCATCGGCCAGTTCGACGTCCGGGTCACCCCACTCCAAATGGCAATGGTGAATGCGGCAATCGCCAACGACGGGGTCCTGATGAAACCGAACCTGATCAAGGCCCTGCGTGCCCCCGACCTCGAACGGATCAGTGCCCCCGAGCCGGAGGTGATGAGCGAATCGATGAGCGTTGACACTTCCAACCAGCTCACAGACTGGATGGTCAATGTCGTCAACAACGGCACCGCACGGGCTGCCGCAATTCCCGGTGTCGAGGTGGCGGGAAAAACTGGTACGGCCGAAGTGTCGGGGCAGGGAGATAACGCCTGGTTCACCGGGTTCGCTCCTGCTGACAACCCGGAGGTAGTCGTGTCGATCGTGATGCAGAACGTTGACATCGCCACGGGTGGCCAACTAACAAGTCCAAGCGGAAAGCAATTGATTGAGGCGGTGTTGAATAAGTGAGACCTACATCAGGTATCACCTTAGGCGGTCGGTTTAAGCTGACCGACAGGATCGCCATTGGCGGAATGGGCGAGGTCTGGAAGGCAATGGACCAGGTCCTGGGCCGCGAGGTTGCCATAAAGATTCTCAAGGAGGAATATACGGGTGACCCCAACTTCCTTGACCGCTTCCGCGCCGAAGCACGTCACACTGCGCTGCTCAACCACGATGGAATTGCCAATGTCTTCGACTACGGCGAGGAAGGCGGTTCCGCCTACCTCGTGATGGAGCTGGTTCCTGGCCAGCCGCTGTCCACCATCATCGAACGCGAACAGATCCTCTCACCGGACCGCACCCTGTCGATCGTCGGTCAAACGGCGACAGCTTTGTCGGTTGCCCACCGCCAGGGACTGGTGCACCGCGATGTGAAGCCGGGCAACCTGCTCATCCTTCCGGACGGACGGGTCAAGATCACCGACTTCGGTATCGCACGACTGGCAGACCAAGTGCCGCTGACCGCGACCGGGCAGGTGATGGGGACAGCCCAGTACCTTGCTCCTGAGCAGGCCACCGGACAGGCGGCCACCGGATCAAGTGATATCTATGCGCTCGGTGTGATTGGGTACGAACTTCTTGCCGGCCGGCGCCCATTCTCCGGAGAATCGCAGATCGCGATCGCCCTGGCCCAGGTCAACGACGCCCCACCGCCCCTCCCGGAAACCATTCCGCGGCCGGTTCGGGCACTCATTGCCTCCATGCTGGCCAAGGACCCGGCCGACCGTCCAGCCGATGCCGAGCTCCTGGCTCAGGCGGTCGCAGCCATCCGAAGGAACGATATCCGCGCGGCGGAGGCCGCCGTTCCCGGGATGCTGCTCTTCGGTGGCAACACTGGCCCCATCACCGCGCCAGTCCCCGCTCCTGCGACGTCGGCCACCCGGGTGGTCCCGACGTCGACCTCGTCAATGCCCATCGTCGGTGCCGCAGCCGGTGCAGGGGCCGTCGGTGCATCCCGCGAATGGCAGGAAGAGGAGATCGACCGGGGCGAGCCGGCCCAGGAATCCCGTGGACGCAGTCCGTGGCTGATACCTCTGGTACTCCTGTTCCTGCTGGTGGGCCTGGCTGTAGGGCTGTTCTTTCTCTGGCCAGTCCTCACCGGCGCCGACGACGATCCAACCGTCCCCCCGGCAACAACAACTTCCGCCAGTCCCTCCACCAGCGCGTCCGCGACGGAAACCGAATCGGAGACCCCGTCAGAAGAGCCGACCACCGAGCCTGTTGAAACCACTGAGGCCCCGGAAATCGTCATCAGCGCTGTCGAGTTTGTGGGGCGTTCAGTTGATGTAGTGGTTGCGGATCTTCGGTCCCGAGGTCTTGAACCAGTCGTGGAGGAAGAAAATTCTGACACTGTCGAGGAAGGCATTGTGATCACCGTGGCGCCCGTCGGATCTTTGAGGCCCGGCGATAGCGTTACTGTCACTGCATCGATCGGCCCCGAAGCTCCCGAAACCGTGGCGGTACCTCCGCGGTTGGTTGGGGCAACCGAGCAACAGGTGGTCGATGCCCTCACTGAAGCTGGGCTCAGCGGAACACGAACCGGTGAACAGGAGTCCGAGGAGCCAGCGGGAACCGTTCTCAGCGTCGACCCCGGCGAAGGTTCGGAAGTTGAGCCGGGGAGCACGGTCAGTTACGTGGTGTCCTCCGGTCCGCCCGAGGTGACAACGCCTCCGGCGGCGGAGGTACCCACCGCCACCAGCCCCCCACCCACCACCGAAGCGCCGTAGCGCTTCCCTCACACCTTAGATGCAGGCGGAAGGCAACCACGTGACCACTGACAGGGTCCTCAACGGACGTTACGAAGTAGGTGAGCTCATCGGCCGTGGCGGCATGGCTGATGTCCACCTCGGCCGTGACATCCGGTTGGGCCGGTCGGTCGCCATCAAGGTGCTCCGCCGGGACCTGGCCAGAGACCCCCTGTTCCAGTCGCGGTTCCGCCGTGAGGCACAGGCTGTTGCCGCTCTGAACCACCCAACGATCGTTTCGGTCTACGACACCGGCGAGGAAGACATCGTTGGGCGTTCCATTGACGATGTCCGGGTGCCGTTCATCGTGATGGAGTACGTGGCCGGGCGCACCCTTCGTGACCTGATCCGGGCCGGTGAACTCTCCCTCGAGGAGTCGGCTGAACACATGGTGGGGGTCCTGTCAGCGCTGGAATACAGCCACAAGGCGGGAATTGTGCACCGCGACATCAAGCCCGCCAACGTGATGATCACCCCTGAGGGCAACGTCAAAGTGATGGACTTCGGCATCGCCCGGGCCATCGCCGATTCCGCCGCCACGATGAC
Source organism: Arthrobacter sp. 147(2020) (assembly GCF_013116715.1). Taxonomy (NCBI): domain Bacteria; kingdom Bacillati; phylum Actinomycetota; class Actinomycetes; order Micrococcales; family Micrococcaceae; genus Arthrobacter; species Arthrobacter sp. 147(2020). Next base: position 334,864 of record NZ_JABFOM010000001.1, read on the forward strand.
CCAGACCCAGGCAGTGATCGGGACCGCCCAGTACCTCTCACCTGAGCAGGCGAGAGGAGAGACAGTCGACGCGCGCAGTGACCTCTACTCTGCCGGTTGCCTGATGTACGAGCTGTTCACCGCCCGCCCACCCTTCATCGGCGACAGCCCCGTGTCGGTGGCCTACCAGCATGTCCGGGAGGAGCCAAAACCCGCGAGCCAGTTCAATCCGGAGGTGTCGCCGGCGCTGGACGCAGTGTTGAAACGGGCCCTGGAGAAGGACCGCCAGGACCGTTTCCAGGACGCAGTCGCATTCCGCACCGCGCTGCAGGAAGCACGGCGCGGAGTTATCCTTGCCTCCTCCCAGGAGCGCGCAACCGAGGCCTTTTCAACCCTGCCCGCGGCGACTGACGACGAGGGTCCACAGACCCGCGCCATGGCAAAGGTCCTGGCCGGGGGGTCCATGAGCTCTGGGCCCGTCACCGACGAGCAGCCTCCGCTGCCTATGCCGCGAACCTTCGAAGATCCGAACGATGACGACGAGGATCGTCGGCGTGCCACCCGCCGCGCGTGGACCACCACCTTCTTCATCATCGTGGCATTGGTTCTCGCTGGTGGAGCATTTGTGCTGTTCAATCTCCTGAATACCCAACCCGAGGGTCCGGTGCTGCAGGAGGTGCCGACCGTCGAGGGAATGACCCAGGACGAGGCGGCGAATGCCATCTTTGCCGCCGACCTTCGCCCGCAGTTCGAAGAGGATTTCAGCGACACTGTCGATCCGGGATTAGTGATCGATTCCGATCCCGGGGCTGGTGCCGAGATCGAGCCGGGCTCCACGGTCAATGTGACCATCTCCGAAGGTCCCTCCGAGGCGGTGATCCCCGAGGCCATCACCGGAATGACAGAATCATCTGCCCGCGACGCGCTCTCGTCGGCAGATCTCAGCGGGGGAGAAGTCACCGAGGAGAACAGCGCAACGGTCCCCGCCGGCCGGGTGATCTCTACCAGCCCTGCCGTCGGTGAATCAGTACCGGTCGGTTCGGAGGTGGACCTGGTCCTCTCGACGGGGGTGGTGGAAGTACCGCGGGTGATCGAGCTGCCCATCGAGGAGGCAACAGCCCTGCTGGAGGATCCGGTCCGCGGCCTGACCGTCAGGGTTGAGGAAGTGGAGAACGCCGTGGTCGAACCGAATATTGTGACTGACCAGAGCGCCGACCCTGAATCGACCGTCCCACCAGGTACTGAAATAGTTCTGACCGTGGCGGTTGAACCTGCCCCGGAAGAGGAGCCTTCAAGCGACCCTGAACCCACTTCATCAGCCAGTGAAACCCCCTCGGAAGCACCTGAGGAACCCTGAGCGGTTCTGACTACTTGGAGATGAGCGGGCTCAGGGTTGAAGACTTCTCGGCTGCACCGGCCAGCCCCAGGAACTCGAGCCAGTTCCCCAGCATCCGGTAGCCCCCCTCGGTGAGGACGGACTCGGGGTGGAACTGAACGCCGCACAACGGGGCAGTCCGGTGTTCCAGGCCCATGATGATCCCGCTAGCCGTGCGGGCAGTCACCACCAGCTCCGGCGGCACCACCTCGCTCACCGCAGCCAGCGAGTGGTAACGGGTGGCCGTCAGTGGCGACGGCAGGCCGGTGAAGATGCTGCCGGAATCGTGCTCCACAAGCGAGGTCTTGCCGTGCATCAACTCCGGGGCGTGGGTGACCGTCCCCCCAAAGGCTTCAGCGAGGGCCTGGTGCCCTAGACAGACGCCGAGCATGGGCAGGGAGTTCGCACCACACCACTTGATCATGTCGACGCAGATCCCGGCATCAGCCGGCGTTCCGGGGCCTGGGGAGATCAGTACGCCGTCGCGCACTTCGGCGAGAGCAATCGCCTCAGCCAGCGTGACGTCGTCGTTCCTCACCACTGTTGTCTCGGCGCCCAGTTCCTGGAGGTAGCCGACCAGGGTGTAGACAAAACTGTCGTAGTTGTCGATAACCAGAATGCGGGTGGTTTTGGACATAAGGCTCGTGGACTGCCAATCGTTGAACTATCGAAAGCGGTAGGACCGGTGCTCCCAGCATTTACCGTGTTCGCGACGGGTACCTGCCACCGACGATCATGGAGGCTACGGCACCCTGCGACCGGTTCATTGGTTAGAATTAGGCTTCCACCGTGCTGATGACATTGATCCTTTTTTTCAGGATAGCGTGTGTAATCACCGACTGCCGAGCCCTTGTGAGGGTAAACACCATGGCGAAGCTGCTTTGGCTTCACCCATCTAGGAGGACCAGTGCCCGAGTCGAAGTCCCGCAAGAAGCCGACCCAGTCCAAGACCCCCGCCTCCACCGAACCGAAGCCGAACCCGGTTTGGTACAAGCCGGTGATGTTTGGGCTGATGATCCTGGGCCTCCTCTGGATCATTGTCTACTACGTCTCCGAGGCCCGGTTTCCCATCCCCTCGATCGACTCGTGGAATATCCTGATTGGTTTTGGCTTGGCCATTGTCGGGTTCCTGATGACCACCCGGTGGCGCTGACCCTCCGCTAGTGATCGCGCCCGCGGTGGCCATCGGAGAGTGGCCAGCTGGCCTTCTCTCCCACGGCCACGGTGGGCGCTTTTTTATGGGCTCCCAACCCTCAGATGGCTGGCCCCATGCTTCGTACACACGTTGTGCACTAAGTTATCCACAGGTGTGGGTAACTTTGGGGATTTAGCTCTCCATTCCCTTAAGATCCGGGCCCATGCTTATCCACAGCTGTGGAATTACATGTGTGTAAGTTATCCCCGCTGTTGATAAACCCTGTGGACAACGTTCAGCGAAGGGGTAGCTCGACCAGGGTGGCACCAAGGACGGTCAGGGCCACCAGGATGAGAGCAAGTCCTGCCAGACCGCCCCAATGGATCAGCGCCCGGTTGCTTCCCTTCGGGGCGTAGGCGATGATCGCGGCGGCTGCAGCACCGGTCAGGAGCCCTCCGAGGTGGGCCTGCCAGGAGATTCCCGGTACCACGAAGCCGAGGACGCCGTTGATGGCAATCAGAACCACCAGTTGGCGCACATCGCCGCCCCTCCGGCGCTGCACCACCAGCATGGCGCCGAACAGTCCGAACACAGCTCCGGAGGCTCCCACCACCGACTGGAGGGGATTCGAAAGCAGCAGGACGGCTACAGAGCCGCCGAAGGCTGCGAGGAGATAGAGCGCCAGGAACCGGCCACGACCCAACAGGGGCTCGAGAGCCTGGCCCATAATCCACAGTGCGTACATGTTGAAGGCTATGTGCAGCAGGAAACCGGTGGAGTGAAGGAATGCGGCCGTCAGCATCCGCCAGGGCTCGGGGGGAATGAACTCAGAGGTATAGGCAGGCCTGTAAGCCAGTGCCCCGGTCAATCCGGGGATGAGATTCTGCAGCAGGAATAACACCGCGCAGGCGCCAATGATGGAGAAGGTGAGGATGGGTTTCCCCTGCCGGGCCACCCCGCCGAAGATAGTTCGTGGAGTGGGGGCGTTGCGTGCGCTTTCCTTCACGCAATCGACACACTGAATCCCGACGGCAGCCGGCCGCTGGCACTCCGGACACGCTGGCCTGCCACACCGCTGGCAGCGGACGTAGCTGACGCGGTCTGCGTGTCGGGGGCACACGGGGACTTCCTGTTGCGGCTGATCCGCCGGGATTCCGTATGTCATGTGGGCTTTAGAGCTGCTCTACCGTGATCGAGTTGATGACAACATCTTCGAGTGGCTTGTCCCGGGAGTCAGTGGGAATCGCATTGAGCTGCTCCACGAGCGCCTTCGACGCTTCATCGGTGACGTCACCGAAGATGGTGTGCTTGCCCTGCAGCCACGTGGTGGGTACGGAGGTGATGAAGAACTGCGATCCGTTGGTACCGCGACCACCCTGGATTCCCGCGTTGGCCATGGCCAGTTTGTAGGGTGCCGTGAAGTCAAGGTCGGGGTTGATTTCGTCGTCAAACTGGTAGCCTGGTCCGCCAATTCCCTGACCCAATGGGTCGCCACCCTGGATCATGAAGTCCTTGATGACGCGGTGGAAGATGGTGCCGTCGTACAGCGGCTTGGTGGATTCCTCACCGGTCTTGGGGTGAGTCCAGGACTTGTCTCCCGTGGCGAGACCGGTGAAGTTCTGCACGGTCTTCGGGGCGTGATTCCCAAAAAGGTTTACCTTGATATCGCCGAGGTTGGTATGGATAGTTGCCTGTGCTGTTGCAATAGCTGTCATGTCCCCATTCTTTCATGCACCCCCTGGTAAAGAGCTGAGAATGAAGTGTTCCGCGCACAGTGAAAAATAAGCGGGAATCCAGGCAACGAATAGCACGGCATAGCGATAACACGTAGGCTGACAGTCAACAGTCACTATCCCCGGGAGGCAGATGTGAAGAAAAACAAACGTATGACACGCGACATCGAAAAGACCGTCGCAACGAGTGCCGAAGCCGCGCGGGACTGGGCAGCACCACGAGTGGATGCCGCCTACAACTGGGTGGCACCGCGTATCGAAAAAGGCTACGGATCGGCCTCACCTGCAATCCAGCACGGAGTGCAGCGAGCCGCCCACGGAATTTCCGATGGCATCTCGACCGTCACCCCCCGTATTCAGGACGGACTGGACAAAGTCGCCCCACGCATTTCGCACGTGGTGGACAGCACCACGCCGCACATCCAGAAGACTCTGGATCGGGCCGCCCCTGCCATCAACAATGCACGGGACAAGGTTGTTGGCGACTACCTGCCCACGCTGTCCCACAAGTTGGGTGACGCGGCGGACTCAGTGTCCCGCTCACTGTCCGGTGCAACCATCCCGGAGCCAGTGAATCGCGCGGTCACCCGGGTGACCGGTGACAAGAAGGCTGTCAAGAAGGCCCAGAAGGCTGCAGCTGCGGCAGCCATGAAGGCTTCCCGCGACCTGAAGAAGCGTCAGAAGAGTGGCAGCAAGGGCTGGCTGATCTTCGGCATCATCGCCGCAGCGATCACTGCAGGTGTAGCCGTTTGGCGTGCATCCAAGCCCGTTGAGGATCCTTGGAAGACCCCCGTCAAGGTGGACACCAAGCCCACCGGCGAAGCTGAGCGTGCCAAGGAGGCCAAGGATGTTGTAGCCGACATCAAGGAAGCCGCCGATCGCGCAGCCGCCAAAGCCGGAGAGGCAGTGGAGGAAACCACCGACGCGGCCAAGTCGGCGGGGACGGCCACCACCGGAAAGATCCGGGATGCGGCTGAAGAAGCGAAGGATGCCACCAAGTAGTCAATTGGTGTAACTAAGAAAGAAGGGCGGCTCCCGTGGAGCCGTCCTTCTTCTTTTTTGCCACTTCCCTCCCGAACCGTATGACCAGTGGTAGATTTACCGCCGTGTCCCCTCCCCAGAACGCCGTCTCGATAGTCATTCCGGCGTACAACGAGGAAAGCGTGATCAGGCAGTGCCTGATTGCGGCGATCTACCAGTCAGTGCCCGCTGAGGAGATCCTGGTGGTCGATAACCGCTCCACCGACGGCACCAACCGGATTGTCCGGCAGATGCAACTGGAATATCCTGAAAGCCCCATCAGGCTTCTTGAGTATTCATCCGAACAGGGCCTGATTCCCACCCGTAATTTCGGGTTCGACAACGCGGCGGGAACCGTCATCGGCCGCCTCGACGCGGATTCAGTGCCCGAACCTGACTGGGTGGAACAGGTACTTGCCGGCTTCCTGGATCCGGAGGTGGCTGCAGCCACCGGCCCCGTGGTCTATTACGATATGCCGATGCGTCGCTGGGGACTACTGGCCGACGACAAGCTGCGCCAACTGGTCCTGAAACTGGCACGCAATCAGTACCACTTCCTGTTCGGATCAAACATGGCCATTAGGCGCACGGCTTGGGAGCAGATCCGTGATTCATCCTGCCGCGACGAATCCGACGAGATGCACGAGGATATTGACCTGTCGCTCCACCTTGCCGAACACGACCTGAGCATCAGATACCTGCCCACAATGGTCAGCGGCATGTCAGCCCGACGGTTGGAAGACTCACCCAAGGACTATCGTTACTACGTCACCCGGTTTGACCGCACCTATAGGGCCCACCAGATCAACAAACGGATCCTAAAGGTCCCACCCCTGATCTTCATGTCCATCTACTACCCGGCCAAAATGATTCGGGCAGTGCACTCGGCACGCAGCCCTCAAACCGCGAAACGTGGCGGCACACCCCAGGTCGTCGCCAAGGAGTCGGCAGAGAGCCCCTAGGATCCACCCATCGCGGGAGGGGGGACCGTCGCGGCCTCTTCGATGGCGCGCGCGCGGCCATTCGTCTGACCCCGAACCACGATAGCCAGGCCTATCAGGATCAGCAGCAGCCCCCCGTAGGTTCCCGCCGGCAACTGTTCCCCCAGGAAGACAGCGGCGAGCAGGGCCGCACCGGGAATCTCCAGCAGGATAATCATCGAAACCACCAGGGGGCTCATCACTGCAAGCAGGTGATTGAAGACCGTATGCCCCATGAGCTGTGCCACCAGGGTGACGGCGAGAATTCCGACCCAGGCTGCCGGGGAGAATCCTGTGAGCGGTTGCCTGAAGATCAGGCAGAGCGCCAGGAGGATCACCGCGCACCCGCCGTAGCAGAGGGTGGTGTATGTTCCGGTCGACATGGTTTTCCGCGCACCTGCCCCTGCCATCTGGTAGATGCCAGCAAGGGCTCCTCCCGCCAGGGCCAGAAGGTCACCGATAATCGCGTCCTGGGACAGAGTCAGGTCAAAACCCGTGATGACGACGACGCCGGCCAGCGCCACCCCCAGTCCTACTATCACCTTGGTGGCAGGGCGGGAGCCCTGAATCGCGTTGAACAGGGCAATCCAGGCCACCTGCAGGCAGACCAACGCCGTCGCGGCGGCCACCGAGGTGAGCTTGAGGGCTGTAATGAAACAGGCAAAGTGGAGGGCAAGCGCGGTCGCGGCGACGGAGAGGCGGATGAAATCGGTCCGCCGGAGGGCCTTGAACTCGTGACGTTTCGACAGTGCAGCCGGGCCACCCATCACGAGCGCGCCGATCACATTCCGCCAGAAGGCGATTGCGAGTGCCGGCGCCACTGTCGCCGCCATGATAGGACCTGACGCAGCCACGCCAAGGACACCCAGAACCGACAGGAAGATGATCACCCAGTAACACTAAAGCACCCAGGAAACATAAGTTAAAAGGAAAAGGCCCCAGTCAGAAGACCGGGACCTTTTCCCTTCGGTGGAGGCACGGGGACTCGAACCCCGAACCCCCTGCTTGCAAAGCAGGTGCGCTACCAATTGCGCCATGCCCCCGAACGATTGCCGTTATGGCAACCTGATCAGTATAGCCTAGTCAACCGTGTCGGTTGCCTTGCTCCATACTGCCTTTTCCCTCTCGGATTCCTGCCACCTTTTGTAGGCGAAAGCACTGGCGAGAGCTGCTGCAACTACCAACAACTTCTTCACAGTGTTCCTCCTGTCGCAGTGACCTGCGGGTGGTAGGTCCGTGGGCGTACCAGGACTTGAACCTGGGACCTCTTCGTTATCAGCGAAGCGCTCTAACCGCCTGAGCTATACGCCCCGAAGCCTGTTCGGGCCGAAATACGACTTTACAGGAGTATCTCTGCAATCATCAAATCGGCCCGAACCCGGCTCGGACATGCCTGGTTAGTCGTCGGTGAGGGTGACGCCAATTCCGCCGACAAGAGTGGAGGAAATGTTGTACAGGACGGCCGAAAGCATTGCCAAAGCAGTCAACAGGACCACATTCACGACCGCAATGATGGTCGCGAAAGACACCACCTGGCCCAGTGAGGCGAACTGACGGAGGTCAAACCCTCCGCTCTCGGTTCCCGCAATTTCGCGCAACAGGTCATTCACGCCGTCAAAAATTCCGGTGAGGTCCAGTACCGTCCAGATGACGATCGCCGCGACCACAGTCACGATCCCCAGCGCGACGGACAGCAGGAAAGACATTTTCAGTACAGACCAGGGGTCCACCTTACTGACCAGCAGCCTCGCCTTACGTGCCTTGGCCTTTGGCGCTGGTTTCACCAACCCCGGCCGGTTGCCGGGCGCGGCGTTTGAGGGCTTCTGGGCGGGGCGTGCGGGCGCGTTCACCCGGGGGCCGGTGCCGGTCTGTTTGACCGATCCGCTTCCGGTTGCCCGCGGGTTTGAGTTAGGCGAACTCACTCGGTACCTCCATTATCCGGCGACTGTGCGTCTGGCTCAGCCGCTTCCTCTGACGTCAACGGTACTTCATCGACCGCGGGGCCAGCGGATTCAGCCCCTCCGGTCACCAGTTCAGCGGTACCTTCCTCAATGGCCAGTCCCCGTTCGCTGTTCCGCGCGACGGCGATGATCCGGTCCTTCTTGTCGGGCTTGGCAAAGATGACGCCCATCGTGTCCCTGCCCTTGGCCGGGACACCGGTAACCGCTGAACGGACCACCTTGCCTCCGCCCATGACCACGAGCACCTCATCTTCTTCCTGGACGATGAGGGCGCCCACCAGGTCGCCTCGTTCCTCGGCCAGCTTGGCGACCTTGATGCCGAGGCCACCCCGACCCTGCACGCGGTACTCTTCGACCTTGGTCCGCTTCGCGAAACCACCTTCGGTGACGACGAACACGAAGGACTCGTCGGTGACCACGTTGGCCGCCAGAAGTTCATCCTCCTCGCGGAACTTCATTCCCGTCACACCCGAGGTGGCACGACCCATGGGTCGCAATGCCTCGTCGGTGGCGGTGAATCGGAGGGACTGACCCTTCCGCGACACCAGCATCATGTCATCGCTCTCGGAGACCAGCTGAGCGGAGACCAGTTCATCGCCGTCGCGCAGGTTGATGGCGATCACCCCCGCCGTGCGGTTGGTGTCGTAGTCCTCCAGCCGTGTCTTCTTCACGAGGCCCCGCTGGGTGGCCAGCACCAGGTAAGGGGACTGCTGGTAGTCCCGCAGGTCAAGAACCTGGGCGATCGTCTCATCCGGCTGGAAAGCCAGAAGATTCGCTACGTGCTGACCCTTCGCATCCCTGCCGGCCTCAACCAGCTCGTAGGCCTTGGCCCGGTATACCCGTCCCAGGTTCGTGAAGAACAGCAACCAGTGGTGGGTGGTGGTGACGAAGAAATGCTCGACCACGTCGTCGCCGCGGAGCTGGGCACCCTTGATTCCCTTGCCGCCGCGGGCCTGCTGACGGTAGTTGTCGCTACGGGTCCGCTTGACGTAACCGCCGCGGGTGATCGTGACAACCATTTCCTCTTCAGGGATCAGGTCTTCCATGCTCATATCCGAGTCGAAGCCCAGAAGAATCTCCGTGCGTCGGTCATCGCCGTGCTTGTCAACGATCTCCTGGAGCTCAGTGGACACAATGTCCCGCTGCAGCTGCTTGGAGGCAAGTATCTTCTGGTACTCGGTAATTTCCGCTTCCAGCTTGGCGTGCTGATCCTGGATCTTCTGGCGTTCCAGGGCAGCGAGCCGGCGAAGCTGCATGTCCAGGATGGCCTGGGCCTGGATCTCGTCGATTTCCAGCAGCGTGATCAACCCATTTCTGGCATCCTCGACGGTTGAGGACCTTCTGATCAGGGCGATGACATCGTCGAGTGCATCCAGCGCCTTCAGCAGGCCACGCAGAATGTGGGCGGCCTCCTCAGCTTTCCGCAAGCGGTACTGGGTCCGGCGGACGATCACTTCGAGCTGGTGGGTGACCCAGTGGCGGATAAAGGCGTCCAGGCTTAGAGTGCGGGGAACATCGTCGACGATGGCCAGCATGTTGGCGCTGAAATTGTCCTGCAGCTGAGTGTGCTTGTACAGGTTGTTCAGGACCACCTTCGCGACGGCGTCGCGCTTGAGCACAACGACCAGCCGCTGGCCGGTGCGACCCGAGGTCTCATCGCGCAGGTCGGCGATACCACTGATCTTGCCATCCTTGACGAGGTCTGCAATCTTGATGGCCAGGTTGTCCGGATTAGCCTGGTACGGCAACTCGGTGACCACCAGGCAGGTACGGCCCTGGATCTCCTCAACGTTCACCACTGCCCGCATGGTGATCGATCCGCGGCCGGTCCGATAGGCGTCCTCGATGCCCTTGTGGCCCAGGATCTGTGCGCCGGTGGGGAAATCCGGTCCCTTGATCCGAATCAGGAGTTCCTCGAGGAGCTCCTCCTTGGTTGCATCGGGGTTCTCGAGGTACCACTGAACACCCGAGGCGACCTCCCGCAGGTTGTGCGGGGGGATGTTGGTGGCCATACCGACGGCGATGCCGGAGGATCCGTTCACCAGGAGGTTGGGGAACCGGGCCGGGAGGATCGTCGGTTCCTGGTTCTTCCCGTCATAGTTGTCCTGGAAATCGACTGTTTCCTCGTCGATATCCCGCACCATTTCCATGGCGAGAGGGGCCATTTTGGTTTCGGTATACCGGGGAGCAGCAGCGCCATCATTGCCGGGTGAGCCGAAGTTTCCCTGTCCCAGGGCAAGGGGATAGCGCATGGTCCAGTCCTGGATCAGGCGTACCAGGGCATCGTAGATCGCTGTGTCGCCATGGGGGTGATACTGGCCCATGACCTCACCCACCACCCGGGCACACTTGTTGAAGGAGCGGTCCGGACGGTAGCCGCCGTCGAACATTGCGTACAGAACCCTGCGGTGCACCGGCTTAAGCCCGTCTCGCACATCCGGGAGCGCGCGGCCGACAATCACTGCCATCGCGTAATCCAGGTAGGACCGCTGCATTTCCGTCTGCAGGTCGACCTGCTCAACCCGATCGGCGAGGACCCGCCCTTCAAGGGGAAGGTCGGGTGTTTCTTCGTCGCTCATACGTCAGTTCCGTTCAGTTTTCTAAGTATCAAGGCCGTTGGAAAGGATGGCGACGCTCGACCGTCGCCTCATTCCCGCTAAATGTCGAGGAACCTAACGTCCTTCGCGTTCTGCTGGATGAAGTTTCGCCGTGATTCCACATCTTCACCCATCAGGACCGAAAAAATCTGGTCGGCGGCAGCAGCATCATCAACGGTGACCTGGAGCAACGTACGGTTGTCCGGATCCATGGTGGTCTCCCACAGCTCGGTGTAGTTCATCTCACCGAGGCCCTTGTAACGCTGGACACCGTTTTCCTTCGGCAGTCGCTGGTTGTTCGCCAGCCCCATCTTGATCACTTCATCCCGCTCCCGGTCACTGAAGACATAAGAGTGGGTGGCATTTGACCACTTGATCCGGTAGAGCGGCGGCTGGGCCAGGTACACGTAGCCGTTCTCGATCAGCGGCCGCATATAACGGAAGAGGAGCGTCAGGAGCAGCGTCGTGATGTGCTGACCATCAACGTCGGCATCGGCCATCAGCACAATCTTGTGGTACCTGGCTTTCGCGACGTCGAAGTCCTCACCAATGCCGGCGCCAAAGGCAGTGATCATCGCCTGGACCTCACTGTTGCCCAGCGCGCGATCAAGCCTCGCCCGCTCCACATTCAGGATCTTCCCTCGCAGCGGGAGGATCGCCTGGGTGTCAGGATTCCGGCCCCGCACGGCCGAACCACCTGCGGAGTCTCCCTCCACGATGTAGATCTCCGACTTTGAGGGGTCCTTTGACTGGCAGTCCTTCAACTTGCCAGGCATGCCGCCGGATTCCAGGAGCCCCTTCCGGCGGGTGGACTCCCTGGCCTTGCGTGCAGCAAGCCGGGCCTGAGCGGCCTGGATTGATTTTCGGATCACGTCCCGGGCAGGGCCGGGGTTCCGTTCTAACCAGTCACCGAGCTGATCGGTGACGACACGCTGCACAAAGCCCTTTGCCTCGGAGTTGCCCAGCTTGGTCTTCGTCTGGCCCTCAAACTGCGGTTCGGAAAGCTTGACGGAAATGACTGCTGTCAGACCCTCACGGATGTCATCCCCCGTGAGGTTCTCGTCCTTTTCCTTGATGATGTTCTTGTCACGGGCGTACCGGTTGATCAACGAGGTCATGGCCGCACGGAAACCCTCTTCGTGCGTGCCACCTTCATGGGTGTTGATCGTATTGGCGTAGGTGTGGACGCTCTCCGAGTAGGCACTGGTCCACTGCATTGCTACCTCGACAGCGATCTTGCGCTCGGTATCTTCGGTCTCGAATCCGATGACATCCTCGTGGATGACATCGACGCGCTTCGAGGAGTTCAGGTGATTGACGTAGTCAAGCAGTCCGTTCTCATACATGTAGTCGACCTGGCGGTGCTTCGGGGCGTCCTCGCTGACGCCATCGTCCTCGGAAGACTCTGCGATTTCTTCGGTTTCCACCTCGACAACGCGCTCATCCACCAGGATGATCCGCAGTCCCTTGTTGAGGAAGGCCATCTGCTGGAACCGTGCCCGAAGGGTTTCGAAATCGAATTCCACCGTCTCAAAGATGGTGGCATCGGGGTAGAACGTCTGGGTGGTGCCGGTTTCGGTAGTTTCAGCGCCGCGGCGGAGCTCGCCCACAGGCTTACCACCATCGGCGAAAGACTGGTTCCAAACATATCCCTGCCGCTTGACCTCGGTTTCCACCCGCGCCGAGAGCGCGTTGACCACTGAAATGCCGACTCCGTGTAGTCCACCGGACACCGCATAGCCTCCGCCACCGAACTTGCCTCCGGCGTGCAGGATAGTCATAACCACCTCGACAGTGGGGCGTCCTTCGGTGGGATGCATGTCCACGGGGATACCGCGGCCGTTGTCGATGACCCGGACACCCCCGTCCGCCAGAAGCGTCACCTTGATCGTGTCGCAATACCCGGCTAGCGCCTCATCAACCGAGTTATCCACCACCTCATTGACCAGGTGGTGCAGACCCCGGGGACCGGTGGAACCGATATACATGCCGGGGCGTTTACGGACGGCTTCAAGACCCTCCAGGACGCTGATATCACTCGCGTCATAGCCGGTGGTCCCATTTTGGGCGCCAGCAGTCGGCTGCGCAGTGCCCTGGGTGTTGGCGTCCAGCTCGTTGTCATTAGCCACAGGCGCTGTCGGCTCCTCAAAGGTAGGAATCAATCGGTGAATAGCTGAACTGTTTTTCCTGTCGAACAGGTAACAGTTTGAAGGCATCCCCTCGGGAATGCCCACTACAGCCATTCTACCTTGCCGTGCGCGCCAATACCGCACTAAACAGGCCCCTACTGGCGAATAAAGCCGGTTAGGAGCGACCGGGAGGGCACCTGCCAAGTCCGGATACCTCCCGAGGGCAATGCAGAGCCCTACACGGCGTTTACCGAACTGGCAAGAGTGGTGGAGCTGAGCATATGACCTCCGGTCCTATCCATAGGTGTCCCGTGGCCCCCGGCCCTTGACCGTCCGTCCGCCTTTTCGCCAGTTCGGAGATGAAGGACCCAACACCGAAATGCGCGTCACGACCCCACTTCCCAGCTCAGCATCGAACCGCTGGATCAACATAGGGCTGATCAACCGCAGTTGGGTTGCCCAGGCAGTCGAATCGCACCGAACCAACACAGTATTTCCATCAAAGCTCTCGGGGCGGCAATGGAGTGCTATCTCCTGTCCAACCAACTCATCCCAGCGCGCAAGCACCGAGCCGACGGCTACCGGTGACTTCCAGCCCCGCTCGCTCAACAGTCTATTAAAGACATTTCCCAGGCCCTCCGGATCGCGCCCGGTGTAGGTCACCGACCCGGTATGGCGGCGTTTGGGCGGGGCCGAATCACGGCGTCCCGCCGGCAACCGCGTGTTTCCGCGGCCTTTCGAGGCATCACGCACCCGGTTCAGCAGGGACTGCGGAGCATCAAAATAGGATTCCTCGGTCAGGGGCGGGGACTTGGTGGAATCGTCTCCGTCCGCTGCGGCGCTGGAAAATGGGGCAGCGGACAAGGGGGTACCCGGAGGAGGGGCATTACCCACTGGGTCCTCGGAGGTTGGGTCAGTCCTGTCCGCCATCGGCCAACCCTCCCGGGACTACCCGGAACTGCTGTCCCGCCAGGGAATCGGGAATGTCATCCCCCACCGCCGCTGTGACCAACACCTGTTCGGCGCCACTGACAATCGCTGCAAGTTTCTTCCTGCGGTTGGCATCGAGTTCGGCGAAAACGTCGTCGAGAATGAGGACAGGTGTCCCTCCGGGAGTGTGATCATCCTCGATGAGCAAGTAATAGGATCCGAGTCGCAAGGATAATGCCATGGACCAGGTCTCACCGTGGGAGGCATAGCCCTTTGCAATGGTTCCGCCAAGGATCAGCTCGATGTCATCGCGATGCGGGCCGACCAGCGAGATGCCCCGATCCAGTTCCCTTTTCCGGTGGGACAGGAGTTCGGCGAGGAATCTCACAGTTATCTCATCCACGCTCATCCCATTGAGCGCCTCATCCTCGGCGGGCTGTCCCTCGCCCGCAGGGCCCGCCAGGGTCGACCGGTAACACGCCAGTGCCACCTTGGACCCATCAGTGAGCTGGTGGTAGGCGTGCTGCAGATGGGGTTGTAGCTGCCGAAGGACCTCAAGTCTGGCATGCACCAGCCTGGCGCCGGTCTCGGCAAGGTGCTGATCCCAGACGTCAAGGGTTGCCTCATGGGAGGCGGTAAACCTACCCGTAGTCCGTGCGGATTTCAGCAGCGCATTGCGCTGCTTGAGAACTCGCTCATAGTCCCCGCCGATACCGGCGCGATGCGGGAGCAGCGTCACCATCAGATCGTCGAGGAAACGGCGGCGATTCGAAGGGTCCCCCTTCACCAGCGCCAGATCCTCAGGTGCAAAGAGTACGGTGCGCAGAATACCGGCGGCGTTGCTGGCCCTGACTGGATTCGCCCGGTTTATCCGGGCACGGTTGGCCCGCTCGGCATTGATTTCCACCTCGACGCTCGTGGTCTGGGTTCCTCGGACGAGCCTGCCACGAATCAGGGCCCGGTCGGCGTCGAAAGCAATCAGCGGCTTGTCAGTGCTGACACGATGCGAGGAGAGGGAAGCAAGATAGCCGATGGCTTCGACGATGTTGGTTTTACCAACCCCATTGGGACCAACGAAGACTGTTGTGCCGGCCTCAAGAGGGACCTCTACCTGGCTATAGCTTCGGAAATCCGTCAGAGACAGATGCTGAACGTACACAATGCTCCACTCACGCGGACTCCCTGGGTGCGCGAACCGGGTGCCCACCAAACTGGTTACGCAACGCCGCAACCATTTTCATGGCTGGTGCATCGTCCTGGCGCGAAGAGAACCGGGCAAACAGGGCAGCGGTGATCGCCGGTACCGGAACCTCACTGGCTATTGCTTCTTCGACTGTCCATCTTCCTTCGCCCGAATCCTCAACGTATCCGGCGATTCGGCTCAGTGCAGGGTCTTCCTCCAGGGCCTTTACGAGCAAATCCAGCAGCCAGGATCTGACAACAGTGCCGTGTTGCCAGGCCTGGAAAGTCCCATGGACGTCCTTGATAATGTCTTTCGCTGCCAGAAGTTCGTACCCTTCGGCGTAGGACTGCATCAGTCCGTATTCAATACCGTTGTGGACCATCTTGGCGTAATGCCCTGCCCCAACGTCACCGACATGGACAAAGCTTTCTTCACGAGGGCCGTCCGGGCGTAACGCGTCAAAGACGGGGAGTACCCGTTCAACGTCGGTGTCCGAGCCACCCACCATTAGCCCATAGCCGTTCTCGAGCCCCCAGATTCCCCCGGAAACTCCACAATCAACGAAGGCGATGCCCTGGTTCTCGAGCACTCCAGCGTTTGCCTGGTCTTCAGTGAAGCGTGAGTTTCCTCCGTCGATCACCAGATCCCCACCGTCCAACAGGTTCCCGAGTTCTGCAATAACCGTCCGCGTGGCTTCACCCGATGGGACCATCACCCACACCACGCGCGGTGTTGGGAGGTTGGCCACGAGTGCCTCCAGCGAGGGCACGTCGGTCAGCTCCGGGTTCCGGTCAAACCCAGTCACGGTCAGGCCCTTGCGCCGAAGCCTTTCCCGCATGTTGAATCCCATTTTTCCGAGTCCGATGAGGCCAATGTGCATTTCTGCTTCGCTTCCTGGGGTCGGTAAGGGGGACGGGGAATTGATTCCCTGGATGGTTACTGGTTGGCCATGCGTACCGGCATCAGCAGGTACCTGTAGTCGGTGCGGTCCTCGCCGGTGGCATCTTCCTGGGCAGAAATAACCACGGGCTTTGGTGGCGTGGTGAATGAAAAACGCACGAATTTGCTGTTGAAGGCGCCAAGACCCTCGCTCAGGTAATGCGGGTTGAAGGCGACCGTAATGTCATCCCCATCCAAGGTCGCCTCGATGGCCTCAGAGGCCTGGGCGTCTTCACCGGTGCCAGCGTCGAGGGTTACCTGACCGGGGCTGAAGGCCATCCTGACAGCGGTATTTCGTTCGGCCACCAGTGATACCCGTCGAACCGCTTCGACAAGGACACTTGTCTCGACGGTGGCATGAATCGGGGTACTTTCGGGAAAGAGGGCCCGGATCTTGGGATAGTCGCCGTCGACAAGCAGCGAAGTTGTCCTGCGGCCGCCACTTTCGAAACCGATCAGCTCACGGTCATTCGATAGCGCGATGCTGAGGTCGCCAGAACTGCCGAGAGTCTTGGCGACCTCGTTGAGTGTTTTCGCTTTGACGAGAGCGCTTGTGGAAATACCGGGGGTCCTGGGCTTCCAGGTCACTTCGCGAAGGGCGAGCCGGTACCGGTCAGTAGCCAGCAGTGTAATGAGATCATCCTCGATCTCCATCCTGACTCCGGTCAGGATCGGAAGCGTATCGTCGCGGCTTGCGGCAATGATCACCTGGGAAACGGCCTGGGCGAAGGCGTCGCCGTCGACAACTCCACTAACCTCGGGCGGTGTGGGGAGTTCCGGGTACTCTCCCTCGGGCATCGTCGCGAGGTTGAACCGGCTGTTCCGGCAAGTCAAGGTGACCTTGGTACCTTCGGTTTCCACTTCTACCGGGGCAGAGGGCAGACTTCGGCAAATGTCAGCCAGAAGACGCCCTGACACAAGGATGGTTCCCTCTTCGGCGATATCGGCAGGAATTTCAAGGCGGGCTGAGATCTCATAGTCGAAGCTGGCAAGGCTGAGCGATCCGCCTGAAGCTTTGATCAGCAGGCCAGAGAGCACCGGAACGGGTGGGCGAGGGGACAGGGAGCGCGCTGTCCAGGTCACGGCCTCAGCCAGTACATCCCGCTCAACTCTGAATTTCACTGAAGGGTGCCGCCTTTCTCTTTCGGGGATCTTGCGAAGTCGCGTAGCCGGCGGGTGGGGAGGAATCTGCCGCAGGGTAGGGAACAACATTACTTACAGAAAGCTTAGCCTGACTGCGCGAGGCGTTTCGCGACGGGTTTTTGGCATTTGGCGCGGGGCAGGGGGCGGTGAGCCAGGAGGGAAAATGTTATTTGGAAAACTCTTGGGTTTAAGGTTCGTAGTGGTAGTAACGCCTGTTGAAACTGTGGATAACCTCTGTTGAGCCGCCAGCCGCTGGGGTACGCCTGTTGACAACCTGTGTATAGAAGTTACGGGCGCTCGGCGCGGGGTGTGGGCAAATTCGTTGAATTTCCGGGGATCCACAGCCCAAGGAAAGTTGTCCTCATTTTTAAGCGGGTTGTTCGACTGGTTATCCACAGTTCTATCCACACCTGTTAATACCACTGCTGTAGTTAGGCGTCTTTCCGGCGATGTTTGATCCGGTTGGTAAGTTCCGTGACCTGATTGAAGATGGCGCGGCGCTCTGCCATGAGTTCGCGAATCTTCCGGTCGGCGTGGATGACGGTGGTGTGGTCGCGGCCGCCGAGTTCCTGGCCAATCTTGGGAAGGGACATATCGGTCAGCTCCCTGCACAGATACATGGCAATCTGCCGGGCAGTGACGAGCGTGCGCGTTCTCGATTTGCTGCACAGCTCCTCCATGCTGATCTGGAAGTAGTCAGCCGTCTGCGCCATGATCACCGCGGAAGTGATTTCCTGGGCACCGTCGTCAGTGATCAGATCCTTCAGGACCACTTCGGCCAGCGTCACATCGACTGGCTGGCGATTCAGGCTGGCGAAGGCAGTGACCCGGATCAGTGCGCCCTCGAGCTCGCGGATATTGGTGGAAATCTTGGATGCGATGTATTCAAGAACATCGTCAGGGGCACTCATCCCCTCACTGATCGCTTTCTTCCGCAGAATAGCGATTCTCGTTTCGAGTTCGGGGGGCTGGATGTCCGTGAGCAGACCCCACTCGAACCGTGATCGCATCCGCTCCTCAAACCCGGAAAGTTGCTTCGGGGGTAGGTCAGAAGTGATGACCACCTGTTTGTTGTGGTTGTGGAGCGCATTGAACGTATGGAAGAACTCCTCCTGGGTGCGGTCCTTCCCGGACAGAAACTGGATGTCGTCAATGAGCAGGATGTCCACGTTTCGGTAGGTCTGCTTGAAACTTGTTCCTTCATCGTCACGGATGGAGTTGATGAAGTCGTTAGTGAACTCTTCGGAGTTCACGTAACGGACCCGGATGCCCGTGTACAGATGACGGGCATAGTGCCCAATCGCATGGAGCAGGTGAGTCTTTCCCAGCCCGGAATCCCCATAGATGAAAAGCGGGTTGTAGGCCTTGGCCGGAGCTTCGGCGACGGCGACCGCTGCAGCGTGGGCGAAACGGTTCGACGAACCGATAACGAAGGTATCGAAGATGTACTTCGGATTGAGGCGCCCAAACTCGTGGGAGTTACTCGGAAGAGTGGGTGCAGGCTTGGTCTCTTCCCGAATAGGTTCGCTTACCTGCGCCGGTTCGGAATCTTCCACCTCGACCGGGGTCAATTCAGGATCGATGACGAAAGCGCACTGCAGGTCCTCCCGGAAAACCGCCCGAAGGGCCTCGTCGAGCGCGGCCTTCAGATGGGTCTGCAGGACCTCACGTGTCAGCTCATTGGGGACAGCAACTAACAAGGTGGTCCCGATCAACCCTTGCGCCTGAGCCAGCACGACGAAGCCGCGTTGCCGCGGAGTCACCCGTTCATCGTGTTCCAGGGTGCGGATGACCTTACGCCAGGAACTCCCTACGTCGTTTATCTCGTCCGGGCCCACAAATACCTCTCACCATGTCCATCGAAAAAATGGCCATCATCCACAGGGTTATGCACAGATAGTGGATAAATGGCTCTTGGGCAAGACTAGAGGATGGGTAGTGCAGAAGATAGCTGGTCTCCGGGCCTGCAGGGGGTCCGTCAGGTAGCACGTCGGGGGGTGTTTCGGGACATGGGAAGTAGAGTTGTCCACAGATTTTGAACAAAAGAACACCACAGGGTCGCCCCATCGGTACCGGACCGCCCCAGTTTGACTGGCGTGGGCACGGTCGCCTAACGTTATGTAGTCCTATATGTCTGCATTTTGCATGCCTGCGCACCGGTTCACTGAACCGACCTGCACGGCCCCTGCTCCAGCCGCAGACAACACACGTCGAATCGCCAGTCTGTTCTTCCCCCTTGTAGCAACAGACTGGACGCATCCTAAGATTGTCTTGGAGTAAATACAGTGAGCAAGCGGACCTTTCAGCCGAATAACCGCCGCCGGGCTAAGAAGCACGGCTTTCGCCTTCGGATGCGCACCCGCGCTGGCCGAGCCATCCTTTCAGCACGCCGTGGCAAAGGCCGCACCGAGCTGTCGGCATAAGCTGCCGCAGCTAGTTTGACGAAGACGCGGGTCTGTTCAGCGACGCAACACGTCACAGCAACCCAGCTGTTCCGGAATCTCTAAATGTTGGCGCGTAGCAACAGGGTCCGGACAGCAACCGACTTCACCCATACCGTACGTTCCGGCTCCCGATCTGGGCGCCGGAACTTGGTGTTATATGCGGTAACCACGTCTGAGACAGATCCCAGCAGGTTCGGATTTATCGTCTCGAAGGCAGTCGGGAACGCAGTGACACGAAACCTCGTTAAGAGGAGACTAAGACAAATGGCGGCGTCAGCCCTCTCTCGGCATCCCAGCGGACTGGCCGTGGTGGTTCGCGCGCTGCCCCCTGCCGCTGATGCAACCTGGAGTCAGCTCGCTAGCGACTTCGACCGGGCATTTGACTCAGCATCCAGCAGGAAGAGAGGCAGCACATGAGCACTGCCGACTCTCCTGTTTCCCAGTTCCGTGACCTGCCGGCGAACTCAATGATCGGTCTCCTAAAGCTGTATCGAACGGTCATCTCTCCCTTGTATGGGCCCGTCTGCAGGTTCTTTCCTTCCTGCTCGGCCTACGCGCTGGAAGCGGTCACCGTGCATGGCGCCCTCAAAGGTAGCGGCCTGGCCATGCGGCGGATCTGCCGATGCCACCCCTGGAACGACGGCGGTGTGGATCACGTCCCCACCGGCGGACGGACTTTCCCCCCGGGAAAAATACCCCAAATTGTTGTGCTGAATCATCCTGTGATTCCCGCTGATGACGAAAGCCGCTCGGCGGCCTGAGGAGCAAATAGCTATGGATTTCTTCGGTACCATCCTTTTCCCGTTCCAATGGTTGGTGTCATGGATCATGACGTTCTTCCACGACGGGTTCACTTTCCTGGGGATGGATGGGGCGTCGGGCTGGACCTGGACGCTCTCGATCGTCGGCCTCGTGGTTGTGATCCGTGCGGCTCTGATCCCGGTGTTCGTCAAGCAGATCAAAGCCCAGCGAGGGATGCAGGCGCTGCAGCCTGACCTGCGGAAGCTGCAGAAGAAGTACAAGGGCAAAACCGATCAGCTCTCTCGGCAGGCGATGACCCAAGAGCAGATGGCCCTGTACAAGAAGCACGGCACCAATCCGTTCGCTGCCTGCCTTCCCATTTTGATCCAGATGCCGTTCTTCTTCGCCCTCTTTACTGTGCTCAATGGTGTCTCCCGGGCCTCCGAGACCGGCGAAACCATCGGTGCAATGACCACCCAGGAGGTTCGTCAGTTCGATGATGCGACCATCTTCGGGGCGCCACTGTCCTCAACTTTTCTGGGGAGCTTCGGCGAGAACGCGAACGTCAGCGTCATCATTCTGTCGGTGATCATGATTCTGGCGATGACGGCGTCGCAGTTCATCACCCAGAAGCAGATTATGGCCAAGAACATGTCGGAAGAGGCCATGCAGAGCCCCTTCATGCGACAGCAGAAACTGATGCTCTACATCCTCCCGTTGGTCTTCGGTATTGGTGGCATCAACTTCCCGATCGGTGTTCTGATCTACTGGACAACGACGAACATCTGGACGATGGCCCAGCAGTTCTATGTGATTCGTCGCATGCCTACCCCTGGTTCGCCAGCAGCAAAGGCACTGGCCGAGCGTCGTGCCAAGAAGGGCCTGCCGATGATGCCGCTCCTCGGCGAGAAGAAGTCCGAGCCAGTCGTCGAAGAGGTAATCGAGACCAAGGGGCAGCGCACCCAGCCGCAGCGTAAGAACAGGAAGAAAAAATGACCGCAGAGAATGTTCCCGCAGCAGATGGTGCAGACGAGTCGATCGAAAGTGCGGCACAGGACAGCGAATCTCCGGTCACCATAAGTCGTTTGGAAGATGAGGGTGACGTCGCGGCTGACTACCTTGAAGAGCTTCTGGACATCGCGGATATCGATGGGGACATCGACATTGAGGTCAGGAACGGACGCACCTACATTTCGATTGTGTCCGAGGATCCCTCGAGCGGGTCGTTGAACGGGTTGGTGGGCAAGGACGGTGAAGTGCTCGAGGCACTGCAGGAGCTAGCCCGGCTGTCTGTACTCACCTCAACTGACAACCGGTCTCGCCTCGTATTGGACATCGACGGCTTCCGTGAGGTGCGTGGCAAGGAACTCCGTGACATTGCTGCCGACGCCGTGAAGAAGGCTAAGGAAACTGGTGACGAGGTTGCGCTCGAACCTATGTCAGCTTACGAACGAAAAATTGTGCATGATGTGGTGGCTGAACTCGGGTCCATTAGTGAGTCCGAGGGTGAGGGCTCTGGCCGACACATCGTCGTCTCGCCTGCGGACTCCTGACGGTTTCGGACTGGACACCTAGTCATGGCTGAGATCAGTGAGTCCGACCTCCGGGCCGCCCATACACTTTTTGGGGCCCGATTCGACTTGGCGGAACGTTATGTCGAGCACCTGGCAACAAGTGGAATCGAACGTGGGCTCCTGGGCCCCCGGGAGGTACCGCGACTGTGGAGCCGGCATGTGCTCAACTGCGCGGTCATTGCTGAGTTGTTCCCCTCCGAAGCCATGGTTGCCGACGTCGGTAGTGGTGCCGGACTGCCGGGCATTGCCCTTGCAATCGCGCGCCCGGATCTATCCTTGACCCTCATCGAACCACTTGAGCGCCGCGTGATCTGGCTTCGTGAGGTAATTACTGACCTGGAGCTCCCCAACGTTGAGGTGTTCAGGGGCCGCGCTGAGGAAGCCGTCGGTAAGGTCGAAGCAACAGTTGTCACCGCACGCGCAGTGTCGGCGCTCGGCGGGCTGGCGGCGATGACTATCCCAATTCTCCAGGGGAAGGGCGAGCTTCTGGCTATCAAGGGCCAGAGTGCGCCCGAGGAAGTGGCCAAGTCGCGGAAGCTCATCCGCAAGCTTGGGGGCCGGGATGTGACTGTGCAACAGGTCGGTGGAGAACTTCTCGAACAACCGACCACAGTAGTACGCGTCCTGGTCGGGTAGTTCTTCGTTTTCTCTAGCGAATCTTCCGGCGAACGACTACCTGGGGCTGGTTAGTCTTTGCCCACCGGCTACTCTTGAAGTAGGACCGGACCCCGGCATGGTGAAAGTGAGTTATCCCGCGTGACCCCGAAAGACACTCCAAAGCGGACGCAGCCGCTCATTGCTGATCGTGCTTCCCTTTCTGTCGACCAGAACACTATTCAACCGGAAGCGGTTGTTGAGCAGTCGACAACCGATTATGTTTCACGTGAAACGACCATATCGACTGCTGCCGCTCAAAAGACCGGAACCGAACGTCCAGCTTCGTCAAATGCACCACAAAGGAACATTATGGATGCGATAGACGACAGCACCCCGTTGGCCAGGGAACTAGCCAACGAGAACCGACGCCGGGAAAAGTTGAGCGGTAGAACTCTTCCGCGTCCACGGGCCACCAGGGTGTTCACGGTCAGTAACCAGAAGGGCGGAGTTGGAAAGACGACCACGACGGTCAACATTGCCGCGGCTCTTGCCGCCGCAGGGTTGAACGTACTGGTAATCGATATTGACCCGCAAGGAAACGCTTCCACCGCCCTTGGCGTTCCGCACCACGCGGAAGTGGATAGCATTTACGATGTCCTGATAGATGACCTCCCGCTCGGGCAGGTGGTGGCCCAGTGCCCCGACATATCAAATCTTTTGTGCGCTCCTGCGACCATCCATTTGGCCGGCGCGGAGATTGAGCTGGTGTCACTGGTAGCCAGGGAACAACGACTGCGGCGCGCAATCGATGTCTACGCGCGGGAACGTGCGGAGCAAGGCGAGGAACGTCTCGACTACATCTTTATCGATTGTCCACCCAGCCTTGGCCTTCTCACCGTCAATGCGTTTGTTGCCGCCCAGGAGGTTCTGATCCCAATCCAATGTGAGTACTACGCATTGGAAGGGCTGAGCCAGCTGCTGAAGAACATCGAAATGATCCAGAAGCACCTCAATGCAGAGCTCGTGGTGTCTACGATTCTCCTGACGATGTATGACGGCCGGACAAATCTTGCCGCCCAGGTAGCTTCTGAGGTTCGTGAACACTTCCCCAAGCAGGTTCTCAAGGCAGTAATCCCCCGGTCGGTGCGGATTTCGGAAGCGCCCAGCTACCAGCAGACCGTCATGACCTATGACCCTTCGTCCAGCGGTGCGCTCTCCTACCTTGAAGCTGCGTCCGAAATAGCTGAACGCAGCTAGCGCAAGTCGCGGGTATCCGCGATTCACCGCAGTACTATGGGATCAACAACAAACTCTGCAGATTGATTCTGCGCATCTGAAGGGACCGGCTCATGGTTGAGAAGCGACGCGGATTAGGGCGTGGACTGGGTGCGCTTATTCCGAGTGCCCCAGCAAGCGAACCCGCAGAGACGGCAGAATCCCCCGCTCCCCGCAGTGGGCGACCAGCTGACATGTTTTTCCCGGCAGCACCCGAACGAGGTGCGCGCGCCGCAGAGCGTGATACACCGGGTGGAACTTCAACGCGAACAGGGTCCGGCATCAACAAGGAGGCTCTCAGAGCTCCCACCCGTGAGGCCAAACGCAACTCTCCAAAGAGAGCCGCCACCACCGCGAGCCGTGACAAGACGACCAGAAGGCCCGAAGCCGCAAACAAGGGCGAGACCGCATCAGCTCCAATAGAGCGGGAAGCGCCTGAGCAGGACACCGAGAAGACCGAATTCACACCCGGTGCGGAATCCGGTCTCCCAACCGAGACAATGGTGAGTCCTTCAGCTGTGGATGCCGACGTGAATGAGAATACCGCAGCTGACGACACGTTCACTGCCGAATCTGTTTCAGAGGTGGTTCCCGGTGGGGATGGTGTTTCACGTGAAACCACTGTCGCTGAGAGTGGCCCAGTTCTGATGACAGTGCCGGGTGCAACCTTCGCCGAGATCCAGGTTGACCTCATCCATGCCAACCGGAAGCAGCCTCGTAGCGTCTTTGATGAAGACGAGATGGCGGAACTGGTCAACTCTATTCGGGAGATTGGTGTACTACAGCCCATTGTGGTTCGCCCCTCTTCCGAGGGTGGTGATCAGCCCTATGAACTGGTCATGGGTGAACGGCGGTGGCGGGCTACCCGAGAAGCTGGGCTGGACGCTGTGCCGGCCATCATTCGATCGACTACTGACGATGATCTTCTCAGGGACGCGCTTCTGGAGAACTTGCATCGTAGTCAACTGAACCCGCTTGAGGAAGCGGCTGCGTATCAGCAACTCTTGGATGATTTCGGTTGCTCCCACGATGAGTTGGCCGAACGAATCGGCAGGTCCCGTCCCCAGATATCCAACACCCTGCGACTGATGAAGCTTCCGCCCCTCGTTCAGCGGCGACTCGCGGCTGGCATCATCTCGGCAGGACATGCCAGGGCGCTGCTCGGACTGAGTGACCAGGTAGAGATGGAGAAGCTGGCACAGAAGATTGTTGCTGAAGGTCTTTCGGTACGTACTACCGAGGAGCTGGTGTCGATGAACGATGGGCTCAGGCGGCCGGTCAAATCATCCAGCCCCCGAGCGGGCGCCCGCCATGAACGCTTGGACTACCTTGCTACTTCGCTGTCCGATCGCTTGGATACCAACGTCAAGATCACGCTTGGTGCCCGGAAGGGTAAAGTCAGCATTGAGTTCGCCAGTGTTGACGATCTGAATCGGATCATGGGCGTATTGGGATCTGGTCAGCCCTCACAGTAACCGATCCTGTTTCACGTGAAACAGTTGATGAGATGTTTCACGTGAAACAGGGATGTATTCGCCTGGCGTAGATCTCGGGCTGAGGTAGCCCGGCAGGGCTGTCGGTGCCTTCAATTAGGCGACTGACGTCTCAGATTTTCTTGCCCAGGCTCTCTTTTTGGTCCGAAAAGGCACTAAAACAGACACCCGCGTTACCACAATGTGCCTGTTCGGTCGTTTCACGTGAAACTGATTCGCTCCAGCTCGCCAAGACCTGGCTACGAGCCGGGAAGCTCTCTGATTCTGCTGGACCGAATGGGTGGGTTGGCGGGTTTCACGTGAAACCGCCGCTGACACCCGGTGTAATGTGAAAGATGGACCGCTGCCCGCTGTGGTTCGGTACCTCGGCTGGATCGTATGCATGTTGCACGTGAAACACCGATCCCGGGAGCCCTGGCATCGGTAGGAATCGACAGTCCCACCAATCCAAGCGCTTCCATACTTCACTCCGACAGTAATTTTTTGAAATGACCAGATACGCAGCCGTAGGAACGCATGCTGCGTGGAATCGTACGAGAATTGAGCTCGACGTGGGTAGAAGGTGGACTCCGCTCAATTCGGTGCTACCTGTTCGATGACTATGCCTCGTTGGTTGACTAGAGGCCCTGATTGGGGTCCAGCGGGTCTGTGTTGAGCTGCACCAGAGTTTCACGTGAAACATAAGGAACCCTACCCTCGATATGGATGTGGGCAGCTTATGCACGGCTGCTCGGCAAGCTGTATTTGGACCCAAGGAGATAGCGGTCTGTCTGGGACTACCCCCTTTAGGCTCGTTATACAGGATTGTCTGTCGGTGCTGGCTATTTTGGATAGGTCACGGCAATTCATCAGGGCCGCCCTCATCAGTGAGCAGGCAGGACTGAAGAAGGCTCAGTAATATCGGGTGTCGGACAATTTCGCAGTCATACATGCCAAGCCCGGTAGGAGCTGGACCAATCAGGGAGACCTGGTGTTACCGGTCTACCGCTCGCCATTTTTCATGTGAAACGAGTATCCAGAGTATTTCGTCAACCAGAACTGGCGCTCCGCTAGCTATTGACGTTATGGGGGATTCGCAACTTTCTCAATCTATGGGTCACCTGACGCATGGATTGAGGTCGAGCGATCTGAGACAGACTCAACCGGGACCATCAAATTTGTCCGTAGCCGCCTATCACGGTGTGTTCAAGCCAACCATAAGAGCCTTGCTATTCGAGCGCAGCTGGGGTCGGGCGCGATAGCTCTGGACGCAACAACGCGAGGTAGGTCGCCGGGCTTCCTGAGTCGCGTGGATCTCTACTAGTGGCGATCCAGTCTTGCGGGCGACGGCAATGGTTTCACGTGAAACCACGATCCACATGACTCGTAATTTTTAGCTGCCCGCTTGACAGCGGCCTCGGGCACATGTATTTCATTCACATCCGCTACCGGAGGGCACTTAGTTTGTTGCCCACCTCTTAAACGGAAGGAGCCGCCGCACCTCTTTGGCGCGACGGCTCCTGGGACTGCAATTCGAGACGATGACCTACTTGATGAACTCAGCAAACTCCTGCTCGAGGACGGTCTTGGGCTTCGCGCCAATCGACTGCGCGGCAACAACTCCATCCTTGAAGACGTAGACGGCCGGAATCGAAGTGATCCCATACTTGGCTGCGGTTGCGGGATTGTCATCGACGTTGAGTTTCACAACATCAACCTTTTCAGCATGTTCTCCGGCGATTTCGTCGAGGATTGGTGACAACTTCCTGCAGGGTCCGCACCACTCGGCCCAGAAATCGACCAGAACGGGTTTGGTTGACTTGAGGACGTCGGTCTCGAACGAGGCGTCTGTTACTTCTCTGGCGGTCATAGTGATTCTCCTTGGGTGTTGCCGATAAGGCTGGGTTCTTCGGATACCTGCTCAGCAGGTGGGGTGGGGACTTCGGCCGCTGTGTCGACCGAATCGCCGAGGTCAGCCAGGTAGTGCTCAACATCGATAGCAGCGACACAGCCGGAGCCGGACGCGGTAATTGCCTGGCGGTAGGTCGGGTCAATGACATCACCCGCAGCGAACACGCCCGGGAGTGAGGTTTTCGACGTCCGGCCCTGAACCGCGATGGTTCCTTCTGAAGTGAGCTCCAAAAGATCCTTGACCAGGTCCACCCGAGGGTCGTTGCCAATGGCAACAAACACTCCGGTGACGTCGAGCTGTTGGGTGGAGTCGTCAACGGTGCTGGCGAGCCTTAGCCCGGTGACCTTTGCGTCCCCATCGATCCCTACTACCTCGGAGTTCCAGATGAACCGGATCTTCTCATGGCCAAGGGCGCGGTCCTGCATGATCTTTGAAGCCCGCAGGGTGTCCCTACGGTGGACAACAGTCACCGAACGGGCAAACTTGGTGAGGAAGAGTGCTTCCTCCATTGCCGAGTCACCGCCACCGATCACCGCAATATCCTGGTCCTTGAAGAAGAACCCGTCACATGTGGCGCACCAACTCACACCATGGCCGGACAACCGTTTCTCGTCTTCAAGACCCAGTTCACGATATTCAGATCCGGTCGAGACGATGATGGAACGGGCCAGGTAGGTTTCTCCGGTTCCGATTGTGACCCGCTTGATGTCATCAGACAGTTCAAGCTTGGTCACATCCTCGAAGAGGATCTCCGTACCGAATCGGATAGCCTGTTTCTCGAACTGTTCCATCAGGTCCGGACCCATAACTCCCTCGGGGAACCCTGGGTAATTCTCTACGTCAGTGGTGTTCATCAGTTCACCGCCAGCCTTCACCGAACTGGCAATCATCAAGGGCGCCAGATTGGCCCGGGCAGTGTAGACCGCAGCGGTGTATCCTGCAGGGCCAGAGCCGACGATGATGACATCGTGAATTTTCTGTGTGTCGTTGCTGGTAGTTCCGGACACGCCGGTATCAGTACTCACGGATTAAATGAACCTTCCTTTGTTGACACCACCACGGAAGCCGGGGGCTCGACGAGGCGGTTATTGATAAGAACCGTCTCATGGACCAGCTTATTCCGTTACGGGGCTGCCCCGGTCAACTCAGGAGGGAGGGTCAGGAAGCGCTGATCTCAGCGATGCGTACGCCCCAAGGGAAGACTGCCTGCACATTCGTCAGGCGCGGCAACTGGGTGAGGTTGACGATGATGTACTGGGCCGTAGCTGGTTCGCCATCGGCTCCTGGAGGAACAGGTATGTTGATGGTGGGTCCAGTGAACGAGCTCTGGGCAATTTGGTCCGCACCCTCGAGAGTCGGTTCATCATTCAGGAGCACGGTGAAACTGCCGCCAGACCCGTTGAGCTGCTGAATCTGGATCTGGTTGATGGTCGACTCCTCTTCGAGTTCAACAACCAGGGCCATATTCTGCGCAAGGCCACCGAAAGTCTCGTTCGCGAAAACAAGGCTGCCCCAGAAGCTGCCGGGGTTGCCGTCGATGATCTGAGGAAGATCCGCATCGCTTTCCGCGTTCAGCTCCGCGTTATCGGGAACCAGACGTGTCACAGCGGTGGGCACCGGGGCGACCGGTTCAACTGACGGCTCGGCGGTCTCCTCCCCTTCCTGGGTGGGGGTGGCAGCCCCCTCATCCGTTGGCTCCTCCTCTGCCTGGGTGGTGCTGGACCCAGGTCCTGCCGCAGGATCGGTGCCGAAGGAGCCGGTTAGCTGGTTCGCGGCCAGCGCCACCACCGTAACGAGAATGATCGCCAGCACTACACCAACCAGGACGCGGGTGTACTTGGGGTTGTTCCCACGGTCGTCATCCTCATCGTCGAGGTCGTAGCTGTCTTCCCCCGAACCCGTGCCACCGGCGGCCGCTGCCGCAGGGAAACGGGAGGCCGGGCGGCCCGGGGCTTCGTTTGTCACATCATCATCGGACTCATAATCGCTGTCTTCCCAGAGCGAAACCTTCGGCTGATCCCGGCTGGATGCACTGCCTGGATCGGTGACCCGCGGCGCCGATGAGGGAGGAGGGGGGACCTGTGGCCCGGAAGATGGGGCGGATGATGACTGTCCCGCACTGTCGCCACCTGGGACTGCCGCACCACCTGCCACACCCGCGGTGCTTGCTACACCTGCGGCGCCCGGGGATGACGAGTTTCTCCCGAACCTGGGTAGGCGCGCTTTCGGAAGACGGGATTTGCGGGGAGCACGGGGCTCTTCGTCGTCGTACACATAGTCGTCATCGTCGTCGTACGTCTCGGGCTCAGTGGACCGTGGGCCCCCGAATATCTCCGACCCGAGAGTGTCAGTGAAGAACGGCTCGACGAATGGCTCATCCTCGCTGGGTGCGGGTTCGTCCTGCGGCACCACCAGGTCCAGCAGGTCGGCTGCAGCCGCCCGGTTGGTTACCAAATAGGTACTCTCGTCCGTAACGCCCAGATCCAGCACCTGGATATTCCCCGCGCGTTCACCGGTCGCAACCTCGCGCGCTGTGGCCGCGATCTGGTCCGCGTTGGAAGCCGCGGCCACTAGGATACTGACGGGCCGGTTCAGGACCTGGTCCATCCCATCGAGCACCAGATCCCGGTCAGCAGAAGCCAGCACGTAGGCGGTGACCTTGTAGCGGCCTCCCAATACTGAACCAACATCTACTGGTTGTGGCACGTGTTCCTCCCGCGGAATGGCTGGATTATGGGCGCCGGTCAGGATCTCCTGGCCAGCACGACGATGAAGTGCTGATGATTCCTACCAATGCTACCGGTCAGCACCCTTGATACCCGGGTATTTCCCGGGTAACCCGGGGCTGGGTTCACTGGGTCCGGCGAAACCTGGCGAGCAGCGGACCCAGGAAGTCCTTCAATTCCTCGATGCGAAGGACTTTGAGCATCAGCAGGTAGATCGCGGCCATCAGCGTTCCGCAGACTGCGAGGACGATGAACGCGGCCGGCACCGACTGCCAGACGAAGCCGTCGAGTTCGTAGCCGCCGAAGAGCCACAGCCCGGCCGAGCCAGCCGCGGCAGCAACGATTCCGGCAAGAGTCAGCCGCACATGGATGTCGTAGACGTGCCCGGCGCCGTAGGAGCCGATCTTGCGGACGAGGAACAGATGACTGACGACGATGGCGATCACGTTGCCCAGGGTGAAGCTCACGGCTAGGGCCGGGACGATGTATTCCGGTGACAACGTCCCGGATAGAAGCGCCAGGCCTACACCGACGACGGAGAGGATGAGTTGGATGCGCAGCGGCGTGACCGCGTCCTCTGCAGCGTAGAACACTCGGTTCAGGAAGAAGTTGGCGCTCAGGAAGGGTGCGCCGACCGCGAGCAGGGAGATCAGCAGCGCGTTCAGGGCACCGTCGGGGCGGATCCCTCCGGAGAACAGCATCCCCAGGGGTATGGCCAGGGCGAGGAGCACTGAGGCCCCGAAGACTGTTGCCACTCCCATGATGCGCAGGCCGCGCGAGAGGGTTTCCTTGATCAGCGCGAGATCATTGTTGCTGTGGGCGGCCGCCAACTGATTAAACATGACGGTGGCAATCGACAGGGCGATCACCGAGTGCGGCAACACATAGACGAGGGTTCCGATGTCCAGGTTGAATGGGCCGGCTATCTGCTGGGGAGGAACGCGGGCCAGGTAGTCGGGGCGGGCCTCGGCAGCGATCGATGCCACCCGGATGTTGACCAGGTACAGTCCGTTGCCCACCAGCATCGTGATGATGGTGATCGAGGCGAGCTTGCCGGTACGGCCCAGGCCAACTCCTCGCCAGCCGAAGGTGGGTTTCAGGCCAAGGCCGAGTTTTTTCAGGGGCCAGAACAGGACCAGGGCCTGGATGACGATGCCCAGGGTGGTTCCCCCCGCCAGCAGCAGCGTCTGGGAGGACGTCCACGTCTCCGGGGTATGGGTGCTCTCCAGCTGGGAGCCCATCAGCATGATAAACGCCACCAGGGCGGCGATCGAGACGATGTTGTTGGCGACGGGAGCCCACATATAAGGACCGAATGAGCCGTTCGCATTCAGCACCTGGCCGATGATTGCGTACAGTCCGTAAAAGAAAATCTGGGGGAGACACCAGTAGGCAAAGACGGTTGTCAGGGCTAGCCGTTCACCGGAAAAATCAGTGACCACGTTGGCGATCAGCGGCGCCGCCAGCGTCACCAACACGGTCAGGACCAGGAGCACGATGAACGCGAGGGTGATTAGACGACTGATGAAGTCGGCTCCGCGATCCGGGTTTCTGGTGGCCCTGATGATCTGCGGCACCAGGACAGCGTTGAAGACGCCTCCGGCCACCATCAAATAGATGAAGTTGGGAAGACCGTTGGCGATGGAGAACGCGTCGACAACCCCACCGGAGGCGCCGAGGGCCGTCGCGAGCAAGGCCACCCGGACCAGGCCGAGCACTCTCGATACCAGAGTGCCCGCAGCCATGATCGCACTGGAGCGCGCTGTGGTGTCCGGGCCGCTAACGGGTTCGGGACTGTCCTCCGCCTCGGAGGATCGCGTAGAGGGGTCGTCGGGGTGGACCGTGCGGCTGGGCAAGATCCCAGAGTCCTGGACGGGAAGCGAGGCTGTGTTTGAGTCCGACATCGTTGTCTATAGTCTCACCACTGGCACGGTCTCGTTAATTGCGAGTCACCCACTGCCGTGGTGAATTCCGGTTGTGTTGCCCACCGTAGTGACCCGTTAGTCGCGGTGTCACAGTCACTTGCTCAGAGGTAGTCCGGCAGAACTTCCCGTGCCAGGTCAGCGATACGGCGCTCGTTGGGGAAGGAAAGTTTCTTGCCCAGGTCAGCCAGCGGCACCCACGCGACGTCCACAGCCTCATGATCAGGGTCGTTTTCGATGGTCAACCTGCCACCCGTGGCGACAAGGAGGTAATGGTGAACGGTTTTGTGGACGCGGTGGCCGCTAACGGTGAACCAGTAGTCGATGCTTCCGAGTGCTTTGAGGATCCGGCCCTGAATACCGGTTTCCTCTTCGATTTCCCGTACCGCTGCCTCTGAGTTGTTCTCTCTGCCCTCGGGGTGTCCCTTGGGTAGGCACCATTCAAGGCGTCCGCCTCGGTTCAAGCGGGCGATGATCGCGACGTTCAGGTGCTCGTCGGAGGTATCAACCACGATTCCGCCCGCTGATACCTCTTCGACCGTGGGAAGGGACTGGTGGACCTGTGGCGCGCCAGCACTGCCCATTGACACTGTCAACGGGGTCCGCTTTGGTGCGCTCGGAACAGGACGGTCCATGCAGTCCACTCTAACGATCTTTCCCTCCGGCTGATGACGATCCACGGCCATTGCCCTCCTTCTGGGCCTGATCCCGCGTGTCGCCGCTGCTGGGTGCCCCGGGTCCCCATAGTGGAGTTTTCCTTGTCATCTGGCACCCTTAAAGCACTATGGTGCACCTGCTGGACAACTCAACCCTTACCGCCCCCCTCCCACCGGTCGTTACCGAATTGGGACAGCTCTTCGCCGGCGCGGGATACGAACTGTCGCTGGTCGGTGGCCCCGTGCGCGACCTGTTCCTGGGCCGGACCTCCCCGGACCTCGATTTCACTTCCAATGCCACCCCGGACCAGACGCTTGACGTGATCCGCCGGTGGGCGGACTCGTACTGGGAGATTGGGCGGGATTTCGGCACTATCGGGCTCCGCAAGGGCGGCTACCTGATTGAGGTGACCACGTACCGGGCGGAGGCCTACGACCCTGCCTCACGCAAACCGGTAGTGGCCTTCGGCGACACCCTCGAGGATGATCTGCTCCGGCGGGATTTTACGATCAACGCCATGGCACTGCGTCTTCCCTCGCTGGAACTCGTTGATCCGTATGGCGGTGTCAGGGACCTGCGGGCGGGTGTATTGCGGACCCCCGGAGCGCCGTCGTTGTCGTTCTCGGATGACCCGCTTCGGATGATGCGGGCCGCGCGCTTCGCATCCCAGTTGGGTATCTCCGTTTCCAGCGAGGTTTCCGAGGCCATGACGTCCATGGCCGGCCGGATCACGATCATCTCTGCTGAGCGCGTACGGGACGAACTGACCAAGCTCATTCTCGGTGATGCGCCGCAGCGAGGCATCGACCTGATGGTGGAGACCGGCCTGGCCGACTTTGTGCTGCCGGAGGTCTCGGCGTTGCGGCTGGAAATCGACGAGCACCACCGGCACAAGGATGTCTATCAGCATTCCCTGACTGTGCTGGAACAAGCCTGCCGACTTGAAACCGCTGCGGACGGGCCGGTCCCCGGCCCGGACTTCGTGCTGCGCTTCGCGGCACTCATGCACGATGTCGGCAAACCCGCCACCCGCAAGTTCGAACCGTCCGGGGCGGTGAGTTTCCGGCACCACGACATGGTGGGATCGAAGCTCACCGCGAAGCGGATGAAGACACTGAGGTTCGACAATGATTCGATCAAGGCGGTTTCACGGCTGGTGGAGTTGCACATGCGGTTCTACGGTTACGGGGAAGCCGGGTGGTCGGATTCAGCGGTTCGCCGATACGTCAACGACGCGGGAAACCTGCTGGAGCGCCTGCATCGGTTGACCCGTTCTGACGTCACCACCCGTAACCAACGCAAGGCAGAGCGCCTGGCCTTCGCCTATGACGATCTTGAAGCCCGCATCGCAGCTCTTGCCGAACAGGAAGAGCTGGAATCGATCAGGCCCGACCTGGACGGTGCGCAGATTATGGAGCTGCTGGGAATCAAACCCGGACCGGTAGTGGGCAGGGCCTACCGATTCCTTCTGGAGGAACGAATGGAACACGGCCCGCAGTCCCCTCACGAAGCCGAGGCAAAACTTCGCTCATGGTGGGCCGCTCAACCAGAGTCGGTGACCCCGTGACCCTGTCCGGTGCTGCATCACCGGACCTGACCCCGGCTGGAACCCCGCTGCCACACCTGTGGCTACTCCGGCACGGGGAGACCGAGTGGTCCCGGGATGGAAACTACACCGGACTCACTGATCTACCGCTAACTGTCAACGGTGAAGGACAAGCCGTGGAGTCTGCCAGGCACCTTGCAGGAATCCAGTTTGATGCCGTGTACTCTTCCCCGTTGCAGCGTGCGGTGCGGACCGCCCATCTCGCGGGCTACAGCAATCCCCAGATTCTTCCGTACGCGCATGAGTGGGATTACGGCGACAACGAGGGCCGCAGCAGCGCCCTGGTCCGGGCTGAGAACCCCGGCTACCTGATCTGGAACGACGGGGTGCCCAACGGAGAAAGCCTTGCCCAGGTAGCCGATCGAGCCGACCGGGTGGTTTCCCTGGTGCAGGCCGGCTGCGGTACACCCGCCGATCAGGACCCCTCGGCATCGCCAGCTCGCAATGTGTTGCTGGTGGCCCACGGACACTTCCTACGGGTAGTCGCCGCGCGCTGGTTGGAGATGAATCCAGCCGAAGGGCGCAGGTTTGTGCTGGGCACCGCGGCGGTCTGTGCCCTCGGCTGGGACAAGCGGACGCCCGCCATCGTGCACTGGAATCTTTAGCGAACACACATGTTAACCGGCGGGTTTGCGGTGCCGCCGGCCATAGGTGACCCGGCGCAGCAGTGACTCCAGGGGGCCGGCGTTGAACCTGGACAACCAAATCCTGCTCAGGACC
This sequence comes from Arthrobacter sp. 147(2020), assembly GCF_013116715.1. NCBI lineage: Bacteria > Bacillati > Actinomycetota > Actinomycetes > Micrococcales > Micrococcaceae > Arthrobacter > Arthrobacter sp. 147(2020). The sequence goes on from NZ_JABFOM010000001.1 coordinate 369,614, forward strand.
ACCTGGACAGTGAAGAGCGCGACGACGACCGCCAGCACCAATGCGGGCGGGAGCACGTTGGTCAACCCCAGTCCGAGCCCGGTGAAGAGCAGCGCCAGGACGAGTGACTGCCCCACATAGTTGGTCAACGCCATGCGACCCGTCGGAGCGAGCACCTTCAGGACAGCACGACCGACCCGCGAGCGGAACAGCAGCAGGACCAGGCATACATAACCGGCGGTCTGCAGGGGAGCCGTCAGGGTGGTCACCCCGGTTGCGAGCAACGAAAAACGTTCCCGGTCCGCGTAATACAGCAGGTAGGCCTGGCTTCCCGCCGCGAGCAAACCAATGGGTAGGCAGATGAACGCGATGCGGCGGAGTTCTGAGCTGTTCAGGCGCCGCTCCAGCACACCGGAGCGTGCGGCGGCCAGGCCCAGCAGGAACATTGAGAGGGCAAGCGGACCCTGGAAGAAGAGCACCGAGGGCAGCACCACCAGGTAGCTCTCCAGATTTGCCGCTACCGCCGCGCCGGGCCCCGCGGTCAATGTCGCGAGGTCAGGGCCGGCCAGTACTGACTCCATTGGCGCGTTGACGGCAGCAACAACAGCTCCGATGGCGATGAGCAGGGCCCCCATAGCAGCGGTGATACCCACGGCGGCCAGGATCGCACCTCGCTGGCTAATGCTCCGGAGTCCAAGGAGGATCAGTCCAATGACCGCATAGGTGAGCAGGATGTCGCCGTAGTACAGCAGCATCCCGTGAGCGAGGCCGAGTACCGCGAGGCCGGTCAATCGACGCAGCGTGCGGGGTACCGGGGACAGTTGTGCGCGACTGGCAGCCTGCTCCTGCAGGTGGAAGCTGTACCCGAACAGGAAGGAAAACAGGATGTAGAACTTCCCCTCAAACAACGTCGCCGCGGCGAAGCGCACGGCCACATCCGTCGCCGAGGAGTGATCGGGGCTTATCCTGCCGGAAAAGGTCCACGGGTCAGCGAAGAACCAGATGTTGACGGCAAGGATGCCGAGGAGGGCAAACGCACGAAGCCCATCAAGTTCACGGAGCCGCTCCACGACCGCTTCCCCATTTCGAAATTCTCATTGCCTACAGTCGCAGGTTCGCCCAGCCTAACCCGTCGTTTATGGGAGCGGCCGATGTAGGCCTGGACCGATGAAAGTTCCGCACCAGCCAAAATTTCTATGATTCGTTGCCAAAAGGGCTAGCCGGTGGTGCGCAACGTGGGGTAGCTTTGGGATGTGCCATTGGGAGTTCTCAATCCGATCACCAGTTTGCTGGTCGATTAGCGAATTCAGGCACTGTTTCTATTGGCGCACTACACGAAAGGGAGGTGGGAACTGTGAATAACAAACTACGCCGAACATTTACCGCGTACACCAGTCCGGCCTCCGTCGTTGCTGCGCATTAACTAGCTGCCGACCGTTCGCCCCGAGTCTTCCGGGCGTTCCATCTGCATCACCCTTTTGCTCAGGCGGCCTCCGCCTCTCTGCGTTCGCTTCTGCACGCCCGTCCTCACCGGAGGACTCTTCGTTAACCCCTCAAATCCAGGAGATCCCTGTGCCCACCTTGCTGTCCACCACCTCACCCATCGCGCCGGAACCCGGCGCCACCACCCAGACCGGCGCCACCCGTCGGCATGGCGAGTTCATCATGGCTGGCAGTCTTACCGCCGCCGGTGATCCGGAGCAGATTGCGCCCGGCACGCCAGCAACGGTGATGCCCAACTACGCCCACCGAGAGGAGGTGCAGATTATGTTGAAAAAGCTCCGGGACGGTGTTTCCCTGTGGAAACGAATACCCAACGCGCCTCCCGACTCCGCCAGGGAATCAGTCTCACGTTTTGTCCTGCCGCAGCACACCATGCACATCAAGTAAGTGGTTCATCCACGCTGCCGCAGATCCGTCCCTGGCCTTGTTCGACGACCGCGAAGGAGGAACTGATGCACGTCATTAGTCCCACCGACAGTGAAGCCCGCGCTTCCCAGCGCGGGCTTTGCGCCTTTAACCCGAAATGACAATCCAGGACAGCGGTTCCTACCCGGAATGTGCAGCCCGCACAGCACGTTATATGGTCAATAGCGGCGGCTACCTGTCCGCTGATGCAAGCGCCCTGCAGTTCCGGCGGGCAACCAGGCGAGAGGAGACCTCATGCCGCCAGTGAAACGCGTGGCAATGCTGTCTCTGCACACCTCCCCGCTGGATCAACCCGGGGCGGGCGACGCCGGCGGGATGAATGTGTACGTGAGGTCCCTTGCCCTCGAACTTGCCCGCGTCGGCATCGACGTTGAGATTTTCACCCGTGCCGCCTCCGAAGGCCAGCCGCACTCCGAGGAACTGGCTCCCGGAGTCATGGTCAGGCACCTTCGGGCTGGCCCCCAGCGCAAAGTGCCCAAGGAACAGTTGCCGGACCTCTCGGAATCGTTCACCGACGCCATCGCCGAGGTCACCGATCTTTTGGCCGACGGTCACTTCGATGTCATCCACTCGCACTACTGGGTGTCCGGGAGCGTGGGCCTGACAGTCGGAGCCAGCCTGAACCTTCCGCTGGTCCATTCAATGCACACCATGGCGCGGGTGAAGAATATTCGGCTGCATACCGGTGGCACCCCCGAGCCGGACGTCCGGGTGCTCGGTGAACAAACAATCGTCGACGGCGCGTCCCGGCTCATCGCCAATACCACCACCGAGGCCGCCGAACTGGAGTCCCTGTACGGCGCTGTCCCCGAAAGGGTAGACATCGTTGCCCCCGGTGTTGACCTGGAAACGTTCAACCCCGGTTCCCGGGAAGCTTCCCGGGCCAGCCTCAACTTCCCTCCCGAAGCGTTCCACGTGGTGTTCGCCGGACGAATCCAGAAACTCAAGGGCCCACAGGTGCTGGTCGCCGCCGCCGCGGACCTCGCAGCGCGCCGCCCCGATATCCCCCTGCAACTGAGCATCCTTGGCTCCGGTAGCGGCGCGGAGGCGTTGCGGTTGCAGCCCCTCATTGACGACGCCGGCCTGCAGGGCAGGGTTCAGCTCTACCCGCCGGTGCAAGCGAACCAGCTTGCGCACTGGTTCCGCGCAGCAGACCTCGTGGCGATGCCGTCCTTCAGCGAGTCCTTCGGCCTGGTGGCGCTCGAGGCGCAGGCATGCGGCACCCCCGTACTTGCCGCAAACGTCGGCGGGTTGCCCCAGGCCATCAGCGACGGGCGCACCGGCATCCTGGTGAACGGGCATACGCCGGAACTCTGGTCGGCGGCACTGGAGTCCATGTACGACGACGCCGGCACCCGCGCGTTGCTGGGCCGGGGTGCAGCGATCCACGCGCTGGCCTTCGGCTGGCAACGCACTGCCCTCCTGACTGCTCAAAGCTACCGCACCGCCGTGGAGCGCTTCCAGGAGGCCGCAGCACGCTGACCCGCCCGGAGGGGCCCGTAGGCCTCACCTAGGATGGGAGGGTGAACTCCACCGAACTTGCCGCCTACCTCGACTCTGTCCTGATCACCGGAGCGGTTGCCACCGACCGCCGTGACAACCTCCGCCACATGCAGCTGTTTCTTGAGGGCAGCGAGCACCTGGGGTTCGGGGTACGCACCACGCGCGAGTGGACAGTCGATGAGGTGTTCGACCTGATGCACGAACGGGTCGGCATCAACCCTGACCGTTCCCACCTCTCCGGGCAGGACACCATCGACGCGGCCAAGTGCGTCGCCGCGCTGGATCGTTTCGCTGCCGTCTTCGGCGCTGCGGTCGCAGCCGGACACCGGATTCTCTTCGCCACCGGCCACCCCGCTGGCCTCCTCCCGGTCCACGCAGCCTTGGCCGCCGCGGCACGTGCGGCCGGCGCCACGGTGGTTGAAGTTCCCGAGGGCCAACACTTCGGGGCGGGTGACATCCGGCAGCTCTTCGGGGTGCTGGTCTGGCACCAGCACGGGTCCCTGATGCACACCCACTCCCCAGATCCCATGCAGCTGAGCCTTGAGTTGCTGGCAGCGACCGGGGAGCCGAGCCCCGACCTGGTGGTGGCGGACCACGGCTGGGCGGGATTCGCCGCCAGCGCCGGCATCCCCGCGCTGGGCTTCGCCGACTGCAACGATCCCGGCCTGTTCGTTTCGGAAGCTGAGGGGCAGCTGGCCGTTGCTGTTCCGCTCGACGACAACGTGTGTCCCGGACTCTATGAACCGATGATCCAGTACCTGCTGGAGCGGGCCGGGCTCCGCTGAGCAACGGTGGGCCGCTGGTAGATTTGGCGTGTGCCCCGACCCCCGGGTACACGCCGGACCCCCATCCCCGCGCCACGAGCCCAGAGGATATGTCGACAATGAAGTCTTTGCCCACACCCGCCAGTGACCTGGACATCGCCCGCAACGCTGCCATCCAACCCATCGACGAGATTGCCGCCGGAGCGGGTATCCCGGCGGAGGCGCTTGAACACTACGGCAGGTACAAGGCCAAGATCAATACCCGCAAGCTGCGCACCGTCCCGGGGAAGGAACCGGGCAAGGTGGTCCTCGTCAGCGCCATGAGCCCTACCCCGGCCGGTGAGGGAAAATCGACCTGTACCGTCGGACTGGCTGACTCCCTCGCGCGATCCGGGCGCAACGTGATGATCGCCCTCCGCGAGCCGTCCCTGGGACCAATCCTTGGCATGAAGGGCGGTGCGACTGGCGGCGGGTACTCCCAGGTGCTGCCGATGGAGGACATCAACCTTCACTTCACCGGAGATTTCCACGCGGTAACCTCAGCGAACAATGCGCTCATGGCACTGGTGGACAATCACATCTACCAGGGCAACCAGCTGAACATCGACCCCCGCCGGATCACTTTCAAACGTGTCCTGGACATGAATGACCGGGCACTGCGGGAGGTAGTGATCGGGCTGGGTGGGCCCACCCAGGGCACCCCCCGTCAGGACGGGTTCGACATTACTGTTGCCTCCGAAATCATGGCTGTCTTCTGCCTGGCCTCGGATCTCGCGGACCTCAAGGACCGGTTGGCACGGATCACCTTCGGGTACACGTTCGACCGGCAGCCCGTCACCGTGGGGGACCTGGGGGTGGAGGGTGCCCTCACCCTGCTGCTCCGCGACGCGATTAAACCCAACTTGGTGCAAAGCATCGCCGGCACCCCGGCACTGGTGCACGGGGGCCCGTTCGCCAACATCGCCCACGGCTGCAACTCGGTGATCGCCACCACCACTGCCCGTCAGTTAGCGGACATCGTGGTCACCGAGGCAGGCTTCGGCGCCGATCTTGGCGCGGAGAAGTTCATGGATATCAAGGCGCGCTTCGCCGACGTCGCGCCTGCCGCCGTCGTCATCGTCGCCACCATCCGCGCCCTGAAAATGCACGGTGGTGTAGCGAAGGCGGACCTGCGGGAACCGGACACCGCGGCCCTGGAAACGGGGGTCGCGAACCTGCGACGCCATGTGCACAACGTCGAAAAGTTCGGCATCACACCGGTGGTCGCGATCAACCGGTTCACCACCGACACCGAAGAAGAGCTCCAGTGGCTGCTGTCCTGGTGCGCAGGCGAGGGGATCGAAGCGGCCGTCGCGGACGTCTGGGGAGCAGGTGGTGGCGGCTCGGGTGGGGATGAGCTGGCAGCCAAGGTCCTCACCGCACTGGACGGGCCGCAGGACTTCCATCATCTGTACCCGCTGGAGCTCCCGGTCGAGGACAAGATCCGGACAATTGTCCAGGAGATCTACGGCGCCGACGGCGTCGACTTCTCCGTGCCAGCGCTCCGCAGGCTCGCCGAGATCGAAGCCAACGGATGGGGACATTTACCGGTTTGTATGGCGAAAACCCAGTACTCTTTCTCCGACGACCCCACGGTGCTCGGCGCCCCCAAGGGGTTCACTGTGCACGTTCGCGATCTGATCACGAAGACCGGGGCCGGTTTCATCGTTGCCCTGACCGGAACGGTGATGACGATGCCGGGACTACCGAAGGATCCCGCGGCAATGCGCATGGACGTGGACGACGACGGCGGCGCCGTCGGGCTCTTCTAGACCCGTCCTTCCACACCCGTGGCCACAGCGTTTCCCCCGGCTGTGGATGAAGCTGTGGATAACACGTCCGTTAAATGGCGGACGCGTCGGCGGTGGTACCGGAGAGGGGCCCGGAGGCCAAGTTCCTGCACCACCGCCGACGCGTCCCACCGTAAGGCTACGCCGGTGTGCTGCGGGTCTAGCGGTCGAGCTCTCCGCGGATGAAGGCTTCGACCTTCTCGTGGGCGATGTCGTCGGCGAACTGTTCCGGCGGGGACTTCATGAAGTAGCTGGACGCTGAGAGCAGCGGTCCACCGATTCCACGGTCCAGGGCGATCTTCGCCGCACGGATCGCGTCGATGATGACGCCGGCCGAGTTCGGTGAGTCCCACACCTCAAGCTTGTACTCGAGCGAGACAGGCGCGTCACCGAAGTTGCGGCCCTCCAGACGGACGAAGGCCCATTTCCGGTCGTCAAGCCAGGCGACATAGTCGGACGGGCCGATGTGCACATTGCGCTCACCGAGGTCGGCCTGCACGTTCGACGTCACAGCCTGTGTCTTGGAGACCTTCTTGGACTCCAACCGGTCGCGCTCGAGCATGTTCTTGAAGTCCATGTTGCCGCCGACGTTCAGCTGGTAGGTGCGGTCCAGGGTGACCCCGCGGTCCTCGAACAGCTTCGCCATCACGCGGTGCGTGATGGTGGCACCGATCTGGCTCTTGATGTCGTCCCCGACAATTGGCACTCCGGCGGCAGTGAACTTGTCTGCCCACTCCTTGGTGCCGGCGATGAAGACGGGGAGTGCGTTGACGAACGCCACTTTCGCATCGATCGCGCACTGGGCGTAGAACCGTGCAGCGTCTTCCGACCCGACGGGCAGGTAGCAGACCATGACGTCAACCTGGTTGGCCTTGAGCTCCGCGACAACGTCAACGGGCTCGGCATCTGATTCGACGATGGTTTCGCGATAGTACTTGCCCAGGCCGTCCAGGGTGTGGCCGCGCTGCACCTTGATGCCGGTGGGGGGTACATCGGCGATCTTGATGGTGTTGTTCTCACTGGCGCCGATGGCGTCGGCGAGGTCCAGCCCCACCTTCTTGCCGTCGACGTCGAAGGCAGCAACAAACTCAACGTCATTGACGTGGTACTTGCCGAACTCCACGTGCATCAGCCCGGGAATCGACGCCGTCGCGTCCGCATCCCGGTAGTAATGAACGCCTTGTACCAGTGACGCCGCACAGTTGCCGACACCAACAATTGCCACCCTAATGGGGTTAGTTCCCACGGTTCTCCTCTTGAAATCACTTCTTTTGCCGGCCCGCCGGATTTTTCCCGTAACGGACTGAACAGCTAATCCAGTCTACTTCTTATTCTCAACACAGATTTTTCCCGAAGCATTCCAGCATCCTGATATATCAGCCAGTTCGGTGTTGGATGTCCCGCCCGCTGGGTAGGCTTCAGGCATGGGAACCGGTCGATCCCGGCGTCGGCCGGTACGCATTTCGGTGCCGTCGCGCGCCGACTCGCTCCTGCGAAAGTTCACGGAGCTGGTTGGCGGACCACTGGGCAGGCGGACCAGTCCCGGAGTCATTGACCCCGGGGTGTTCAGTGTGGAGCGGGTCCTGGTCCTGCTCACCACGGGAGCGGCAGTCATCGCGATCCTGTTGAAGAACCCCTGCCGGATCGCGGGCTGGGCCAGCCCCGGTCAGTACTACATGGCATGCCAGTCCCAATGGCCCGAAGCGTTTGTCAGCCTGGAAAGCGGAACCTCCTTCCTGCAGCTCGGACACTCGGCCCTCACTGGCGCCCTCGCCGGTGCGACTGCCCAACTGGTGCCTTTGGGCAGTACCCTGCGCTATTACGACCAACACTCAGTCCTGGCAGTGGCAGCATGGCTGGTGACCGTTTACGCAACGGTACGCATGACCAACCGCCGTCCGTGGGACGCAGCGATGGTGGCAGTTGCACCGATGATCATCGTGGCTGGTTTCCTGGGCTGGGATTTGTGGGCGGCCATGTTCGCGTCGCTCGGAATGCTCGCCTTCGCGCGCGGCGGTTTCTCCCGGGCCGGAATATTCCTGGGGCTGGGCACAGCGGTGGCTGGCTATCCGGTGCTGATATTCGCAGCAATGGCGCTCCTTGCGCTGCGCACCCGGCTGGTTGGGGGAGCCGCCATGACCGGGGCGGTGCTCGCCGCCACCTGGCTGGCAACCAACCTCCCCTTCGCACTCCTGGACGCCCGCGCCTGGTCGGCGCACTTCACTAGCCTGCTATCGCGCGACGCCGACTATTCCTCTATTTGGTTTGCCTACAACTCTTTGGCCGCCCGTGCCGGTGGACGGGAACTGGATGCCACATTCACTACGGTGGCGTCCGGGCTTCTGACCGTAGTTTTGTGTACCGGCATCGCCGTCCTCACCCTCCGGACGCACCGCCGTCCACGTTTGGCGCAGGTGGCGTTGCTGTTGGTGGGTGTCCTCATCCTGGCGGGGAAAGGATACTCCCCACAGCATACAATCTGGCTGGTTCCCCTCGTTGCGCTTGCCTACCCGAAATGGCGGACTTTCCTGGTGTGGCAGCTCCTCGAAGTAGCGCACTGGTGGACCCTCATGATGTATCTCGGCAAGGAAAGCAGCGGTGGCAACGCCCAGAACAATATCGACCTGCCCTACTATCTGCTCTTCGCCTTCGCGCATATGCTTTCCACGGCATATATCATGTATCGCGTCATGGAGGGCATGATCGACCCCGCGCAGGACCCGGTGCGCCGGCTCACTATTGACGACCCACAGGGTGGGCCGTTCGACCACGCTGCCGACCACCGGAAGCCGGACCGGCGCCACGCTGCGGCCACCGGTACTCGGGTACGCTTGAGCCGTCCCTCCCCAGAACCGAAAGATCACCCGTGACAGTAGCTGCCCTACGCTCTGAGAAACTCTCCACTGAAGCTTTCGGGTCCCTCGCGGCAGCGCACCCCACAGTGGTGATTCCTCTTGAGCAGACTCCGCAGTGGGCAGCCTTCGAAGCCAGCCGTGGCCGCACGCCCCACGGTCTCTGGGCCTATTACGACGACGGCGCCCTGGTGGCGGTCGCCAGTTTCCTGAGGAGCACCCGACGCCTCAGGGACTCACTGGTGGCTGTCAATGGTCCTGTCTGGTTCGCCGAGCGCACCCCGCTGGCAGAGGCACGACTGCTGAAGACCGTCCAGGAGCAGTTCCGCGCCGATCCCGAAGTGGCCCCGCTCTACGTCCGCCTGCAGGTGCAGCATCCGCAGGATCCGGCGACCGGTCCGCTGGAACACGGCTGGTACGAACGGGAGATCGTCGTCGACCTCACCCCCAGCGAGGCAGACATCTACAAGGCGTTCCGGCCCAATGCCCGGAACAGCATCCGCCGTGCAGAACGGGCCGGCGTTCAGGTGCGCAGCATTGACCGCGCCGAGTGGTCCACCGTCTTCCGCAACGAGTTGTTCCCCATCCTGGAGGAAACTGCGGCACGGGACGGCTTCGCCAGTTTCGAATCGGCCTACTACGAGCAGCTCCTCGAGCAGCTCGGGGATCACCTCCGCCTGATGGTGGCCTACCTCGACGGCGAGGCCATCAGCTGGCTCATCACCACCGAATACCGGGGGTACTCGGTCTACTACTTCGCCGCCAGCACGCACGCGGCGCGGAAGATCTTCGCCCCGTATCTGCTGCTCTGGCACGCGTTCAAGGCACTCAAGGCCGCCGGGAACCACAGCTGTGGCCTGACGGGGATCGTGAGCGAGAACTACCCGCAGCTGATCAACGTCACTACCTTCAAGCGGAACTTTTCCCGGAATGTGGTCGAGGTTCCCACCACCTACGATGTGCCCCTGCACCCGGTCCGGTACCGGGCCATCGCCACCGCCTTCACTGCGCGGCGCACCCTCCCGGCCAAGGGGCGCACAGTCCTCGCTGCGGTGAAGACCCGGGCCGGCTCGCTACTGCCCCGCCGGACCACCAGTGACTGACGCAGCGGTCGTCGGCGCTGGGCCCAACGGGTTGGCAGCCGCAGTGGTCCTCGCCCGGGCGGGGCTGAGCGTCAGGCTGTACGAAGCGGCGCCGACCATCGGAGGCGGCGCCCGTACGGAGGAGCTCGTACCTGACCACCTGCATGACCTGTGTTCCGCCGTGCACCCCATGGCGCTGGCTTCCCCGTTCTTCAGGGAGTTCGAGCTTCGGCGCCGCATCGACTTCGCGGTCCCGGAGATCTCCTATGCCCACCCGCTCGACGGCGGCAGGGCAGGTCTGGCGTACCGTGACTTGGCACGGACCGTCGAGGGACTCGGGCGGGACGGGCCCGCCTACCGTCGGCTGATGGAGCCGCTGGTAGGCAACATCGAAGGCACCCTCGACGTCGCCCTCAACCACCTGCTGCGCCTCCCGCGGCACCCGGCCGCTGCGGTCCGCTTCGGCCTGGCCGCACTCGATCAGGGCACCCACCTGTGGAACCGACGGTTCAGTACCGATCTGGCCGCTGCCCTCTTTACCGGAGTGGCAGCGCATCCGGTCGGTACCCTGCCCTCGCTGCCCTCGGCTGGCGCCGGGCTGATGTTGGGTGCACTGGCGCACGCGGGCGGCTGGCCCATCCCGCGGGGCGGGTCGCAGTCGATCGCCGATTCGATGGCTCAGGACCTGGTGGCCCACGGCGGGGAAGTTGTCACCGATTACACGATCGAATCGCTCTCCGAGCTCAGCGGCGTGCCGACGGTGCTCCTTGACGTTGCCCCGCCATCGCTGATCCGGCTCGCGGCCGGCCGGCTGCCGCGGACGTACGAACGCGCGCTTGAGAGGTTCCGGTTCGGCGACGGCGCTTGCAAGGTGGCGTTCATCCTTTCCGGTCCGGTGCCCTGGAGCAACCCGGAGGTGGCCGGCGCCGGAACGGTGCACCTGGGGGGAACCCGCGCTGAGATTGCCGCATCCGAGGCCGACGTCGCCGTCGGACTTCATCCGGCCAACCCCTACGTGCTGCTCTCCCAGCCGTCCCTGTTCGACCCGTCGCGCGCGCCTGCCGGTCGCCACATCCTGTGGACGTATTGCCACGTCCCCAGCGGGTCGACCCGCGACATGGCCGAGGCGGTTACCGCGCAGATCGAGCGCTTCGCCCCGGGTTTCCGGGACGTCGTCGTGGGTGCCTTCACGACAACCGCGGCCGACCTGGCCGCCTCCAACGCCAACTATGTCGGCGGTGACTTTGGCGGCGGGGCCGTGACCCTCGGTCAGCTATTGGCCCGCCCAGTCCTTTCACCCGCGCCGTGGCGGACACCGCTGGACGGGGTCTACCTCTGTTCCGCCTCGACTCCGCCCGGACCGGGAGTGCACGGCATGGCGGGGTTCCACGCGGCCCGGCTGGCCCTCCGTGACGTCTTTGGACTACCATCCCCGGCACTTGGTGTCGGCGCCGGGCCAGCCGCCTGAATCCTCACCGGAGGGCGCTTCAGTGAACCTATGAAAAAATATCCTGGAAATCGCCGTGAGGTTTTCCTGGCTGGAACGTCTTAGAACTGTAGGCACCTTTCAAGAGCGGGCCTGTCACCATCTATTCCAGAGAGAAGGATTCCCATGAGCTTCATTGACAAGGCAAAGAACAAGGCCGAAGAGCTGACCGGTAAGGCAAAGGAAGCCGTTGGCGACGCGACCAACAACCAGGACCTCAAGGTCGAGGGGCAGGCCGACCAGGGGTCGGCCCACACTAAGCAGGCCGGCGAGAATATCAAGGATGTCTTCAAGGGCGACAAGTAGCCTCTGCGGCGCAGGGACCGGCCACTTCTGGCCGGTCCTTTCGTGTGTTTTCCGCAGCGTCCCGTTGACGGCCTGCAACTTCAGCGGGGAGAGCTTCCGCACGCTGGCTGGGGTTGCCTTTTGGCACTGACGCATGGCGCCTAGTAAGCTGGGTCACGATTCTCAAAAATTTCATAGCCTTCGATCTGCAGCGGGAGAGTACTTCCGTAGACACACACTCCGGCAGGCGCCGTAGGAGCAAATCCTCCCCAGGAATCTCTCAGGCCCAGTACCGCTGCGGCTAGGCAACTCTGGAAAGCAGGCGGGCCCGCGGGCTCACCTCACCGACGGTGCAAGCAGGCATGGAGTCCTGCGGAATCTCTCAGGTCCCATACAGAGCGGGGAGGAACTCACCATCGTCCGGACAGACGCCTACGCCCGGACCCCATCAAGGGAGTTCCCATGACCGCTCAGCCCCTCACCGAATCAACCTTCGCCGACCGCCACATCGGCCCGCGCTCAACCGACGCCGCGCAAATGCTTACTATGCTCGGCTACCCCAGCCTCGACAAGCTGGTCGAGGTAGCGGTACCAGCCAACATCCGCTCCGCCGAGGCCCTTAACCTCCCGGCGGCCCTCAGCGAGACCCAGGTGCTGGCCCAGCTGCGTGAGATCGCTGGCCGAAACACCACTGCAGTCCAGATGATCGGCCAGGGCTATTTCGACACCGTGACACCACCGGTGATCCGCCGCAACGTCCTCGAGGCCCCCGCCTGGTACACCGCCTACACTCCCTACCAGCCGGAAATCTCCCAGGGCCGGCTGGAAGCCCTCCTGAACTTCCAGACCATGGTCCAGGACCTCACCGCCCTGCCCATCGCTAACGCCTCGCTACTCGACGAAGCCTCAGCTGTCGCCGAAGCGGTCCTGCTGATGCGCCGGTCCGGCAAGAACAAGGGCAAGACAGTGCTCGACGCCGATTGCCTCCCGCAGACGATCGCCGTCGTCCGTGGCCGCGCCGAAGCCCTCGGATTCGAGGTGGAGGTCGCCGACCTCGCCCAGGGACTCCCCGACGGCGACATCAATGGCGTCGTCCTGCAGCAGCCCGGGGCATCCGGTGCCCTCCGTGATCACCGGTCGCTGATTGCAGCAGCCCACGACGGCGGTGCCCTGGTCACTGTGGCAGCCGACCTGCTCGCGCTCACCCTCATTACGCCCCCGGGCGAGCAGGACGCCGATATCGCGGTCGGCTCCGCGCAGCGTTTCGGTGTCCCCCTCTTCTTCGGCGGCCCCCACGCGGCCTACATGGCGGTGCGCAAGGGCTTGGAGCGGATGCTCCCCGGCCGGTTGGTCGGCGTTTCCAAGGACGCCGACGGTGCCCCCGCCTACCGCCTTGCACTCCAGACCCGTGAGCAGCACATCCGGCGGGAGAAGGCCACCTCCAACATCTGCACCGCCCAGGCGCTGCTGGCCATCGTCGCCAGCATGTACGCGGTCTATCACGGCCCCGACGGTTTGAAGGCAATCGCCCAGCGGGTGCACGGACACGCCACCACACTGGCAGCGACCCTGACTGGCGCCGTGACAGTGGTCCACTCAGACTTCTTCGACACCCTGCTCCTCAACGTCCCCGGCAAGGCGCGGGACTTCCAGTCCAAGGCGGAGGCCGCGGGCATCAACCTGCGGTTCGTCGACGAGGACCACCTGGGCGTCTCCTGCGACGAGACCACCACCGAAGATCACCTGGCCACGCTGGCCGGGGTCTTCGGCGTCGGGCAGGTCGCTGACCAGGAATCCGCTTCGGCCGAGCTTCCTGCCGACCTGATCCGGACCTCTTCCTACCTGACCCACCCGGTCTTCTCCAGCCACCGCTCCGAAACCCAGCTCCTGCGGTACCTCCGCCGTCTCTCCGACAAGGACCTGGCCCTGGACCGCACCATGATCCCGCTGGGATCGTGCACCATGAAACTGAACGCGACAGTGGAAATGGAGCCGATCTCCTGGCCGGAGTTCGCGACCATCCACCCCTTCGCCCCCGAGCACCAGACCGAAGGGTGGCGCTGGCTGATCCAGGATCTGGAGGACAAGCTCGCGGAGATCACCGGTTACGCCAAGGTCTCCATCCAGCCCAACGCCGGATCGCAGGGTGAACTGGCCGGCCTGCTCGCCATCCGCGGCTACCACCGGTCCCGCGGCGATCAGGACCGCAACGTCTGCCTGATCCCCTCGTCCGCCCACGGCACCAACGCTGCATCGGCAGTGCTCGCCGGAATGAAGGTGGTGGTCGTCAAGACGGCCGACAACGGCAACATCGACCACGATGACCTGAAATCGAAGATCGCCCAGCACGCGGAGCAGCTCTCGGCCATCATGATCACCTACCCGTCCACCCACGGTGTGTTCGAAGAGGACGTCCGCTGGGTCTGCGGCCAGGTGCACGACGCCGGCGGCCAGGTCTACATCGACGGCGCCAACCTCAACGCCCTCGTCGGTCTCGCCAAGCCGGGGGAGTTCGGTGGCGACGTGTCACACCTGAACCTTCACAAGACCTTCTGCATCCCCCACGGCGGAGGTGGACCCGGTGTCGGGCCAGTCGCCGTCGCCGCCCATCTGGCACCGTTCCTGCCGGGAGACGCAGCCGAGCAGGGCGCGGGAGCCGAAGGCGTCCCCATCTCTGCTTCCCGTTACGGGTCCGCCGGCGTGCTTCCCATCTCCTGGGCATACGTCGCGCTGATGGGCGCCGAGGGGCTCACCTCGGCGACCGGTCACGCCCTGCTGGCAGCCAACTATGTCGCCGCCCGCCTGACCGAGCACTTCCCCCTCCTCTACTCGGGGGAGAAGGGCCTGGTAGCGCACGAGTGCATCCTCGACCTTCGGCACCTGACCGCCGCCACCGGGGTCACCGCCGAAGATGTCGCCAAGCGGCTCATCGACTATGGGTTCCATGCTCCGACGCTCAGTTTTCCCGTCGCTGGCACCCTGATGGTGGAGCCCACCGAGTCCGAGGACATTGGTGAGCTGGACCGTTTCATCGACGCGATGATCGCGATCAAGGGTGAGATCGACGAGGTGCAGGCGGGCAAGTACACGCTGGAGCAGAGCCCCCTGCGCCAGGCGCCGCACACCGCCTTCGCCTTGATCAGCGACACCTGGGACCAGGCGTACCCCCGTGAACTGGCCGCCTACCCGGTGCGCTCGCTCAAGCACAACAAGTATTTCCCTCCGGTCCGCCGGATCGATGGCGCGCACGGCGACCGTAACCTGGTGTGCTCCTGCCCACCCATCGAGGCCTTCGAAGACTAAGGCCCGTCCCCGTCCGGCCGCCGGCCGGACGGGTTGAGTCCAGCGCACCACCGGAAGGATTCCCATGACCAAGCAGACAGCCCTGTACGCCGAACACGAATTGCTCGGCGCAAGTTTCACCGACTTTGGCGGGTGGCAGATGCCCCTGAAGTACCGCAGCGAGCTCGAGGAGCACCACACCGTCCGTCGTGCCGCAGGACTCTTCGACCTTTCCCACATGGGCGAGGTCTGGGTCACCGGACCGCAGGCCGCCGAGTTCCTGAACTATGCCCTGGTGGGCAACCTTGCGGCGATCGCCGTCGGGAAGGCCAAGTACTCGCTGATCTGCACCGAGGACGGCGGCGTCATTGACGACCTGATCGTCTACCGCCGGGCCGACGACCGGTACCTGGTGGTCCCCAATGCCAGTAACGCCGACACGGTGGCTGCTGCCTTGCAGGAACGGGCCGTCAACTTTGACGTAGCGGTCGAGGACGAGTCGGAGAACACGGCCCTGATCGCCGTGCAGGGACCCGCCGCCGAGGCGATCCTGCTCGACATTGCCGCCGAGTCCTCACGCCAGCTGATTACCGAACTGAAATACTACGCCGCCGTCGAAGTGGAACTGGCGGGGATGCAGGTTCTCCTGGCCCGCACCGGGTACACCGGCGAGGATGGTTTCGAGCTGTTCATCGGCAACACCGGGGCGGTCCAGCTCTGGAAGGCCGTCGCAGCGGCAGGAGCGCAGCACCAAATTGCCCCCTGCGGGCTCGCTTCACGCGACTCCCTGCGCCTCGAGGCCGGGATGCCCCTCTACGGGAACGAGCTCGGCTTGGACACCAACCCCTTCGAGGCAGGTCTCGGCGGGGTCGTCAGCCTCAAGAAGCCCGACAACTTCGTCGGCCGGTCGGTCCTGGAGCCCCTCAAGGAGGCCACGCTGGAGCGGAAGCTGGTTGGCCTGCAGGGCGGTGGCCGGCGGTCGGCGCGCGCCGGGTACAACGTCGTCGTCGACGGCGCGGTGGTCGGAACGGTGACCTCAGGACTCCCCAGCCCCACCCTCGGCTACCCCGTGGCCATGGCCTATGTGAACACCGCGTTGGCTGAGCCGGGCACCGAGGTCCAGGTGGACCTCCGGGGCAAGCCCGAGCCGTTCACTGTGGTCGCCACGCCGTTCTACCGCCGCCAGAAGTAGCCAACTTACATACCCGGAAAGGTATATACCCACGTGAGCATCATAAAGTCTGACCTCCGCTACTCGGCTGAGCATGAATGGATCGACACTGCGGAAACCGGTCCGGCCACCGTCGGCGTCTCCGCCGTCGCCACCGACGCGCTGGGTGACGTCGTCTATGTCAGCCTCCCCGAGGTGGGCGACACGATCACCGCGGGGGAGAGCTGTGGCGAGGTGGAGTCGACCAAGTCCGTCTCCGACCTCTACGCCCCCGTCACCGGTGAGGTCACCGAAATCAACCAGGACGCCATCGACAATCCGGGCATCCTCAACGAGGATCCCTATGGCGCCGGCTGGCTGTTCAAGGTGGACGTCGCCAGCGAGGGCCCGCTCCTCTCGGCTGAGGAGTACGCCCAGAAGAACGGCATCGACGGATGAGCGCCGTTACCGGACTGACCACCGTGGGACACCTGAACGCGGCACTGGCCGACCTCGATCCCGAGGTTGCGCGCGGCATCGACGCCGAACTGGCCCGGCAGCGCAACGGGCTGGAGATGATCGCCTCGGAGAATCACACCCCAATGGCGGTGATGCAAGCGCAGGGTTCGGTCCTGACCAACAAATACGCCGAGGGCTACCCGGGACGCCGCTACTACGGCGGCTGTGAGCACGTCGACGTGCTGGAACAGCTGGCAATCGACCGCGTCAAGGACCTCTTTGGGGCGGGGTACGCGAACGTTCAGCCACACTCCGGTGCGCAGGCCAACGCCGCTGTCATGCACGCGTTGATCAAACCCGGCGACACCATCATGGGCCTGAACCTTGCCCACGGCGGCCACCTGACCCACGGCATGAGGATCAACTTCTCCGGCCGTCTGTACAACGTGGTGCCCTACCAGGTGCGCCCCGATGACCACCGGGTGGACATGGACGACGTCGAACGGCTGGCGCGAGAGCACAAGCCCCAGCTGATTGTGGCTGGCTGGTCCGCGTACGCGCGGCAGCTCGACTTTGCCCGGTTCCGCAGCATCGCCGACGAGGTAGGCGCCTACCTGATGGTCGACATGGCCCACTTCGCCGGGCTGGTAGCCGCCGGGCTGCACCCCAGCCCCGTGCAGCATGCCCACGTCACCACCTCCACCACCCACAAGACTCTCGCCGGTCCGCGGGGTGGCATCATCCTCAGCAATGATGCCGACATCGCGAAGAAGATCAATTCGGCGGTGTTCCCGGGCCAGCAGGGTGGACCGCTCGAGCATGTGATCGCTGGCAAGGCGGTGGCCTTCAAGATCGCGGCCTCGGCCGAGTTCAGGGAACGCCAGGAGCGCGTGCTTGAGGGTGCACGGATCCTCGCCGACCGGCTTACCCAGCCGGACGTCGCCCAGCGCGGCATCTCAGTGGTTAGCGGGGGCACCGATGTGCACCTGGTCCTGGTGGATCTGCGGGACTGCGACCTGGATGGACAGCAGGCGGAGGATCGGCTGGCGCAGATCGACATCACCGTGAACCGCAACGCCGTGCCATTCGACCCGCGCCCCCCAATGGTCACTTCGGGCCTGCGCATCGGTACGCCAGCGCTCGCCAGCCGGGGATTCGAGGCGGCGGCGTTCACCCGGGTGGCTGACATCATCGCCGAAGCACTGATCGCCCCGGCCGACGCCGACCTCACGCCGCTGGCCCAGCGGGTGGAAGCTCTCGCGGCAGAGCACCCGCTGTACGCCGACGTCGTGCCCCTCGGCGCGGGCACCCAGAACCAGAGCTAAGGAATCCCATGCCCATCAGCGCGTTCGACCTGTTCAAGATAGGGATCGGCCCTTCCAGCTCCCACACCGGGGGGCCGATGAAGGCTGCGTTCCTCTATACCGAGCTGGTGGCGCAACGGGGGCTGGTCGACTCGGTGCACCGGGTGGAGGTGGAACTGTTTGGCTCCCTCGGGGTGACCGGCCACGGCCACGGCACCATCAAGGCGGTCATCCTGGGGCTGGAGGGCGAGCAGCCGCACCTGGTCGACCCCGTAGCTGCAGGGCCACGCGTCGATGAGGTGGGGCAGGCTCGCCGCCTGCGGTTCGCGGGCCACCGGGAGATCGATTTCGACCCGGAGGTCGACCTGATCATGCACCGCCGGAAGCGGCTCGACTTCCACACCAACGGGATGCGGTTTCACGCCTACGACGCCGGCGGTGCCGAGCTTCTGGCGAGGGACTACTTTTCCGTGGGCGGCGGCTTCATCCTTGATGAGGATCAGATCGGAGCCGACCCGGCAGCGGAAGCGACAGTACCGGTGCAGCATCCCTTCAACACGGGGGAGCAGCTGCTCGAAATCTGCGCAGCCACCGGGAAATCCTTCTCCGAGATTGTGTTGGCCAACGAGCTGGCGTGGCGCTCCGAAGCCGACGTGCGCGCCGGACTGCTGGAAATCTGGGACGTCATGCAGGACACCATCCGCCGCGGGTCCACCACCGATGGGATCCTGCCCGGCGGCCTGGGGGTGCGGCGCCGCGCTGCCACCCAGCTGCGCCTGCAGCAGAAGGCAGAGGACCCTACCGACAAGCTGAGCACCATGGAATGGGTGACCCTGTTTGCGCTCGCGGTCAACGAGGAGAACGCGGCCGGAGGCCGGGTGGTGACAGCCCCGACCAACGGTGCTGCGGGAATCATTCCGGCGGTCCTGAAGTATTACGTGGACTTCGTTCCGGGAGCCGACGACGACGGCGTCGTCCGGTTCCTGCTCGCAGCAACCGCTGTCGGCGGCTTGTTCAAGCAGAACGCTTCCATCTCGGGTGCCGAGGTGGGCTGCCAGGGCGAGGTGGGATCCGCCTGCGCGATGGCGGCCGGTGCACTCGCCGAAGTGCTCGGTGGCACTGCCGAACAGGTGGAGAACGCCGCCGAGATCGGCATTGAACACAACCTGGGCCTGACCTGCGACCCCGTTGGTGGCCTGGTGCAGATACCGTGTATCGAGCGGAACGCGGTCGGCGCCATGAAAGCGATCACCGCCGCGCGGATGGCCGTCCGCGGCGACGGCAAGCACCATGTCTCACTCGACGTCGCCATCAAGACGATGCGGGACACCGGCGCGGACATGATGGACAAGTACAAGGAAACCGCCCGGGGCGGCCTTGCCCTGAACGTGGTGGAGTGCTGAACCATGGCTGACGATCCGGGGTCCCTGCCACTTCGGGTCGAGATCATTCCAGCTCCCGGGATCGTCGAGGCGCTCCGGGAGCACCTGCCGGCGCCGGCCGTTGTGACCATCACGTGTCTGGCGCACCACGGTGCGGAGGAGACGATCGATCTGGCGGTACGGCTGGCCGACCTCGGTTATCGGGCGGTCCCGCACCTCGCGGCGCGGTCCCTCAAGTCGCGCGGGCAACTCGCGGGGTTTCTCACCCGGCTGCAGACGGCGGGTGTCAGTGACATCTTCGTCATTGCCGGTGACGGCGAGGAAGCAGCCGGATCCTACGCCTGGAGTGGGGCGCTGATGGCCGACATCGCATCCCTGGGCGGCGGATGGTTTTCCCTGGGAACGGCCGCCTATCCGGAGGGCCGGCCCGGAACGTCGTCGTCGGAGCTCACTGACCTGCTCCTGGCGAAACAGGACTTGTGCTCCTGGGCGGTCACCCAGCTGTGCTTCTCCGGACCGGTGCTTTCCACCTACCTGACCGAATTGCGCGCCGCGGGCGTCTGGCTCCCTGTCTGGGCCGGTGTGCCGGGCGCCGTGCGCCGCACCCGCCTGATCTCCCTCGCAGCCCGGATCGGGGTAGGCCCGTCGCTGCGGTTCGCCCAACGATCCCTCACCGGAGCAGGAGGAGGATCGTTGGTCCGCAGCGTCCTGGCGCCGTCGTCGTACGACCCCGCACCGCTGATCCGTTCCGTCGTGGATTCAGGCTGGTTCGCCGGCCTCCACGTGTACAGCTTCAACGACGTTCAGTCGGTCGCCCGCACCTTCGGTGCTGATGCCTGACCGTCGGTAACCTTCATAAAAACCTTGTATGTGTAAGGTTTTTATGGAACTCTGTTGTTCATCGGAAGAACAAAGGAGTTCCCATGAAGTTGCCCACCCACCGAGATTCACTTCACCCCACCTCCAGCGGCAGGCGCAGAACCCTGCTCGCCTGTGGAGCGGCGATCGCAGCCCTCGCCCTGGTCGTCCCGACGGCGGCCACCGCCGGACCCGGCGGTCATGGCGGCGGACCGGGCGGTGGCAAGCAGGCCGACCCGCTAAAGCAGTATGCCGCTGACACCTGGACATCCCTCGACGCGATGACCGACGAGACCACCGGTCTGCCGGCCGACAACATCGAGGGCGATCTCAGTACACCGAGCGAGTACACCAGCCCCACGAACATCGGCGGCTACCTGTGGTCCACGATTGCTGCCCGCGACCTCAAGATCATCGATCGCAAGGAGGCCAGCAACCGCCTGGCCACTACCCTCGACACCCTCGAAACGCTCGAAATCCACGAGCCAAGCGGGATGTACTACAACTGGTATTCCCCCACCACCGGCGGCAAGCTGACCATCTGGCCGGACAGCGGCGACGTCGTCTATCCATTCCTCAGCACGGTCGACAACGGGTGGCTGGCCGCAGCGCTCCGGGTGGTCGCCGAAGCAGAACCACGCCTCGCCAAACAGGCTGACGCCCTCTACGACAACATGGACTTCGGCTGGTACCACGATCTCAACGCACGGGAAGGGGTCAGTCTCAACCGGGGCGGATTCTGGGATGCGCCTCCCGGTGACGGTTGTGCAGTACCGGACAACTACGGTGACGACGGCCCCGACGTTTACTACACCTGCCACTGGTACGACACCTCGGTGAGCGAGGCGCGCATCGCCACCTACCTGGGTATCGCCAACGGTCAGATCCCGGCAACCGCCTACTACGGCACTTACCGCACCATGCCCGATCAGGGCTGTGATTTTGGGTGGCAGGAGCAAAAGCCGACCGGCGTTACCCGTGAATACCTGGGGGTAAGTGTCTATGAAGGTGTATATGCCTACCGTGGCATGAAACTTGTTCCCGCCTGGGGCGGCAGCATGTTCGAGGCTCTGATGCCTGATCTGTTTGTCCCCGAGGCCACGTGGGGGAAGCGCTCCTGGGCCCCGAACCACGAGGCAACGGTGCGCTCCCACATCGAACATGGGATGGATGAGGCCGGGTATGGATACTGGGGCTTCTCCCCGGCCAGCGACCCCTTCGCCTCCTACCGTGAGTATGGGGTGGAAGAAATCGGGATCAACAGCACCGGATATGCCAGCGACGTCGAGAGCACCGATGTGGACAAGGGGTACGAGGGCTGCCGCGAGGCGACCAATCCGGATCCGGAGTTTGGTGACGGTGTGGTCACCCCGCACGCGGCCTTCCTCGCCCTGCCCTACGACCGGAAAGCGGTCCTGAAGAACCTCGATGGCATCAAGAATGAGCTGGGGGCCTACGGTCCCGGCGGATTCTACGATTCGGTGGCTGTCGGCAGCGGAACCGCTGCAGAACGGTACCTCAGCCTGGACCAGTCAATGATTATGGGTGCCATCCTGAACGAGGAGAAGAAAGACAAACTGAAGGACTACTTCGTGGATCGCGGGTTCGAGAAGGCGGTCCGGCCGCTGGTTGAGGCGCAGGTCTTCGGCACCGAGCTGGGCGGGCGCTAGCTCCCTTCTGGACCCGGCACCGTGACAGGGGCCGGGTTCAGGAAGTACCCGCGAACAAACTCGTCGAACACACCAGTCATATCCACTGTGTCATCCAGGAGCCATTGCTGCTGCAGTCCATCCATCACTGCTGCGATCAGCCGTGACGCGTGGTGGACGTCAAGATCCTCGCGCACCAGGCCGTCCCGCTGCGCATCGGCGAGGATGGCCGCCGTCTGTTCCGCACGGTCGGCATAGCGGGCCGCAAAGTACTCGTGCGCTGGGTGATCGCGGTTGGTGGCCTCGGCGGCGATCACCGTGTAGAGCGAGGTCAGTCCGGGGGTGGTCTGGTTGTAGGACACCACCCGGCGCATCTGCTGCAGGAGGGTGTCCTCGGCGACGTCGCCCGCGGCTTCCTTCACCCGCTCGTCACGCTGCCGCAACACCTCGGTGAAGAGTTCTTCCTTGGTGGCGAAGTGGTGCATCAGGCCGGCTGGCGTGAGGGCGACCCGCTTGGCAATCTCCCGTAGCGAGCCGCTATGGAAGCCGCTGCGCCCGAAGACCACCAGAGCGGCGTCGAGTATTTCCTGTCGCTTCGCCTGGCCCTTGGCGTAACTGCCGCGTTTCCGGTCAGGGGTCGTAGTCATATCCAAAACCTATCGCATGACCAGAAATAAAAACCTTCCGCATGTAAGGTTTTTATGGTAACTTGGCAACGAACTCCAGCGGCGAACCCTGCGCCCACGGAGGATTCAACCCCACTTACTGGAGGCAAAACTATGAATCAATGGCGATCATGGAGCGCGGTGG
Organism: Arthrobacter sp. 147(2020); assembly: GCF_013116715.1. NCBI lineage: Bacteria > Bacillati > Actinomycetota > Actinomycetes > Micrococcales > Micrococcaceae > Arthrobacter > Arthrobacter sp. 147(2020). Next base: position 392,217 of record NZ_JABFOM010000001.1, read on the forward strand.
CCGTCATCGGCGCACTCGCACTGACCGGATGCGGACGCGAGGAAGGCAGCGAAGCCGGCCCCGAGGGCGGTGGACCCATTGACGACGCCCCCGCCACCGGAGAGGTGACCATCTGGGCGATGGGCAACGAGGGCGAGGTCCTGGACCAGCTGGCCGCCGACTTCGAAACGGAGAATCCGGACGTCACGGTCAACGTCACCCCCGTCCCCTGGGAGAGTGCCCACGACCGCATCGCCACCTCCATCGCTGGTGGACAGACGCCGGACATTGCGATGCTCGGCACCACCTGGGTCGGCGAGTTTGCCGCCACCGGCGCACTGGAGCCCACTCCCGAAGGCCTGGTCGACGAGGGTGACTTCTTCGAGGGGTCGTGGGGCACAGCGGTTGTCGACGACGTCGCCTACGGTGTCCCCTGGTACGTGGACACCCGCGCCCTCTACTACCGCACCGACATGGCCGAGGCGGCTGGCGTTGAGGCGCCAACCACCTGGGACGAGTTCAAGACCTTCACCGAGGGCCTGCAGGCGGAGGGAGCGGAGGCCGGCATTTCCCTTCCGCCCGGAGGATTCGACTCCTGGCAATACCTCGCACCGTTCGTGTGGCAGGAGGGCGGGGACATCATGAACGAGGATGGCACCGAATTCACCTTCGAGACCCCCGAGTGGAAGGCTGCCTTCGAGTACTACGCCAGCTTCTTCACCGAGGGAATCTCCGATCCGGTGCGGTTGGAAACCGGCGAGATCGAGCAGAAGTTCATCTCCGGTGAGGTGGGGTCATTCTTCAGCGGCCCATTCCACATTGGGCTGCTTGAGGAGCAGGGCGGCGAGGGATTCGCCGACCAGTTCGATGTGGCAATGGTCCCCGGCTCCGCTTCGCGCACCAGCTTCACCGGCGGTGGCAACCTCGCCGTGTTCAACGACAGTGAGAACCGTGACGCCAGCTGGAAGTTTGTCCGCTGGCTGAGCGAACCGGAAACACAGATCGCCTGGTATGGCATCTCCACGACGATGCCGAGCGTCCAGGCAGCCTACGAGGATCCCACCTTCGCCGATGATCCCAACCTGAGTGTCTTCGCTGAGCAGCTGGAGGACTCCAAGGCGCCGCCCGCGATTCCCACCTGGGCGCAGGTGTCAGCGGTGATCGACCAGGAACTCGAGAAGGTTACCCGGGGCGACACTACAGTCGACGAGGCGCTGGCGGCGATCCAGAGCCAGGCCGACAGTATCGGGACAGGCCTCTAACAGTGGCACTCGCCCACACGGCAAAGCCTGCTCCGGGGCGGGCGCGTAAACCGCGCTCGCGCCGGAGCAGGCAGACCGTCGTCGCCTGGAGTTTCGCTGCACCGTTCCTGATCCTCTTCGTGATTTTCATGGCCGGACCAATCGTGGCTTCGCTCGCCATGAGCTTCACCGACCTGACCACCAGGGATTTGCGCAGCCCGTTCGGCGTGAACTTCGTGGGGTTCGAGAACTACGTCGCGTTGTTCAACGATTCGCGTTTCGTGCGGTCACTGGCCAACACCGCAGTGTTCGTCCTGGTCGGCGTTCCCCTCACCATGGCGGTGGCGCTTCTGGTGGCCCTGGCCCTCAACAACGGCATCACCCGGTTCCGGACGTTCTTCCGGGTGGGCTATTACGCCCCAGTGGTGACCAGCATTGTTGCGGTAGCGATCGTGTGGCGTTTCATCCTGCAGCCGGACGGCCTTCTGAACGGTTTCCTGGGGGTCTTCGGTATCACTGGGCCCAACTGGCTCGAGAACGAACTGACGGCGTTGCCCTCACTGATCTTCATGGCGGTCTGGCGCAACATTGGCACCCTGATGGTCATCTTCCTCGCCGGGCTGCAGGGTGTTCCCCGGGAACACCACGAGGCGGCAATGGTGGACGGCGCCAGCGCCGCCCAGCGGTTCTGGAACGTCACCCTGCCCGCCATGCGTCCACCCATCCTGTTCGCAGCAGTGATTACAGGCATCGGCTTCCTGCAGTTCTTCGAGGAGCCCTATGTGATGACCGGTGGCGGACCGCTTGATGCCACCCTCTCCACCGCCATGTACACCTACGATCAGTTCGGCTTCGGCAACTACTCCTATGCTTCGGCGGCGAGCTACGTCCTGTTCCTCGCGATCGTTGTGCTTTCCCTGATCCAGTTCCGTTTCCTCGGAAAGAAGGATTGACCATGGCCACTTCAGTTGCCCCGCCGGTCGTTACGGTTCCCCGGGAACGACGACGGCGCACGCCCATGCAGCAACGTCCCCGCCTGTGGCTGTACGTGGTCCTGGGGCTGGGCATGATCGCCATGATCATGCCGTTCGTCTGGATGATCCTCGGGTCCTTCAAGACGACCGCCGAGATCCGGCAGTATCCGTTGAACTTCTGGCCGCTTGAGCCGACCCTCGACAACTACACCGAGTTGTTTGTGCGGCTGGATTTCGCCACCTTCTTCACCAACAGCCTGGTGGTGGCGGTGTTCGTCACCGCGGGCAACATCGTGTTCTCATCAATGGTGGGATACGCCCTGGCCAAACTGGACTTTGCCGGGAAAAAGGTGCTGTTCATGCTGGTACTCGGCACCCTGATGGTGCCGGGGGTGGTCACGTTTGTACCTTTGTTCGTGCTCACCGCGAACCTGGGCCTGGTGAACTCCTACCCGGGGCTCATCCTCCCCTTCCTGATCGCGCCGCTCGGTGTCTTCCTGATGCGGCAGTTCATGCTGAGCCTGCCCGATGACCTTATCGAGGCGGCGCGCATTGACGGCGCCAGCGAATGGCGGATCTTCCTGCGGGTGATCATGCCGTTGTGTGGACCCGCCGTCGCCACCCTGACCATCCTGACCTTCCTCGCTTCGTGGAATAACTTCCTGTGGCCGCTGGTGGTCGCGACCAGCGAGGACCGTTACACCCTTCCGGTTGCGCTGGCGTTGTACTCGGTGGGCCAGAACGCCGCCGAGTATGGCCTCATGATGGCCGGCGCCGTCGTGGTGGTGTTGCCCATCCTCCTGATCTTCGTCCTGCTGCAGAAGTACTTTGTGCAGGGCATCGCGCTGACAGGCATCAAATAGCCAGCTCGGCTGGCGGAAAGTAGTCAACCATGAACTTCCCGAACGGGTTTCTCTGGGGTGCGTCCACGGCGGCGCACCAGATCGAGGGCGGCAACGTCAACTCCGATTGGTGGCAGCGCGAGCACGGCCATCTGCCGGGGGCTCCGGTGGAGGCGCCCAGCGGTGACGCCGCGGATAGCTACCATCGGTACCGCGAGGATATGTCGCTGCTCGCTGCAGCGGGACTCACCTCGTACCGGTTTAGCATCGAGTGGGCCCGGATCGAACCCGAGGAGGGCTTCGTCTCCCGCGCCGCACTGGATCACTACCGCCGCATGGTGGCGACCGCCATCGAACTCGGTCTCACCCCGATGGTGACCCTGCATCACTTCACCAACCCGATCTGGTTCGCCCGGGCCGGCGGGTGGAAGGACCCGGACTCCGTGGAGCGCTTTGCGCGGTATGTCGGGCATATCCTTCCCGTGCTGGACGGCGTCGATCTGGTGTGCACCATCAACGAGCCGAACATGGTCTCGGTGCTGGCCGACCCGGAGCAAGGTTTCCCCTCGGTCGGGCTTCCGGAGGGCAACCCCGTCGTGACAGCGAACCTGATCGCTGCGCACCGCCGCGCCGTCGATATTCTCCAGGCTGCTGGCAAGCAGGCTGGCTGGTCAGTGGCAACCCAGGCATACCAGGCCGAACCCGGTGCCGAAGACGTCACCGAGGAGTACGGCCGAACCCGTGAGCATGTGTTCCTGGAGGCGTCAGCGGGCGATGACTGGGTGGGGGTGCAGGCGTACACCCGGACCAGGGTGGGTGCCGAGGGTCCACTGCCGATCGACGACGACGCCGAGCTGACCCTGACCGGCTGGGAGTATTACCCGGCCGCAATCGAGGACGGCATCCGTAATTCCTGGCAGCGCAACGGTGTCCCGATCTACATCACCGAGAACGGCATCGCCACCGGTGACGACTCGCGCCGGATCGACTACACCCGCGGTGCCCTGGAGGCGATCTCCCGAACCATCGCTGACGGGATCGAGGTGCGGGGATACCTGCACTGGAGCGCCCTTGACAACTACGAGTGGGGCAGCTTCAAACCCACCTTCGGCCTGATCGGCTGGGACGCCGACACTTTCGAGCGTCACCCCAAGCCGAGTCTGGGCTGGCTGGGGCGGGTTGCGCAGGCGAACTCCCTCTGTGAGGGTGCACCGGCGTCGTCCTAGCGCCTACCCGTCCAGAAATGTCCCCCAGGGTCAGGATCGCCGGTTCCTTGCGGCCATCCTGACCCGGAGGGCGGGTTTTGTCCTCAATCGCCCTTCACGTTGACGATCTGGCGCAGCGTGTGCCGGATCCTGACCATCTTGACGGCGTCGGCCATCACCACATCGATGTCCTTATACGCGGCGGGAATCTCGTCGATGAACGCATCGGTGTCGCGGTACTCAATTCCCGACATCGCGGTCCGGAGCTGGGCGTGCGTGAACGTTTTCCGCGCCGCGGACCGGCTGTATTCCCGGCCCGCACCGTGCGGCGCCGAGTTCAGCGACGGCGCAAAGCCCAGCCCCTCCACGATGTAGGAGGCGGTTCCCATCGACCCCGGAATCAGGCCCGCCGTGCCGACGGATGCCTCGATGGCACCCTTCCGGCTCAGCCACACGTCCTTGCCGTAGTGGTGCTCCCGGGCGGTGTAGTTGTGGTGGCAGTTGATCCGCTCCTGCTCCCGCACCGCGTCACCCGTCCAGGCAGCAAAGCAGGCCACCACGCGGTCCATCATTTCCTCGCGGTTGAGGAGAGCGAAGTTCTGGGCCCACCGCAGCTGGTCAATGTACGCCTGGAACTCCGGATCACCCTCCACCAGGTAGGCGAGGTCGTCGTGGGGGAGCTTGATGTACCTTTTCCGGCACTGCTCAAGGGCAACCCGGATGTGGTGCTGGGCGATCTTGTTCCCCACGCCGCGTGAGCCGCTGTGCAGGAACAGCCAGACATCGTCGTTCTCGTCCACACTCACCTCGATAAAGTGATTCCCCGACCCGAGGGTACCCAGCTGCAAGGCCCACTTCTTCACGTAGCTGGCCGGATCAAACCCCGCCCTGTCCGCCTCGTCGCTGAGCTGGGCAATCCGCGGCGCGGCGGTCGCAACGATGGAGGTGTTGTTGTTGCCGGCGGACAGCGGGATGCTGCGCTCGATGGCCTGGCGAAGTGTCTTGCGGTCCAGCGTCCTGAGGTCTCCGTGGGTGAACTGGGTCCGGACAGCGATCATGCCGCAGCCGATGTCCACGCCGACGGCGGCAGGGATGATGGCTCCGATGGTTGGGATCACTGAACCGACCGCCGCGCCGAGGCCGAGGTGCGCATCCGGCATGCTGGCCAGGTGCGGATAGATGAACGGCATGCCGGAGGTCATGAGGTTCTGCTCGCGGGTCTTCGAGTCGAGGACGCTCGCGAAGTTGATGTAGGTCTTGCTCACCTTTTCCATGATTGGAGGGTAACACTAGTGATTGGGATATCCCAATCACTAGTGTTACCGGGTAGAGGAGGTCAGGAGGCTTCAACGCTTCGGAGCCAGCGGTCGAGATCCCGCGGGCGGGTGAAGCGGAGCACCGGCACGCCGTCGTCCTCGATGAGACGCCGGATACGTGCCCGTTTCCGCGGGAAGCTCTTGAAGTGCCAGGTAAGGATGGAATCGCGTGAGATCGCCTTGCGCGCCGATTCCCGGTTTCCGTTGCAGACCACTTCCTGGCGCACCACCCGCCGCATGGTCCGCCGCACCAGCCGGGACAGTGATACCCACCGGGGATAGTCCAGGGCCACCACCAACTCCGTCCGGGGCAGCACCTGGTCCGCCCACTTGGCGTAGACGGTGTCGAAAACCCAGCGCTCGCCGGACGCGAGGGTTGCCGCGAGGCGGGCCTGCTCGGTCGGGTCCCGCTCCGTCCAGGCCGGGAGCCAGCCGATCTGGTCGTCAGCCGACACCTCTGGGAGGCCAGTTGCACTCGCGTAACGGCGTGCGGCGGTGGTCTTCCCCGATCCGGTGACGCCATAGAAGAGCACCCGCTGCGGGGTATCCGGCGGAGTTCCAGTGATCATCGGTTCATCCTGCCATAGGCGGTCTCTGGCTCCCATCCTGGTTGCGCACCGACGCGGTGCCTAGGGGAGATCGAGAAATTTCACCATCTTGACTCACATAGTGAGTTCGTGCTCATAATGTAGGCATGTGACGTAGCTTACGGCGTCATCATGAATCCAATGGAGGATCACTCATGGCAGATTGGCAATTACTCAGCATCACCGCGGCGGTGATCATCGGAATCGTCGTGATGATCCTTCGCCTTCGTATCAACCCCGCACTGTCCCTCGTCATCGGCGCGATTGTGCTGGGGCTTGCGACGGGATTGGGTGCGGCAGCCACTACCGAGACGGTGATGACCGGTTTTGGGGACATCATGATGGAAGTGGGCCTTCTGATCGGTTGGGGTGTGCTGATGGGGGCGATCCTGAACGAGATGGGCGCCATCGCGAAGCTCGTCGACAAACTGCTCCACGTCTTTGGCCCCAAGGGGGTGCCCTACGCGCTTGGGCTGACCATCGGCACCATGTTGCAGTCCATCTTCCTTGATGTTCTCCTGGTGATGAGCGCCCCGCTGGCCCGCAGAATCGCACCCAAGCTCGGGAAATTCGGCACCGCCAAAATGTCGACAGCCCTGGCGATCAGCCTGGAGTGTGGCATCGTCCTGATGGTTCCCGGCGTCGCCGCTGTGGCACTTGCAGGGCTGCTCCAGGTGCCGCTGGGTGAAATGCTGATCTTTGGTCTGCTGGTCATCATTCCCACCATCATCGTTTCGATCATGATCATGAACTTCCTTATCCACCGGGGACTGTGGAACACCGAAACGGATGAGGAGCCGCCACTGGAAGAATCACACCTGCAGGAATCGGCGTCATCCGGGGAGGCTTCTGAGAGCGCGTCTGGGAGGCCGGCGGATACCCACGGGATCGTCCGAAGCGCCGGAGCAGGAAGGTCATCGACGTCGAGCCGGGTGGGGCTCTTGCCGCACGATGTACGCACGGCGGGGACCAGGGGAGCCAAAGAGCCCGGCCTGCTGCTGATGTTCGCTCCCATGCTGTTGTCGCTGGTCCTGATCGCTTCCGGTGCCCTGCTGGACATGACCGGCTACGCCCCCGAGTTCATGGTGTTGCTGTCGACGCCCGTGGTCGCGTTGCTGATTGGTCTGCTGGGAACCAGTCTCGTTGCGCGCCTCACAATAGGCACCAAGCGGGTAGAGGCCGCGGTTGCCAACGGTTTCAAAGAGTCGGGTCAGATCCTGGTTTTGACGGGCGCCGGCGGGTCACTGGCTGCGATGGTCGCTACCAGCGGAATGGGCGAGATCCTCGGCGACTACTTTGCAGCCTCAACCGTTGCACCACTCCTGGTGGTCTGGGGCATCGCAGCTGTTCTACACATTGCTGTCGGGTCAGTCTCAATCTCAGCCATCACCGCCGCAGGGTTGCTCGCGCCGGTCGCTCCGGCGCTCGGGCTCAACCCCGTACTGCTTGCCCTGGCCGCGGGTGCCGGGTCCCTGTTCGCTGTCCATGTCACATCGAACACGTTCTGGCTGTTGCAGTCGATGCTTGGCCAGACGACCCGTGGGACGCTTAAAAGCTGCACCCTGGGAGTCTCCGTGGCGTCAATTGTGGCTCTTGGTTTTGTCCTCGTGCTGAGCATCTTCATCTAGGAAGGAACAACTGATGATGACAAACGAACCTGCTGTCGCCCCGTTGAAGGGCGTCCGTGTGCTGGAACTTGGTAACTACATTGCTGCCCCGACGGCGGGACGGATGCTGGCCGACTTCGGTGCCGAAGTGATCAAGGTCGAGCGCCCCCGCACCGGAGATGAGCTCAGGAACTGGCGGCTCTACGCAGGTGATACCTCGATGCTTTACCGGACCATCAACCGCAACAAGCGATCCGTCGTGCTCGATCTACGCACTGACGAAGGTCGCGACCTGGTGCTGGAACTGGCTGCGGTGTCAGACATTGTGCTGGAGAACTTCAGGCCCGGAACGATGGAAAAGTGGGGGCTTGGCCCCGATGTGCTCAACGAAGCCAACCCTGACCTGATCCTGACCCGTATCTCGGCATTCGGCCAGACGGGCCCCATGGCTTCGCGGCCAGGTTTTGCGGCGGTCGCCGAGGCCTTTGGCGGTTTCCGCGACCTGGTCGGTGACCCGGACCGTCCGCCGGTTCGGGTTGGCGTATCCATTGGTGACACGATCGCCGGACTCTACGCAGCTTTCGGTTCGGTCATGTCACTCTTCGAACGCGAGACGAAGCGTGGCAAAACACCAATACCGTTGAGCCAACGGATGATGGACGTCGCCCTGAACGAGGCGATGCTTTCGGTCACCGAGTCGCTGATTCCCGATCATTCAGCGTTTGGCATCAGGCGTGAGCGGACCGGCGGTCGAATGGAGGGGATCGCACCGTCGAACGCCTATCTCTGTCTCGACGGCAGCATTGTCGTCGCTGGCAATGGCGACGGAATCTTCAAGCGCTACATGGAGGTCATTGGTCGGCCCGACCTGGGGGTGGACCCCGGGTTGCAAACGAATGCCGAACGGTGGGAACGACGCGACGAACTTGATGATGCAATCGGTGAATGGGCAAAGTACCTGACCACGAGCACGGCTCTGGACGCTCTCGACGCGGCAGGCGTTCCTGCCGGACCTATCTATACCGCCGCGGACATTGTTGTCGACGATCAGTACGCAGCACGGAATATGATTCAACGGTTCGACGTATCGACCGGGGCCGAAACCATCAGCGACGTCGCTTTCCCCGGGATAATCCCGGTGATCGGCGGTAAATCCCTACCGATCAGAAACCTCGGCCCGGACCTTGGCGCAGACTCGAAAGACGTCTTCGAGAAGGTGTTGGGGAAGACACCCGAGCAGGCCGACCTGCTGATAGCCAAAATGGAGTTGGAATCTGTATGAACACCACCACGAAAGATTTCGTCCTGAGGGACGTCACGCTGCGGGACGGGCTCCAGCTCACCGGAGGCTTGCTCTCCACCGAGCGAAAAGTCTCGATCGTCAGGTCCCTGCTCAAGGCAGGAGTGCCGGCCATCGAGATCGGCTCGATGGCACGCCCTGACCTCGTACCACCGATGGCCAACACCCTTGAGCTGATCGAAAACCTGACCCCTGAGGAACTCAAGAAGTGCTGGATTTGGGTGGCGACCCCCCGTCATGTTCAGAAAGCAGCAGCCGCTGGTGCGGTAAACATGCAGTACTGCCTCAGCGTGTCCGACGCTCATAACCAGGCAAATATCGGGCGTTCCACCGAAGCGTCAATGGAGGCACTGCCCCAGGCGCTGGAGTACGCCCGCGAGGCGGGTGCAGCTCTCCAATTGTGTTTGGCAACGTCGTTCACCTGCCCGTTCGAAGGGGACATCGACCCAGAACGCGTGTTGAGACTTGTGGAGGATCCACGGGGCACCGGTACCAGCGACATAGTCATCTGCGATACGTTGGGGCACGCGGTACCGGATCAAGTGCATGGCCTGATCAGCAGGGTTGGGGCGGCAGCAGCTGGGCGTGATGTGGTGTTCCATGGGCACGATACCTGGGGGATGGGCGTTGCGAACGCGGTTGCCGCACTGGATGCCGGTGCCACGACTATTGATGGAGCGCTCGGCGGACTGGGAGGGTGCCCTTTCGCCCCTGGCGCTTCGGGAAATACCTCGACCGAGGATCTCCTCTTCGGGCTGCGGCCCAGCTGGCTCAACCCTCGGAACTTCGCCGATCTGGTGCGGCTGGGCGAAGGGATTACCACCGAACTCAACGAGGAGAACAGGTCGAAGTCCGCGATGGGAGCCCGGTCGAAGGCTGGTGCCTTCCAGTGGGTTATGCCGAGCTGATCCCCATGCTCCCGGGGTGGGTGTTTGACGACGGCAGGCGCCCACCAATCATCCGGGTGATTCGCTCGGCACCCTCAAGCAGATCGTCCACCCACCCAACGCAGACTTCGGCAGGCATCCGGAGCGTCGGACCCATGATGGTGAGCGCACCCACCAGGTCGGCCTGGGGATTGAATACCGGGGCGGATAACCCGCTGGCGCCGGATTCTCGTTCCCCTGTGGTTACGGCGTAGCCGTCGGCCCGTGTTTGTTTGATTGCCTGTCGCAGGGAGTCGGTATCAGTGATGGTGCTGTCAGTGAGCTGATCCAGGCGGGCAGCGAGGATGCGGTCAGCCAGGTCCTGGTCCCAGGCGAGCAGCACTCTGCCAGCGGAACCGGCGTGCAGGGGAAGAATCCGGCCCACCGCCATGTCGCGGCGCAACATGTGGCGGGTTTCAGCCATGGCGACACACACCCTGTACCCCATGGAGTGTTGAAAGAAGCAGACAGTCTCTCCCACTCTGTCGCGCAGATCCTGAAGCACTGGTTTGATGATCTCGATGACCTCCACGCCATGGGTCGCCGGTGCAGCCCAGTACGGCATTTTCACGCCCACCCGGTATCGGTCATCAACCCGGTCGATGAAGCCGTGGGCCACGAGATTCCCCACGAGGCGCTGAACCGTGGAGGTGGGCAGTCCGGTTGACTCACGAATCTGTGCCAGGGTCAGTTCAGGGCGCACCAGCGAAAACGAGTCCAGGATGTCGCTGATTTTCGCCAGCACCAGAAGCGGCTGAGGTCCCTGCATGTTCTCGGCTGCCATTCTTCGAGTCTATTCGACTGTCCTGCGCAGCCACCCACCCGTGTGCCTCCTGCTCCTCGACTCGAAGAGATGCTGGCCATCGAGGCCGGGTTTGCCCCCGGATGACAGACTTAAGCCGTGGCTCATCTAGACGTATCCAACATCGATTACTTCCTGTCCGACGGCCGGCAGTTGCTGAACGCTGTCAGTTTCAAGGTCGGTGAGGGGCACAAGACGGCGCTGATCGGGCCAAACGGTACCGGCAAAACCACCCTGCTGCGCATCATTGCCGGGGATGTCACCGCCGACGAGGGTGCCGTCACCCGCTCCGGCAATATGGGCATCATGCGTCAGTTCGTCGGCCAGGTGAGGGACGAGACCACGGTCCGGGATCTCCTGATCTCCGCTGCGCCGCCGGCGCTCGCCAAGGCTGCCAAGGCCGTCGACGACGCCGAGCTTGCCATGATGGAGAACGACGACGAACCCACCCAGATGCGGTACGCGCACGCCATCACTGAATGGGGTGATGCTGGTGGGTACGAGCTGGAGACCACGTGGGATGAAGTGACGATGGCCGCGCTCGGCGTGCCCTACGCACGGGCGCAGTACCGGGCGTCGTCGTCGTTGTCTGGCGGCGAGCAGAAACGGCTGGTCCTGGAGGCACTTTTCTCCGGACCGGACGAACTGCTGCTCCTCGACGAACCCGACAACTACCTCGACGTCCCCGGCAAACGCTGGTTGGAAGCGAAGCTGAATGAGTCGAAGAAGTCGGTATTGTTCGTCAGCCACGACCGGGAACTGCTGGCCAACGCCGCCACCCGCATCATCACCCTTGAACCGGGAGCCCTCGGCGCATCCAGCTGGATCCACGGCGGCGGCTTCGAAACCTACCTGCAGGCCCGCACCGACCGGAACCTCAGGTTCGAGGAACTCCGCCGCCGGTGGGACGAGGAGCACCTGAAGCTCAAGGAACTCGTCAACATGTACAAGAACAAGGCGGCGTTCCGGTCCGACATGGCCAACCGGTACCACGCAGCCCAGACCCGGTTAGCGAAGTTCCTTGAGGCAGGTCCGCCGGAAGCGATCCCCATTGAGCAGAACGTCTCCATGCGGCTCAAGGGCGGTCGGACCGCGAAGCGTGCAGTGGTCGCCCAGAAGCTGGAGCTGACCGGGCTGATGAAGCCGTTCAGCACCGAGATCTGGTTCGGTGACCGGGTGGGAGTGCTTGGATCCAATGGCTCAGGCAAGTCCCACTTCCTGCGCCTCCTGGCCAGCGGTGGCACCGATCCGGAGAAGGAACACGAGCCGGTGTCCGAGGTCAGCATCGCGCCCGTGCCGCACGAAGGAACCGTGAAACTCGGCGCCAGGATCAGGCCCGGCTTCTTCGCCCAGACCCACGTCCGCCCCGACCTGCTAGGCCGCACCCTCCTGGACATCCTGCACCGCGGCGACGACCACCGCTCCGGCCTGCCGCGGGAAGCGGCCTCCGGGGTCCTTGACAGGTACGGCCTGGCCGGCCAGGCAGAGCAGCTGTATGACTCCCTCTCGGGAGGTCAGCAGGCGCGGTTGCAGATCCTGCTGCTGGAACTGTCAGGTGCCACCCTGCTGCTGCTGGACGAGCCCACCGACAACCTCGACCTGCACTCTGCCGAGGCACTCGAGAAGGCGATCGACGCCTTCGAGGGCACCGTGCTGGCAGTCACCCACGACCGGTGGTTCGCCCGCAGCTTCGACCGGTTCATGGTTTTCGGTTCCGATGGCAAGGTGTACGAGACCGAGGAGCCGGTCTGGGATGAGGGCCGGGTCCAGCGGGAGCGCTAGGCACCCTCCGGTAGGGCGTGTAGACCGCCCCCGATAATTGCGCATACGGTTTATAGGTGCAAACCAATGTGAGACCAGCAATGTGGGCTACGTTCGCCGTTTTCGGCCTGAACGGGCTGGTCTTTGCCAGTTGGGCGGCCCGCATCCCTGCCGCATCCTCAACCCTCGGCCTCAGCGACGGCCAAACCGGTTCCCTCCTGCTGGCCGCGGCCGCCGGGTCGGTGCTCGCGCTGCCGCTGGCCGGAAGCATCGCCGGTCGCGTGGGGGTAGCAAACACGGTCCGGATCGGCGGGGTCGCGTCGGCAATCGCCGCCGTGACCATCGCCGGCGGATTGACGACGACGTCGGTCCCGCTCACCGCGCTCGGACTGTTCCTGTTCGGCGTCGGCGTGGCCCTGTGGGACGTCGCCCAGAACATTGAGGGAGCCGACGTCGAACACCGCCTCCGCCGCACCATCATGCCCAAGTTCCATGCAGCGTTCAGCGGTGGAGCGTTCGCGGGTGCGATGGTCGGTGCTGGCCTGTCGGCACTCGGCGTCGACCTGTCCTACCACCTGCTGGGCGTTGCCGCCGTCGTCATCCTGGTGTCCCTCTGGGTGCCCCGCTATTTCCTGCCGGAGATTTCGCACGCCGATGCGCATCCCGGCACTGCGCAACCGGGTCGGTTCGCCGCCTGGTTGGAGCCGCGGACACTGCTCATCGGCCTCGTGGTCCTGGGCGCCGCTTTGACGGAGGGTGCCGCGAACGACTGGGTGGCCAAGGCCACCGTGGACGGGCTGGGGTCCACCGAGGCCACCGGGGCGGTCATGTTCGGGGTGTTCGTCGCGGCGATGACCCTGTTCCGGTTTGTCGGCGGCGGGCTGATCGACCGTTACGGCCGGGTCCGGGTGCTGCAGGTCAGCCTCGGGTCCTCCCTGGTGGGACTGCTGATCTTCGTGTTCGCCCCCTCGGTGCTCCTCGCCGGCGTGGGCGCGGTGCTCTGGGGTGCTGGGGCTGCCCTGGGCTTCCCGATGGGAATGTCCGCCGCGGCTGATGAACCCCGCCATGCAGCGGCCCGGGTGTCAGTGGTTTCCACCATCGGGTACATGGCGTTCCTGGCCGGCCCACCCCTGCTCGGTTTCCTCGGTGACCAGGTCGGAATCCGCAATGCCCTGCTGGTGGTGGGAGTAGCGGTGCTCGCCTCATTCCTGGTGGCCCCGGCCGCCGCCGAACGCCAGAACGACGCCGATCAGGCGGCCACCCCCGTTCCCTGACAGCTGTTATTGATCACCGCATTCCCGCTGCTTTCTGGGCGTTATGGAAACCCCTCGCTCCCCCGATTTGTATGAGGTCAAAAGCTGTCCTGAATAAGTGCTCGTCCGGGTGTCTGAACCCTAAGCTTGGACGATGACAATCATTGAGGCCAGAGGTCTGAAGAAGATCTATAAATCGAAGAGCGGACCCGTCCACGCGCTGGACGGGCTGGACCTGCTGGTGCCCCAGGGCACTGTCAAGGCGTTGCTCGGTCCCAACGGAGCGGGCAAGACCACCGTTGTGAAGGTGTTGACTACGCTGATCCAACCCACCGAGGGCACCGCTTTCGTGGATGGCATCGACGTGCTCGCCAACCCGCGGGCGGCACGCCGCATCATCGGGGCATCAGGACAGTACGCCGCTGTCGACGAGAACCTGACCGGGTTCGAGAACCTCGAAATGGTGGGCCGTTTGTACCACCTGGGCGCCAAGACAGCGAGGCGTCGCGCCCAGGAACTCATCGACCAGTTCGAGCTCACCGAAGCCGGAAACCGCCCCGTGAAGGGGTTCTCCGGCGGTATGCGCCGCCGGATCGACCTGGCCGGGGCGCTGGTGATCAACCCGAAAATCCTCTTCCTGGATGAGCCCACCACCGGACTCGACCCCCGAAGCCGGCTGGCGCTGTGGGAGATCATCAAGAACCTGGTCAGCGACGGGACCACGTTGCTCCTGACCACCCAGTATCTGGAGGAGGCCGACCACCTGGCCGACGACATTGCCGTGATCGACGGCGGAAAGGTCATCGCTGAGGGCACTTCCGATCAGCTGAAGGCCCGGATTGGAGGGCACCGCGTGGTGGTGGCGCTGGTTGACGAGGCCGACGCCGGCGCTGCCAGTGAAATCCTCGCCCGCCACGGTGAAGGCGAAGCCCGGGTTTCCGATGATCGGCGCAGCGTTGAAGTGGCCGTCACCGAAGGGCCGCGTGCCCTGCAGTACATCCTGGCGGATCTTGGGCAGGCGGGTGTGGGGCTGCACGACGCCGGCATGCGTCGGCCCACCCTTGACGACGTGTTCCTCAAACTGACGGGTCACACGGCTGAGAACGAGCAGGACGCCGAGAATTCCGAGATGGAGAAAGCCAAATGAGTGTCCTCACCAAGCAGACCACCTATGAGAGCGTCGGTACGCCGGCGGGACAGCTGCTCTCCGACGGGTGGATCGCCACCCGCCGCAACCTGATCAAGATCAAGCGGGTACCGGAGATCCTGGTCTTCACCATCCTGCAGCCGATCATGTTCGTGTTGCTGTTCAGCCAGGTCTACGGCGGAGCGATGAACGTCTCCGACTACACCAACTTTCTGATGGCTGGCATCTTCGCGCAGACGGTCATTTTCGGCTCCACCTTCTCCGGCGCCGCGATGGCACAGGACCTCAAGGACGGCATCATTGACCGGTTCCGCACCCTGCCGATGAGCCCGGCTGCGGTGCTGATCGGCCGCACTAACGGTGACCTCGTCATCAACAGCATCTCGATGCTGATCATGATGGGCACCGGCTGGATTGTGGGCTGGCGGGTCACCACCTCGGTGTGGGGTTTCCTGGGAGGTGTCGCGATCCTGCTGCTGTTCAGCTACTCGTTCAGCTGGGTGATGGCTTTGCTCGGAATGAGCGTCAGGAGCCCCGAGGTCATCAACAACGCGTCCTTCATGATCCTGTTCCCCCTCACCTTCATCTCGAACGCGTTCGTCCCGATCCACACCATGCCCGAGGTGCTCAAGAACATCGCGGAGTGGAACCCGGTCTCCGCTCTGGTCGAGTCGGCCCGGCAGCTGTTCGGGAACACCAACCCGGACTTCCCGGAGCCCACCGCGTGGACCCTGCAGAATCCGTTCATCACGATCCTCATCGGTATCGTCCTGATGCTGCTGATCTTTGTGCCGCTGTGCATCAGGAAGTTCGAGTCCATCAGCTCGCGCTGACGGAGCCCTTGACGGCAGTATCCCGCCGGTCTACCTTGAATTCATCAGGTGATGAATTCAAGGTAGGGAGCTGCCATGTCACCGCAACCTGCCCGCTCGCGGTCCGCGATCGAAGTATCGGCGCTCACCGTCCGACGGTCCAAACAGAATGTCCTCGAAGACGTTCACTTCAGCGTTCCCCGGGCCCGGATTACCGGGCTATTGGGTCCGTCAGGAAGTGGGAAGACCACCCTCTTGCGGACGATCGTCGGTGTCCAGCGGATTACCTACGGCACGGTGTCCGTCCTGGACAGGCCTGCCGGGGATCCAGCATTGCGCCGCGAGGTTGGCTATATGACGCAGGCCCCCAGCGTTTACGCGGATCTCACGGTCGAAGCCAATGTGCGGTATTTCGGCGCGATGCACGGCCGACGCCGTGCGGATACCGTCGACGCACTGAGCGCCGTCGGGCTGACCGAGCTTGCCCACAGGAAGGCTGCCGACCTGTCCGGCGGTCAGTTCAGCAGGGTGTCTCTGGCGTGCGCCCTGGTCGCAGCACCCCGGCTGTTGGTCCTCGACGAACCGACCGTTGGACTGGACCCGGTGCTGCGGGTCGATCTGTGGCAGCGCTTTAAGGACCTGACAACCCACGGCACCACCCTGTTGGTCTCCAGCCATTCGATGGAGGAAGCGGGGCGCTGCGACTTTCTTGCGCTCCTCAGGGAGGGGCGGATGCTGGCGCATCTCACTCCCGCGGAACTTCGCCAGCAGACGGGCACTGATGACCTCGAGGCCGCTTTCCTGCGCCTGATCCGCGACTCTGAGGCCGCACCTGCCGAGGGGAAACGGCCATGAACCTGCGAAGCTTGGCCGCCACCGCACTGAGGGTGCTCCGGCAGTTGCGCCACGACCCACGGAGCATCGGGTTGATCCTGGTGGTCCCGGCCCTCCTTCTGGCACTGGTCTACTTTCTCTTCGAGAACGAGACGGTACCGCCGGGAGCACCCCGTACCTTCGACCGGGTGGGTCTGATGATGCTGGCCATTTTCCCGTTCGTTGTGATGTTCCTCGTCACCTCCATCACCATGCTCAGGGAGCGCACGTCAGGGACCCTGGAGCGGCTGCTGACCACCCCCATGCACAAGGCCGATCTGCTCTTCGGCTATGCCCTGGCTTTCTCACTGATGGCCGCCCTCCAGGCGGTGGTTGCCTCCGGTGTTGCCTATTACGTGTTCAAACTCGACATTGCGGGCAGCCCGGGACTTGTTGTGCTGGTCGCCGTCGTCAACGCGGTCCTGGGGGTGGCGCTCGGTCTGCTCTGCTCGGCCTTCGCCCGCACCGAGTTCCAGGCCGTCCAGTTCATGCCGGTGGTAGTGGTGCCCCAGATTCTGCTGTGCGGGCTGTTCGTGGCCAGGGACAGGATGAACGAGGTACTGGAGGCGGTGTCGAACATCTTGCCACTGACCTTTTCCGTCGACGCGTTGCTGGAAGTCGCGGGCAACGTCGACGCGACGGATGCCATGTGGAATGACGTGGCGGTCCTGTCCCTGATCGTAGTGGCAGTGCTGACCCTCGCCTCGCTGACCCTGCGTCGTAGCTCAGCATGAGTCAGGGGGTCCGGCGGGGGCGGCGAAGCGGAACTTCCGACACCCGCGGACACATCGTGTCCGCTGCCCGCAACCTGTTCGCCTTACACGGGTACGACGGCGTGAGTCTGCGGCACATCGCGCGCGCTGCCAGCGTCGATGCTGCACTGGTGCATCACTATTTCGATGGGAAGGACGACCTGTTTGCCGCCTGTATTGATCTACCAGCGGACCCCGCTGAGGTGCTCGCCAACGTTGTAAGCGCGGCACCGGAGGATCGAGCTGAAGTGCTGATCCTTACTCTGCTGAACCTGTGGGAGTCGCCAGCCCAGGCAGCACTGCTGGCGCTGGTCCGTGGTGCGGTGGGCTCACACACCCAGGCCGCGCTTGTCCGGGAGGTTCTTCGGCGCCGGATCCTCAACCTTGTGGCTGCCGGACTTGACGACGCCGACGTACGAGGCGCGCTCGCGGCAAGCCAACTCATCGGTCTGATGATGGCGCGGTACGTCATCAAGCTTGACCCCCTCGCCTCGGCAACCCACGAAGAGGTAGTCCGGCTGGTTGAACCCACCATCAAGCGGTACCTGACCGGGGTGTTGTAGGGGCGCGGGTCTCATCCAAAAGGTGTACCCGACGGAATCAAACATCATCCCAAGGGGCGGCGAGCCCGGACGCCAACCTCCGTAGGCTTGAAGCAAGCCCAGTATTGACCGGGCACCCGCAGCAATATTAAGGACGCAGCCATGATTGAGGCACACGGCCTGGCGAAGCGCTATGGCTCCAAGACAGCAGTGGACAACGTTTCGTTCACCGTCCACCCCGGCAAGGTGACCGGGTTCCTCGGCCCCAACGGTGCCGGGAAGTCCACCACGATGCGCATGATCGTCGGGCTGGACAACCCCACGGACGGCAACGTCACCGTCAACGGCCGGCGCTACGCCGAACACCGCGCGCCGCTGCGCGAAGTGGGAGCCCTCCTCGACGCGAAAGCCGTCCACACCAAGCGCAGCGCCTACAACCACCTCCGGGCCATGGCCGCGACGCACGGCATCCCCAACAGCAGGGTCAAAGAGGTAATCGAAATGACCGGGCTCGGTCCGGTCGCGAAGAAGCGTGTCGGTGGTTTCTCCCTCGGCATGGGGCAGCGCCTCGGCATTGCCTGCGCCCTCCTGGGTGACCCCCACACCGTGATCCTCGATGAGCCGGTCAACGGCCTGGACCCCGAGGGTGTGCAGTGGGTTCGCCATCTCGCGAAGGGCCTCGCCTCCGAGGGCAGGACGGTCTTCCTGTCCTCCCACCTGATGTCGGAAATGGCGCTGACCGCCGACCATCTGATCGTGATCGGGCGTGGCCGCATCATCGCCGACGCGCCCATCGAACAGATCCTCTCGGACCAGGGACAGGCCCGCACCCGGGTCCGCACCGACAACCCGGCCGAACTGATCCGTGCCCTGGCCGGCGACGGTGTCACCTCGCAGCAACTGGAACCTGAACTGCTCGAAGTCACCGGTGCTGATTCCCACCGCATCGCCCGGGCCGCCCTGGAGAACCAGGTGCTGGTCTACGAACTCACCCCTTTGCAGGCCTCCCTCGAAGAGGCCTACATGCAGCTCACCAGCGACGAAGTCGAGTACCACTCGCATGATCTCCCGCAGGCAGCCCAGGCTGCCACCGTTGGGGAAGGAAAGTAGCCATGTCCCACGCAGCAGTCGCAACCCCCACCCGCTCTACCACCAGTGGGACGGGTGTGAATTTCGCCCGGACACTGAAGTCGGAATGGATCAAGTTGGTCACCGTTCCCTCAACCGTGGTGATGCTGACCATCACCGTGGTGGTGATGATCGGTCTGGCGGCACTGTTCGCCTGGCAGACGACAGTTTTGCTTGATCTCCAGGGGGACCCGGAGATGGCAGCCCAGATGCAGGGCGCGCCGGACGCAACCTCAATCACCAACACCATCCCCGGATCCGGGCTGATCTTCGGGCAGCTCCTGATCGGTTCGCTGGCCGTGGTGCTGATCGCGTCCGAGTGGGGCACCGGCATGATTCGTTCCACCATGGTGGCCGTACCGAAGCGCATCCCGGCCTTATTGGCCAAGCAGGTCGTGTTCGCGGTGGTCGCGTTCATCGTCGGTGCCGGTTCGGCATTCGTGAGCTACCTCATCGCCCAGCCGATCCTGTCACCGTCAGAGCTGGAGTTCGGCCTCGGCGATGAGGGAGTGCTGCTGCACATCGTCAACACCGGTTCGGTGCTTGCCCTTATGGCCATCATCGCGATGTCCATCGGCACGTTGCTGCGCAACACCGCGGGCGGTGTGGTCACTACCATTGGCCTGTTGCTCATCCTGCCCATCCTGGTAGCGACCCTTCTGGCGGGAATTGCCGACTGGATTCCCGACGCCGCACGCTTTCTTCCCAGCAGCGCCGGCGAGCAGATGGTGGCGATCACCATTGCCGACGGAGCCCTGAATCAGTGGCAGGGCGCACTCGTCCTCGGCGCCTGGGCCCTGGTGCTGCTGGTGGTTTCCCTGGTGGTTACCAAGAAGCGGGACGTCTAGCCAGCCGGTCCTGACCGGCCCGATAAGCTCACTCCATGAGTGAAAAAGCCTTGGTGGAGGGGGCGGCGGAGCGAACGGCCGCCGCCTCCTTCACCGAGATCAACGCACGGCGCCTCGGCCCATTCAGGCGCTACTTCCGCAACCACCCGCGGGTCACCGACGCCGTGGTGGTTCTTATTTACCTGGCCTCCAGCCTGCCGCAGTCGATTGTCGCCACCATCTTGCATGATCAGTGGCTCCCTCTGCTGCCCGTCATTGCCGCAGGCGTGGTTCTCTTCTGGCGCAGGGACCGGCCCCTGCTGGTCCTGGGCATCCTGCTGGGCCTCGAATGGCTGAGCCTGTTGACCTCCGACGGCCAGGCGAGCGTGGGGATCGGGGTGTGGTTCGCGCTCTACGCGGTCGCTGTCCGCCACCCTTTTCGGATTGCCGTCGGCGCCCTGGCCGCAGCAGCGGTCCTCACCATCACCCCCCTCTGGTTCGTCGACGCCCTGTTTGTCGAGGAAGCGCCGTACCTGATCTGGATTGTGATGGGCTTTGTCCTCATGTGGTACCTCCTGGCAGTCGGGTTCGGGGTCACCATCCGCCGGGACCGCGAACACGAGACCGCCCTGCGGGACTGGGCGGTCCGCAACGCCGAGCTCGCGTCAGCCACCGAACGGAACCGGATTGCCCGGGAAATGCACGACGTCGTCGCGCACTCCCTCTCGGTGATGATTGCGCTCTCCGATGGTGCCGCCGTCGTGATGAAGCGCGACCAGGAACGCGCCCGCGAAGTCCTCGACGAACTATCGGCCAGCGGCCGGACTGCCCTCGCTGATATGCGCAGGGTGCTGGGCGTCCTGCGGGTCGGCCCCGAGGCTGCGCCCCTTGAACCCTTGCCGGCCGCAGGCTCCCTCGCCACCCTCCTCGACGGGTTCCGGGTGGCAGGGCTACCCATCCGGTTGGGGTTATCGGGGCCCGGGCTGCCCGAGAATCCGGCCTTCCAGTTGACCGTGTACCGGATCATCCAGGAATCACTGACCAATGTGCTGCGCTACGGCAAGAGCGTCACCACCGTGAACGTGGCAATTTCCCGGACTGGCACGCTGGTCAGGGTGCGGATCACCGATGATGGCCGTGGCAGCATGGGGCCCGTGGTGTCGGTGGGTACCGGCCAGGGGATCACCGGGATGCAGGAGCGCGCGTCGATCTACTCCGGCACCGTAGACTGCGGGCCCGGCCCCGACGGCGGCTGGGTCGTTGACGCACGCCTGGTACTACCCGAGGACCGGGAGTCCACGAACAGGGGAGCAGACAGTGTCCGAAGCACCTGAACACTCCAGCACGGACGACCAGCCGGAGACCGCCGAACCCATTCGGGTGCTGCTGGTCGATGACCAGCCGCTGCTGCGGATGGGATTCCGCCTCATCCTGGAAGGGGAGGACGGCGTCGTCATAGTCGGAGAAGCCTCCAACGGGTCGGAGGGGGTGCGGATGGCCGCAGCCCTGAAGCCCGACGTCGTGCTGATGGATGTCAGGATGCCGGTGATGGACGGAATCGAAGCGACCCGCCTGATCACGGGATCGGGATCCTGTTCCCGGATCATCATCCTGACCACCTTCGACCTCGATGAGTACGCCTTCGCCGGCCTGCAGGCAGGCGCTTCAGCGTTCCTGCTCAAGGATGTGGGCCCCGATGAGCTGGTGCATGCCGTGCGGGTAGTTGCCAGTGGGGACGCCGTGGTGGCGCCGCGGGTGACGCGCCGCCTCCTGGAGACCTATGTCCGGTCCCTGCCTCCGCACGCGGCGCGCCCGCCAGCCGACCCGCTGCTCGACGACCTGACCCCGCGGGAGCGGGAAGTGCTCGGCGCGATCGCCGAGGGGCTCTCCAATGCGGAGCTCGCCCAGAAGTTTTTCCTGTCGGAGGCCACCGTGAAGACCCATGTCCGGCGGATCTTCACCAAGCTGCACCTCCGGGACCGGGTGCAGGCGGTCGTGTACGCCTACGAGTCGGGCCTGGTGGTTCCGAGCCAGGGGCTGGACTACTAGGCCTTGGTAGGCTCAAGTCCATGACTGCCCTCCAGCACATTACTGATCTCGGCGCCTACATCGGTGCCTCCCCGTCGAGTTTTCACGCCGCGACCGAGGGCGCCGCACGGCTGGAGGCCGCAGGCTTCGTGAGGCTGGACGAAGCCGCGGCGTGGACCGCGCAGGCCGGTAGATTCCTGGTGGTGCGCGACGGCGCACTGATCGCCTGGATCACCCCGGCGGACGCCACCGCGGTCACGGGGTTCCACATTCTCGGCGCGCACACCGACTCGCCGGGATTCAAGCTCAAGCCCAAGCCCACCACGGGCCGGCACGGCTGGCTGCAGGCAGGCGTCGAAGTCTACGGCGGCCCCCTGCTCAATTCCTGGCTGGACCGGGAGTTGGCGCTCGCCGGCCGGCTGGTCACCCACGACGGCGCCGAGCACCTCGTCTCCACCCCGCCCCTGCTGCGCTTCCCCCAGCTCGCGATCCACCTGGACCGCGCGGTCAATGAGGGGCTCACCCTGGACAAGCAGCAGCACATGAACCCTGTCTGGGGGGTGGGGGACCCGCGCGACGCTGACCTTCTGGAGCTCCTGGCAGACACCGCTGGCATCGCCGCCGAGGACGTGGGCGGATACGACGTCGTCGTCGCCGACACCCAGCCCGGCAGTATCTTTGGTGCGGACGATGCGTTCTTCGCGGCCGGCCGGTTGGATAACCTGTCCTCTGTGCACGCCGGCCTGGTGGCGCTGATCGCTGCCGGTGCTACGGCGACCACCGGCGGGCCAATCGCCGTGCTGGCTGCCTTCGACCACGAGGAAGTGGGCAGTGCGTCCCGATCCGGCGCCAGCGGCCCGTTCCTCGAGGACGTGCTGCACCGGATCTCCGGCGGGCTGGGGGCAGACGCCGAGGAGCGGCGGAGGGCGCTGGCCGCCTCGTTCTGCGTGTCGGCCGACGCCGGCCATGCGGTGCACCCGAACTACGCCGAACGCCACGACCCGGCCAACCGTCCCATCCTCGGTGGCGGGCCGCTGCTGAAGATCAACGCCAACCAGCGGTACACCACCGACGCTCCGGGCGCCGCCTACTGGGCGCGGCTGTGCCGCGACGCCGACGTGCCTTACCAGGAGTTCGTCTCGAACAACGTGATGCCATGCGGGTCCACCATTGGCCCGCTGACCGCCACCCGGTTGGGGATCCGGACCATCGACGTCGGCACGCCCCTGCTCTCGATGCATTCCGCCCGGGAACTGTGCTCACCGCTGGACCCCCACCGCCTGGCCACCGCAGCCGAACTGTTCTTCAGTTCCACCGCCTAGCAGTTATCCACACGGTTCGGCCCACCGGCGATTCTCCGGTAACATTGGTAAGTCTGTGCTGATGCCGGTGCCCGTTCTGGGACGACGCGTCAGGCAGTCCAACGCAAATAGAACCTCCTGTTACGGAAAGACCGTGACCGTTTAGCCCAGAGGAGGTGGGTTCACAAATGCGTGCATATGAATTGATGGTAATCATCGACCCCGATGTCGAGGAACGTACCGTCGAGCCTTCGCTCGAGAAGTTCCTGAATGTCGTCCGCAACGGCGGCGGCACCGTAGATAAG
The DNA here is from genome assembly GCF_013116715.1 of Arthrobacter sp. 147(2020). Lineage (NCBI taxonomy): Bacteria > Bacillati > Actinomycetota > Actinomycetes > Micrococcales > Micrococcaceae > Arthrobacter > Arthrobacter sp. 147(2020). Next base: position 415,725 of record NZ_JABFOM010000001.1, read on the forward strand.
GTAGACCTGTGGGGACGTCGTCGCCTGGCCTACGAAATCAAGAAGAAGGCTGAAGGTTTCTACGCTGTAGTCAACTTCACCGCCACCCCGGCGATCGCTGCCGAACTTGACCGCCAGCTGAGCCTCAACGAGACGATCATGCGTACCAAGATCATCCGTCCCGAGGAGCAGAAGGTCTCAGCCGAGTAGTTTCGGCTCAGCTTCACAGATTAGGACAGGCCCACCGTAGTGGGCTGTGACAGTAGGAGGCACCATGGCAGGCGAGACCATAATTACGGTCGTCGGTAATCTCACCAGCGATCCCGAACTTCGTTTCACCCCGTCCGGCTCGGCGGTGGCTAATTTCACCATCGCGTCGACGCCGCGGACCTTCGACCGTCAGACCAACGAGTGGAAGGACGGCGAAACGCTGTTCCTTCGCGCGTCGGTGTGGCGTGAAGCGGCCGAGAACGTTGCGGAGACCCTCACGAAGGGCACCCGCGTCGTAGCTCAGGGCCGGCTCAAGTCACGTTCGTACGACACCAAAGAAGGCGAAAAGCGCACTGTCATGGAACTTGAGGTGGACGAGGTCGGTCCATCCCTGCGCTATGCATCAGCGAAGGTCACCCGCACCCAGCGCTCCGGCGGTGGCGGCGGAGGCAACTTCGGCGGCAACAGCGGCGGCGGCAACAACTCCAACTCAGGTTGGGGCGGCGGCCAGCAGGGCGGTCAGCAGGCTCAGCAGCCAGCTGATGACCCGTGGGGCGCACCCGCAGGGGGCAACTCTTCCGGAGGTAACTCTTCCGGGTGGGGCAACGGTCCGGACTCGTCCGAACCTCCCTTCTAACCCTTCTTTACCCGGCAGGCCCGCCCGTTTCGGTAGCGGCCACCCGCCAAGTAGTTCCCATCCCGCAGAATCGTTCTGCGGGCTCCACCAGACATAAGGAGCACCACGATGGCTAAGGCTGAACTTCGTAAGCCCAAACCAAAGTCCAATCCCCTGAAGGCCGCTGACGTTACCGTCATCGACTACAAGGACGTAGCGTTGCTGCGTAAGTTCATTTCCGACCGCGGAAAGATCCGTGCCCGCCGCGTCACCGGTGTCACCGTGCAGGAGCAGCGCAAAATTGCGCAGGCAATCAAGAATGCCCGTGAAGTTGCCCTCCTGCCGTACTCCGGCGCAGGCCGCGGTTAAGGAAAGGAACCCAACCCAATGGCAAAGCTCATTCTGACCCATGAAGTAACCGGTCTTGGTGCTGCAGGCGACATTGTCGAGGTAAAGAACGGTTACGCACGTAACTTTCTTCTGCCCCGCGGTTTCGCTCTCACCTGGACCAAGGGCGGCGAAAAGCAGGTCGAGTCGATCAAGGCTGCCCGCGTTGCCCGCGAGCACTCAACGCTCGAAGACGCGCAGAAGCAGGCAGCTGCTCTCTCCGCCAAGCCGGTCACGCTGACCGTCAAGGCTGGAGAGTCCGGGCGTCTGTTCGGCACTGTCAAGGCCGAGGATGTCGCAAAGGCTGTCGAGGCCGCAGGTCTCGGCACCATCGACAAGCGCAAGGTCGAACTGCCCGCCCACATCAAGTCGGTCGGCGCCTACCAGGCGAACGTCCGCCTGCACGATGATGTTGCAGCAGTAATTGATCTGAACGTTGTCGCCAACTAGTTCACTGCTGTTCACTCAGCACCACTAGCTGGTAGCACAGAACGACTAGAGGGGCTCCCGCTGATCGCGGGGGCCCTTTTTGTCGTTATCGGGCGGTAGCGCGGGCTGATCGGTGAGATGCAACGCGAACGCCTGACTTGCCATCAACGCCTGCACCCGGTCAAGGGTGCTGAGCCTGGGATCGCTCATGGCCCTCTGGTTGGCCCGCAGCGCCTCCCGTGCGGCGTAAGTGCCCTCCCGCCCGCCCGGCGCCCCGACAGGGCGTTGCGTCGTTTCCTGTGCGCCCACGGCGGGCGGGGGTGGATCCGGAACGGGCGGCGGACCGCTGACCTGGCTGGTCTCGTTGACCGGTAGCGGCCCGGGGGGTGAAAAGTCAGGGGCCGGACGGAGGTCTCGGGCCGGACGGAGAGGACGCGGTGGAAGCGGTGGAGTATCGAGAGTGGATGGCTGGGTCCGCCGGTCCCGGCGGGTGATGTAGCTGATCGCTCCGCCTGCCGCAAGGGTGGTGGCCAGGACGACCACAGTGATCACCAGCAGTTCCACGTTCCTGTCCTCCGCACCGGTCGGGTCTGTTGAGCCAGTATCCCACCACGTCGTCGAGGCGCCCGCCTGTGAACCCGTCCGATGGTGTCTGCCCCTGGTCCGGACGCGTTCAACCGCCGACGACCTACCCACGAAAGGTATTCCGTTGCTGGAATATGAAGTAAGGGAACCGCCGACGGGAGCCTGTTCAGGGTGCGCTGCGGGCTATATAGGCCGGTCCCAGCGGGAAAACACATGTGTCCTGGCACACATAGAGAGGGCCGAAAGCTGTGGATAGCTGGTGAATAACCCGGTCCTGTACGGCCTTTGAGAGCATCTGTCAACACGCAAGTAGAGCATGAATGTTGTATCCAGGAACATTTACTCCACAGCCCATAACGAATGTTTGCGCAGGTCAGAGCCCTATTCGGTGAATAACTATTTTGTTATCCACACCCTTGTCCCCATCCTGTGCACAAGACACGCCGCGTTATCCACAGTCAATCCACAGGAACTGTGGATTGCTCGCTTGGCAGGATGGTGCTTCGGCACTACCGTTGCGGAGTATCCCAGAGGCCAAACTGTCCGCACCAGGTGATAAAAATCAGTCATCAGGCCGGATACGACCACTGACGGACAATCTGTCTGCAGCTGGTTCCCGGGGTAGGTTACCTAGAAAAGAGAGTGCAGCGGTGTCCCTCACGCAGATTGATTCCAAGGAGGACACCCGGTCCCCGGAGTTCACACGAACCCCGCCGCAGGACCTGGTTGCCGAACAATCAGTCCTGGGCGGCATGATGCTGTCCAAGGATGCGATCGCCGACTGCGTCGAGGTGTTGCGGGGTGTGGACTTCTACCGCCCCGCCCACGAGAGCATTTACGAAGCCGTGATCGACCTCTATGGTCGGGGCGAGCCAGCTGACGCCGTCACCGTGTCCGACGAACTCACCAAACGCGGCGAGATCTCTCGTATCGGAGGGCCAGCCTACCTCCACACGCTGATCCAGTCGGTGCCCACAGCGGCCAACGCCGGATTCTACGCAGAGATTGTCCGTGAGCGGGCAGTCCTGCGACGCCTGGTGAACGCAGGCACCAAGATCGTCCAGCTCGGCTATTCCAACGACGGCGAGGTCGATGACATAGTCAACGCCGCGCAGGCCGAGGTCTACGCCGTGGCCGAGCGTCGCAGTGCTGAAGACTACGTCGCGCTGAAAGACATCATCGAGAGCACCGTCGATGAGATTGAGTCAGCCGGGCACCGCGGTGAAGGCATGACAGGGGTCCCGACGGGCTTCTTTGAACTGGACGAGCTCACGCAGGGGCTTCACGGCGGGCAGATGATCGTCGTCGCGGCACGGCCCGCCATGGGTAAGTCGACCTTCGCCCTGGACTGGGCACGCTCCGCGGCGATCAAGCACAACATGACCACTGTCTTTTTCTCCCTCGAAATGGGTCGCAACGAGATCGCAATGCGCCTCCTTTCCGCCGAGGCGACGATTGGGCTGCAGGATCTCCGCAAGGGCACCATCAAGGATGAGCAGTGGGGGAAGATTGCCACCACGATGGGGCGGATGAATGATGCGCCGCTGTTCATCGACGACAGCCCCAACATGTCGCTGATGGAAATCCGCGCGAAATGTCGGCGGCTGAAGCAGCGCCATGACCTGAAGCTGGTCGTCCTGGACTATCTGCAGCTGATGTCTTCGGGTAAGCGTGTGGAGTCCCGCCAGCAGGAGGTCTCCGAGTTCTCCCGTGCCCTGAAGCTCCTCGCGAAGGAACTGAACGTGCCCGTGGTGGCACTGTCGCAGCTGAACCGTGGCTCCGAGCAGCGCACCGACAAGCGGCCAATGGTCTCTGACCTCCGAGAGAGCGGGTCGATCGAGCAGGACGCGGACATGGTGATCCTGCTGCACCGCGACGACGTGTACGACAAGGAGTCACCGCGCGCCGGTGAAGCGGACGTGATCGTCGCCAAGCACCGTAACGGGCCCACGAAGACCATCGTTGTCGGGTTCCAGGGCCACTACTCGCGGTTCAATAACATGGCCGTGGATGGTGGTGGTGGTTTCTAGCGGCGCCGTCACGATGGCCCGCTAGACCCGGCCGCCCGTCACCGGGCCGCGGGGGGCCCACTCCCCGCCCAGCGCCCGTTCCACCTCGTCCGCCCGCTGCTGGAGGTGGGCCGCTACCGCATCCGGATAGGTTTCCTCCTGGACGGCGGACACGACCCGTTCCAGCTGTTCCCGGATGACAGGCCGGTGCTCCGCGGCGGCATGCCAGGCGACCTCCTGCAGCAGGCTGAGCACCCGGTCCAGCACCGCCGGGTCGGCACTCCCATACAACACCGGCTGGTCGAGGGTGATATTCAGGAACGCGGCGAAGTCCGGCCGGTGCAGAATCACCCGGACCAGGCCGTCGTCGTCGTGCAGCACGCGCGGCCCGAGATCCCGCTGGGTAAGGTCACACAGCAGGGCTGAGGTGTGGCCGAGGACGTGGATTGCGGTCGTCGGGTCATTGATACCCGGTGACAACGCCTTGGCCGCCACATCGATGAGCTGCCGGAATCCGAAGGCGACATCCTGGACGGCAGTCCGCTCGAACCCGCAGGTGAACGCGCTGGCGACGTCATCGCGGAACTCCTGAACCGCTTCCGGCTCCATACTGGGCTCCCCGCTGCGCACCCAGCCGGCCGCGGCGGGAATGCCCTGGACCAGTGACGAGCCAACCTGGGTATCGACCCTGATGATCGCCCGATGCTTGACCGCCGCCGCGAGGAGGGTTTCCTCGTCAATCCCGGTGAGGAACCCCGAGCGTGGCGCGCCAATCCACACCGCAGCGTCGGGGGCCACCGGGAGCACCGGGGCCTGTGAGCCCCGCTCATCCGGGTACACCCGCCGAATGGTTCCGCTGGTTTCCTGGTGGACCTTGCGCATGATCGTTTCAGCCCTGATCTCGCGTGCCAGATGCGCCAGGAAGAATACCAGGCCGATGATGCTGGCGATAGCGAGCAGGAACGCCAGTGTCACGGCGAGGTGGGGCACGAAGGGTTCGTCACCGTCGTCGCCGGACCGTACCGTCCGCAGTACCGTGAGGGCGTACGCGAACGTGCCGAGGAACAGGGCGAGGGTTGCATGAACCACCCGGTCGCCGGCAAAGGTGCGCAGCAGGCGGGGGGAGAACTGGCTGCTGGCCAGCTGGAGGGTGACAACGGTCAGGGAGAAGGTCAACGAGGTTGCGGTGATCAGCGAACCGGCCGTCGCCTCCAGGATGGCCCGTCCGGCGTCGGGTCCGCCGTTGATGAGGAAGTAGGAGATGGTCGACGGCATCTCGGAGCCGATCGCTGCGTCGACGGTGGGAATCCACACCCCCAGCCCTATGGCGACCAGGACGGCGGAAACCGGCAGGGGCCACAGTTGCGTGCGGAGCGCATCGCCCGCGGTCCGAAATCTGCCCCGCAATTGGCCGACCGGCCCTGAAGTTCGGGTCATGGGCTGCACGGCTCCTTGCTGGCGTGGACGGGATACCTGCACAGCGTAAACCAGGCGGTTCCCTCAGCCCGAACTGCCACACCAGGAGGATCAGGCGGTGCCGCGGATCTCCGCCCGGCGTGCCAGCACCAGTTCCCTGACCGCCTCGTCCGGAAGGGTGTGTTCCGGGGTGAACCGGACGGTGCCCTTGGAGAGGGCAAAGCCGTCCAGTGTTGCACTCAGCCGGTCAATGACGGCTGGCGAGAACGGATGGACCGACAGGTGCCTGGCGCTCACGGTGAAACCGATGAGTGGTTTGCCTTCAACCTTCAGCACCGGCATGCCGTAACTGGTCCCGGCCACCGCTTCGGGCGCCGCATCACGGGCGACGGCCACGATCCGCTGCAGGCAGGTGCGCTGAGGGTCCTTAATCGCTGCGAGAGCCTCATCAACTGAATCCATTCCCCGGCCGTCCGTCCTGCTACCCGCCAGCGACCGATTGCACGATCATCACCTCGGCGCCGGGTGGGACCGGCGTCGACAGGCCCTCCAGCCGGCGCACGTCCTCCCCGTCCACATACACGTTGACGTACCGGCGCAGAGCCCCGGTCTCATCCCTGATCCGCCGGGCGAACACCGGATACCCCTGGTGCAGGTCGTCGAGGAGTTGGGCCAGCGGGACCGCCGACGGGGTGGGCACCGGAACCGTGGCCCGGTCGCCAATCAGCGGTCGCAGGAGGGTGGGGATCAGGACGGTCACCTCGCTGGTCGGGGTCGCCATCCTAGGCGCCGACGACGGCGGCCGCACGGACGCACAGCACGTCCGGCAAGTGGGAGGCCACCTCGCTGAACGAGTCACCCTCATCGTTGCTCGCATAGACGGTGCCCCCGCGGGTGCCGAAGTACACGCCCACCGGCTCCAGCGTGTCGACGCCGGCGGCGTCCCGCAGGACGGCGTTGTACTCGTTGTCGGGCAGCCCCCGGTCCTGACGGGTCCAGGAGGACCCGGCATCGTCAGTGCGGTGGACCGCGAGCTTCGCCTCCGGCGGGATCCGCTCCCCATCGGCCTGCAACGGGATCACCCAGGCCGTGCCGCTGCGGCGCGGGTGGGTGAGCATCACGAACCCGAAGTCTGCTGGCAGCCCGTCAGCGATCGACTCCCAGGTCTCACCGCTGTCATCGGAGCGGTACACCCCGTGATGGTTCTGCGCGTACAGCCGGTTCGGTTCAACTGCGTCCCGGGCGATCTTGTGGACGCATTGGCCAAATTCCGGGTTGGGGTCCGGCATGAAGTAGGCCGAGATCCCCTTGTTCCGGGGGGCCCAGGACGCGCCGCCGTCGTCGGAGCGGTATACCCCACCGGTGCTCATGGCCACGTGGACCGTGTCGCTGACGGGGCTCGGGATCACCGAGTGCGCTGCGGCACCGCCGAACCCGGCGCCCCATTCGGAACGGTGCGGGTGGTCCCAGAGGCCGCGGTTCAATTCGAAGTGTTCACCGTAGTCGGTCGACTTCCACACCGAGATGGGTTCGCAGCCGGCCCAGACGACTCCGGGGCGGTCGGCGGAGTCCGGTTGGAGCTGCCAGATCCGCCCGACCGCTGTGTCATCGGATCCGTCAAACTTGATGGCACCCTGCTCGGGTTCGGACCAGGTGGCCCCCAGGTCGTCGGAGTAGACCACTGTTGGACCCCAGTGGTAGGAGAGCACTCCCACGAGGATACGGGTCCGGTCCTCGCGGGTGTCGATGCCGACGCTGGCGACCTCCTGCATGAGGAAGTGCGGCTCGGACAGTGTCCAGGATTGGCGGTCAGTGCTGGTGGCGAGCCACAGGCCCTTCTTGGTGCCGATAGCCATCAGTGTTGTGGTCATGGGGTCCTCGGTTCAGTGGGTAACTGATGTGAACACTGTAAACAATGGCACAGCCGCGGTGCCCTGTACATAGCTTCCCTGCGGCCGCGGCCATGCCTTTGTTTCGGTGTCGGGTGGACCGGTCAGCGCACCGACCTCCGCTCATAGATGCTCATGGACCAGGCGTAGCCGATGGCGATAATCACCACGCACCAGCCCAATGACACCCACAGGTTCCAGCCCAGGTCGGTGCCGAACAGCAGGCCGCGGAGGGCCTCGATGAGGGGAGTGAACGGCTGGTACTGGGCAAACCACTGCAGCCATTCGGGCATCGATGCTGTCGGGACGAACCCGCTCCCCAGGAACGGCAGGAGGGTCAACAGCAACGGCCAGTTGCTCGCCGTTTCGACCGATTTCGCCTGGATTCCCATGGCCACGCCCAGCCAGCTGATCGCATAGCAGGTCAGGGCAATGAGGCCGAGGGCGGAAAGCCACCCGGGCAGGTCTGCCGTCGGACGGAAACCGATGAGCAGGCCGACGCCGAAGACGAGGACGACGGCGATCAGGCCCACGATCGTGTTTCCCAGCACATGCCCGGCGAGGACTGCGGACCGCGAGATGGCCATGGTCCGGAACCGGGCGGTGATCCCCTCCGTCATATCCATCGCCGCGGTGATGGCGACCCCACCGGCACTGCTCGCGACAGTGACCATCAGGATTCCTGGCAGGACGTAGGAGACGTAGGCCTCGCGGCCGCCACCGGCGTCGACGCCGGGAAGGCCCGCCCCGAGGGTGCCACCGAACACGTACACGATGAACAGGAGGGCGACCACGGGGCCGAGGATGGTGAACAGGGACAGCCCGGGGTAGCGGACCATGTGCAGCAGGTTGCGGCACAGCAGGGTGATCGCATCTGCCACGGCGTGGGATGGCCGTTTCGCGCCCGGGCGGACCGGTGACGCGGCGGTGGTGGTCATGGGAGGGTTCCTTTCGTCTCGACCCGGCCAGTGAGGGCGAAGAACACGTCATCGAGGTCGGGGGTGTGGATGCTGAGGTGGTCAACGGGAAGGTTCGCCGCGTCGAGGCGGTTCAGGAGCGCACGGAGGGCGGCGGGTTCGCCCTGGCTCGGCACTGTGAGGGAAAGCCCCGACTCATCGCTCTCCGACTCCTGCAACAGCTGCGCGGCGGACCCCAAAGTAGCGGCGTCGGCGAAACGGAGCCGGACGTGACCGCCGGGCACCAGCCGTTTGAGCTCGTCCGGTGTTCCCTCGGCCACGATCCGGCCGCCGTCGAGAACCGCAATCCGGTCGGCAAGCCGGTCCGCCTCTTCCAGATGCTGGGTGGTGAGCAGCACTGTGGTGCCCTCGGCGACCAGGTTCCGCACCATGTCCCACATAGTGTGGCGGCTCCGCGGATCCAGGCCGCTGGTTGGTTCGTCGAGGAAAATCACGCTTGGCGTCGCGACCAGGGTCATCGCAAGGTCGAGCCGCCGTCGCATCCCACCGGAGTAGGTGGACAGGCGGTTTCGTGCCGATTCAGCCAGGTCGAACTGCTCCAGGAGCTCAGCCACTCGTGTTCGTGAGCGTTTCGCCCCGAGGTGCCTGAGGCGGGCCATTAGGTAAAGATTTTCCTCGCCCGTCAGCAGGTCATCGACCGCCGAGAACTGCCCGGTCAGGCCGATCGCGGCGCGAACACCGTCGGGATCCCCGGCGACGTCGCAGCCGGCCACCGAGGCGGTACCGGCGTCGGCGTGGATCAGTGTCGAGAGGATGTGGATCGTGGTGGTTTTGCCCGCCCCGTTCTGGCCGAGCAGTGCGGTGACTGTTCCGGTGCCGATACCGAGGTCGACGCCGTCGAGCACCATTTTGTCGCCGTAGGACTTACGGAGTCCCTCAAGGCTGATTGCTGTCGAATGCATGTCAGGTTCCTTATCAGGTGTGCCCGGCTGGCGCGCCGCTACCGGGTCCGGTGGATGGAGATGTTGCCGCCCTGGGTGCGCGCACGGACGGCGACGGTTTGCTCGGACGGCGCCGGGGCCCTGTCGCCGTCGAGCTCGTTGCGGATGTGGCCGACTTTGGATGACAGGTCCAGCCAGGCCGCAACTCCTGGACGGATCCCGATGGTGACCTGGCCGTACCCGCTCTCAACGGCGATGGATCCGCTTCCTACGTCGGGAAGCGTGATGCTGCCATAGGCGGTTTTGGCGGTCACCGATGCGAGGGCCCTGCCGACTTCAAAGTCGCCGTAGGAGAGTTTCGCCTCCAGGTCGCCGCCCGCTTCCCCGACGGAGATTGCACCGTGGGAGGCTTTGAGGATTGACTCCCCGCCGATGGCGCCGACCCGGATCTGGCCGTGGTCAGCGGTGATTTCGGCGCCGCCGCCGACGGATCCGGCGGTCGCGTTGCCGTGCCCGGCGCGCAACCACAGTTCGCCGGTGGCGTCGATGTCCACTGGCCCCATCAAGTTCTTGATCCGGGTGGCGCCCAGCCGGCCGACGGTGCGTACCCCGCCGGTCGCCACCCTGGCGGTCAGCCGGGAGCCGGTGGGCAACTCGATCAGCAGGTCGACCGACTCGGTGGGTCCGATCATGTTGAATCGGGGCTTCGGACCGGTGACGGTGAGCCGTGTGCCGTCGAAGTCGACGGTGGTCGCCTCGGCCCCCCGGCGGTCGACGGCCCGGTCCGGGTTGGTGGGTGACACAGTGACCACGGTGTCGGAACGGTCGCTGGCGATGACGTCCAGAGCACCGACCTGCAGGTTGACGGCGAGGTCGATGGCGGTGGGGGTGGTGTAAGTAGGCATGCTGAAGTACTCCCCTGGTAGGCGTGGTGGATTATCCCCGCGGGTCCGCGGGGCGGATTAAGTTGTGGGGCGGGCGCTGGCTAGCGCGCCCATCCCGCGAAGTTGTCGCCGGAGCGCAGCGCGCGCTGGGCGGAGCGTCGTTGCTTCGGTTGGAGCGCAGAGGCCACCGCGCGGACCAGCCAGGTGTTGACGGACATGCCGTCGGCTGCGGCCGCGTCGTCCACCCGCGCTTTCAGGGCGTCGGGGAGGCGCAGGGTGGTCCTGGTGGTGCTTGCGTCGTCCTGGTCCACGGTCACGGCAGTCGGTTCGTCGGCATCGGCGTCGGTTGCTGACGGGGTCACGACAAACTCGACCTCGCGCCCCCTCAGCCGGAGGTCAACCGAACCGGGGGCGAGATCGCGGGTGATCTCTCCGGCCGCGGCCGACAGAACGTCAAGGAGGACAATCCGGGTGGCGGCGTCCAGTCCGGCGGCAAGACGTTCGGCGGCGGCGCGGGTATCTTCGGAGCCGCCTTCCGACGCATCCACCAACTGGCGTTGCAGGTCACTGACGTATCGTCCCAATTCCATAACACCAGAGTGACACCATAGTGGTGTCATGTCAAGCAAAAGTGGTGTCACCTTCAGAAAGTTCGGGAAGGCCGCCGGTAGGCTGGGACGATGGCCATCTACATCGACCCCCCACTGTGGCCGGCCCACGGGACCGAGTTCTCCCACCTGATCTCCGACACCTCACTCACCGAACTCCACTCCTTTGCCGCCGCTGCCGGCATTGCCGAGCGGGCATTCGACGGCGATCACTATGACGTCCCCGTCCGCCGCTACCGGAAACTGGTGGCGCTGGGGGCGACGGAGGTGGACTGCGGAACCCTGACGCGGATCCTGATTGCCAGCGGGCTGCGCATCCCGGCTCGGCAGCGGACGCCGCGCCTGCGGCGGGCACTGCTTGCGCGCTGGGCGGCGCTGGCGCCCCGGAGCCCGGAGCTCGGCGAGTCCCTGGTCAACCGATGGTCCGAGGCTCATCGCCGCTATCACACCCCGTCCCATCTCCTGGACGTCCTGGAGGCGCTCGATGCGATCTTCCAGCCCGACGACGACGGGTCCCTTCGCCGCCAGGTGCGCCTCGCGGCCTGGTTCCATGACGCCGTGTACGAGGGTATGGCTGGAGAGGATGAGCGCGCGTCCGCTGCGCTCGCCGCGGAGTGGCTGACTGGCCTCCTGCCTGCAGCCGAGGTGTCGGAGGTGGTGCGCCTGGTGCTCCTGACGGCGTCGCATGACCCGGCCCCGGGTGATCGGGCGGGTGAGCTGTTGTGTGATGCCGACCTGGCGGTACTCGGCCGGTCGGCGCAGGGCTACGAGCGGTATGTCGCGGCGGTGCGACAGGAGTACGCCCATGTGTCCGATGCGGACTTCGCGGTAGGCAGGGACGACGTCGTGCGCAGGCTCCTCGCCATGAACCAGCTGTTCCGTACCGTCCCAGCCCGGCGGCTGTGGCAGGAAGCCGCCCTGGCGAATTTGACGGGTGAACTGCGGTCCTGAACCAGTGCAGTGGACTCCGTGACAGACTTGTAGACAGTGTTCACTTGCAGTCATCCGAGGTAAGGCCAATGATCCAGTGACCGAGCAGTCCAGTCCGCGCACCACCTACCGGCATGGCGACCTTCGCCGGGCGCTGATCGACGCGGGTACCGGTCTGGCACGCGAGGGCGGGCCGGATGCGGTCGTCCTCAGGGAAGTCACCCGTCGCGCCGGGGTCACCCCGAACGCCGCCTACCGCCACTTCACCGACAAGGGTGCGCTGCTCTGGGCGGTCTCGCTTGCCGCCCAGTCGAGGCTGGCGGCGGCCATGGAAGATGAGCTGTCAGCGATCGACGACGGCGCCCGCCAGGATGACGCGGTGATGGCCCGGGCCAGACTCCGCGCCGTGGGGGCGGGATACCTTCGCTTCGCCCAAACCGAGCCCGGGTTGTTCAGGACCGCGTTCGCCAACCACGTTGATCTGCGGGACGCGGCAACCGGGGATTCCGCGGGGCCGCACGGCCGGACTCCCTTCCAGCTCCTGTCCGACGCCCTGGATGCGCTGGTCGACGCCGGGGTGCTGCCAGCGGACCGGCGGGCGGGAGCCGAATTCGTAGCCTGGTCATCCGTCCACGGACTCGCAATGCTGGTGATCGACGGCCCGTTGCGCGGACTGGACCCGGATCAGCGGTTGGTGGCTGCGCAGCGGCTACTGGAGATGGTCGAGAAGGGGATCTAGTCCCGTTTGTGGCCGGTGTTATCACCCATGTGGTTGGACGGTCGGTCCATCCACTCCGGGCGATTCGTGTACCCCTGGGTGGGGCGCTGGCGGGTGACTTCATCCGGGTCGTCGCTGCCGTAGGTCCGGGTGGTGGTGAGCTGTCTCCGGCGGATCACGTAGCCACTGGCGAGGAGGGTGATCGCCGCCGCAATCAGGACGGCGCCGATGGCGAGGTTCAGGCCGGCGCCGGAGGGGACCGCCTCGTTGAGGGCTGCCGCGCGCGCGAAATCCGAAATACCCTGCGGGATGAAGAGGGTGCTCAGGAAAAACGCGACGAGACCGCCGATGTAGAACCAGACTTCTTTTTTCATGTGGACTCCCTGTCCGACGGTGGTGCCTCACTCTTCAGCGTAGCCGACACCGACGCTCGAGCCGTTGGCGGGGGTCAGGCGGCGGCGCGCAGACTGTCCAGGGCAAGGCATAGGGTGGCCTTGTGAGCACCACCCTTCCCAATACCCGTGAACTGAGCCGGCGCATCCTGCACCTTGCCGTGCCCGCCCTGGGTGCACTGATCGCTGAGCCACTTTTCCTGCTGGCCGACTCTGCCATCGTGGGTCATCTTGGAGTGGAGGAACTGGCTGGTGTGGGGCTGGCCTCCACGGTGCTGCACACCGCCGTCGGCCTGATGGTGTTCCTTGCCTACTCCACCACTCCGGCCGTGGCACGGTTCCTGGGGGCCGGCAGGCTCCAGGATGCGGTGGCGGCCGGCCGGGACGGTATTGGCCTGGCTCTCGTGCTGGGTGTCCTTCTTTCCACCCTGGGCTGGATCCTCGCCCCCGGCTTGTCTTCGCTGATGGGGGCCCAAGGGCAGGTGCACGACTTCGCTGTCGACTATCTGCGCTACTCAATGCCGGGCCTGACGGCGATGCTGGTGGTGCTCGCAGCAACCGGCGTGCTCCGGGGTCTGCAGGACACCAAGACCCCGCTGCTGGTGGCCGGTATCGGCTTTGCCGTGAATATCGGATTGAACTTCCTGCTGGTCTACGGGCTGGGTCTCTCGGTTGCCGGATCCGCGCTGGGAACCAGCATCACCCAGTGGGGGATGGCGGCGGTCTACCTGACGATCGTCTATCGCCTGTCCCGAACGAACCACGTTCCCCTTCGGCTGTCCTGGCACGGACTGCGGGCCACGGCGCGGGTCGGTTCCTGGCTGATGCTTCGCACGATGAGCCTGCGGATCGCGATCCTGGCAACGGTATATGTCGCGACGGCGCAGGGCTCGGTCTCCCTCGCGGCCCACCAGTTGGTGATGACCATCTTCATCTTCCTCGCGTTTGCCCTTGACGCGCTCGCCATCGCCGCACAGGCTCTGATCGGCAAGGAGCTCGGTGCCGGTGACAAGCCGCTGGCGCATGCGCTGACCCGGCGGATGATCCTGTGGGGGCTGGGGTTCGGCGTCATCACCGGCGGAGTCCTGGCGCTGGCGGCACCGTTTGTTGGCTGGATCTTCACCACCGACCAGTCGGTGCAGGCTGCGCTCGCCGCAGGCCTGTTTGTCCTCGCAGCCTCGCAACCGATCTGCGGGCTGGTATTTGTGCTCGACGGGGTTCTCATCGGTGCTGGCGACGCGCGGTACCTGGCGATCGCCGGAGTTGTGAATCTGCTGCTGTATGTGCCCCTGCTGGTCTGGGTGTTCACTGCCGGTCTGTCCGGCCCGGCTGGCATCGTCTGGCTGTGGCTGGCGTTTGGCGTCGGTTACATGGCGGCGCGCGCCGGGACGCTCGCGTGGCGGGTGCGGAACGATCGCTGGATGGTCACCGGCGCGAGCTAGGGGGCGTCGGCCCGGAGGGGGTACCGAAGTATCCCTGGGAGCCGGGGCGGGGATAAACTGGAGTGTCCGGGACTGAACTGATCAGCCCTACGTCGAACCGGAGGTCTGCGCATGGGTGCCGCACAGCACGATGTTACGGCTCAGTCGCCGAGCCAACCGGGCGAGCAGGCCGCAGCCGTGTGGCAGCCCCTCCTGTTCCGCGCCGTGGTGTCGGCCGCGTTCGGCGCGCTGACGATCTTCTGGGTGCAGCCCTCAGTCCATGTGATGTCGGTGGCCGGCGGGGTGTACCTGTTGGCGCTCGCCGTCTCGGCCGCCTGGCTGGAGCGCGCAATTGGATTGCGGTCCAGCGGGGACCGGTGGCTTGTCTCCATCGCGCCAGGGTTCCTGGCTGTCGGCGCCTTCCTCAACCTGTGGATCCACACGGATGCCATGTTCGCCCAGGCGGGAGCCCTCGTCCTGGTGATTGCTGGCTCCGCCGAGCTGTACGTCGGCCTGAGGCAGCGCCGCACCAACGTTGTCGCCAAGGATCTCATCGTGGTCGGCACGGTGACCCTGGCATCCGGGGCGCTGCTGCCGATTTTCCAGGGTGCTGGCGCCCATGCACTGCTCGGAGTGGCAGGAGGCGGGGCGGTGATCACCGCCGTCGCCCTCGCGATTGCATCGCTGGGATACCGGCATGACGTGCGTCACCCGGCCCCGGCGGGTGCCGTCCACCCCGTAAACTAGGACCGGCAGTCTTTCTACCCCTCGTAGAAAAGTCAGCCGCAATTTCCCAAGGAGTAACAGTGTCCAAATCCA
The DNA here is from genome assembly GCF_013116715.1 of Arthrobacter sp. 147(2020). NCBI lineage: Bacteria > Bacillati > Actinomycetota > Actinomycetes > Micrococcales > Micrococcaceae > Arthrobacter > Arthrobacter sp. 147(2020). The sequence goes on from NZ_JABFOM010000001.1 coordinate 430,875, forward strand.
GTAGGGGCGTCAAAGGCCCGCTCATTTTCTCTGCCGCCCTCGCGGCGGTCGCGGGAGTCGTGGCGATGATCGTCTCCACCGGTGGGGGCACCAGGGAGTTGCGGGTGGATCTCGGGCTTACGGCGGCGGGGATCGCTTTCATTGCCGCCCTCGTGGTCTGCGCGATGCTGATGATGACTGAAAAGCCGAATGCCGATCACCTGGGCAAGGGCACCGGCATCAACCGCTCGTCGGCGAAGATTCCCGGGGGTGCCGGCAATGTCGACAAGGACGGACAGCCCAAAGGGACGCCGCGCGGCGGTCCGGACAGCACCACCGAGAACTGACCCGCCAACGGTTTCCTCCTTGTTCAGTGGGCAATAGCGACCCGCCCGCTGCGCCAGGTCTACACTTTCAGCTGGAGAGACAACCCCAGCAGGGAAGAGGCGCAGCATGATTCCGGAGATCAATATTTGGGCGGTACTTGTTGCCACCCTCTCCACCATGGTGGTGGGCACCGTCTGGTACACGCCCAAGGTATTCGGCAACTACTGGATGCGGGTTGCGAAAGTCGATGTCAGCGGCGATTCGAAGGACGCCATTCGGCCCATCCTCATCACCCTGGTGGTCAGCCTGATCAGCGCTTGGGTTCTGGCTGGCGGCGCCGCGATTGCCCAGGACTTCTATGGCGGAAACTTCCTGCTCAACACCCTGATTACCGCAGTGATTCTGTGGGCAGGGTTCACTGCGTCCCGTTTCATTACCCACGACGCGTTCGAGGGACGTCCCGCCGGGCTGACCGTCCTGAACTGTGCACACGAGCTAGTGACCTACCTGGTGATGGCGCTCATCATTGGGCTGTTCGGCATCAGCGGCGCCTAGATGTACTGGGCCGGGACGTTGTTGACGCGAGGGTCTTGAAAAGGAGGAGGACCTCCGGGCTAAGTGGAGCTGTCTAGTTCCCACACTTCGTGCTCGGAGGTCCTCGTGTCTCACGTTAACGCCCGCCTGACAGTTCATGGAAGACGATTGCTCGTTGATCGGGTAGCCGCGGGCCGGCCGGTCGCGCATATTGCCGCGGAACTCGGCGTGTCCCGGCAGACCGCCTACCGATGGGTTCGACGGTTCAGGATCGAAGGACCCGCCGGGTTGCAGGACCGCTCGAGCCGACCCCATACCTCACCGGGTCGGACCAGCCCGGACCGGGAACAGGCGGTCCTGGACGCCCGACGCCGGTTGCGGTTCGGGCCGTTGCGCATCGCGGCCACCACGGGAGTCCCGGCACGGACTGTGGCCCGGATTCTACGCCGCCACCAGGTGCCGCGCCTGGCCGACTGTGACCCGCTGACCGGGACCCCGATCCGCGCCTCCCGTGCCACGATGACCCGGTATGAACACGACTTGCCCGGTGACTTGGTACACCTGGATGTGAAGAAACTCGGACGAATCCCGGACGGCGGCGGCTGGCGCGCCCACGGCCGCTCAGAAAAGGTCCGGGGTCGGGGCATCGGCTATGACTATGTGCACGTCGCCATTGATGACCACACCCGACTGGGCTACGCCGAGGTCCTGCCCGATGAGAAGGGCACCACCGCAGCCGGGTTCCTCACCCGCGCCGCCGCGTACTTCACCGCCCACGGCATCGACCGGATCGAACGCGTCATCACCGACAACGCGTTCGCCTACCGCAACTCCGCAGCCTTCAAGCAGGCCGTGGCCGATCTCGGCGCTTCCCAGCGCTTCATCAAACCCCACTGCCCCTGGACCAACGGCAAAGCCGAACGCTTCAACCGCACCCTGCAAACCGAATGGGCATACCGCCAGATCTTCAGCAGCAGCACCCACCGCCAAGAAGCCCTTGCACCCTGGCTCAAGCACTACAACACTGAACGCATCCACACCGGCATCGGAACCACACCCATCACCCGAGTGTCACCAACCTCATGACCCAGTACACCTAGCGCGGCAGCCTATCCCGTAACCGCCTTACGGGCCCGATACGCTTTGACGTGGGTGCGGTTGGCGCAGTTCCCGGTGTCGCAGAAACGCTTGGAGCGGTTGCGGCTCAGATCCAGGACCACGGCGCTGCAGTCCTCGGCTGCGCAGATCCGCAGTCGGTCCATTTCGTGGGTCCGGATGACGTCGATCAGTGCCATCGCCGCCTCGGTGGCCATCCGGTCTTCCAGTGGCGCCTCGGGGCCGGTGGCGTGGAGGTGCCAGTCCCAGTGGTCGTGACGGACCAGTCGGGGAAGGGCCTTGGCGTCGCTGAGCATCCGGTTGATGCGGGCCACGGCGTCGTTCTCGGACGACGTCCAGACCTCTTCCAGCTCCGCGCGCAGACGCCGTACCGCACTCAGCTCGTCACCGGTCCGCGCCCGCGAACCTGAAAAGTCCTGCTCGGCGAGGAACTGGTCCAGATCCGCCAGGGTGGTCAGCTGGTCGGGGTCTTCCTTCCCGGTGTTGATGAGGGCCGCCGCGGAGATCAACGCAATCTCCGTGTCATTGGCAAAGGCCATGTTGACTCCTGACATTGTTCGGGTCTACTGTCACTACCATAATCATAGTTTGGTCATGACACTAACGGGTTCGGCGGAGGTTCGGGATGAAGAATGGTGCAGCGGCGGGCCTGTGGTTCGCGATCATCTCGGCGGCAGCCTTCGGCGTGTCCGGACCGTTTGCTAAGTCCCTCCTGGAGATCGGCTGGAGCCCGGGCGCCGCGGTAGGTGTTCGGATCGGCGGTGCCGCCCTTGTTCTGCTGATCCCGGTGCTCTTTGCTCTGCGCGGGCGGTGGACGGCACTGCGCGGCAGTTCGCTGACCCTGATCATCTACGGGGTCACGGCAATTGCGCTCTGCCAGTTCTTCTACTTCAGCGCTGTCCAACGGATGTCGGTGGGGGTGTCCCTCCTGCTGGAGTACCTTGCACCGGTACTGATCGTGGGCTGGCTGTGGGCGCGCAGCCGCAAAGCGCCACGCCGCCTCACCGCTGCCGGCTCGGTGACGGCGATGCTCGGTCTGCTTTTGGTGTTGGATCTGACCGCCGATGAGCGGCTGGACCCGATCGGTGTTCTCTTTGGACTCGCGGCCGCGGTCTGCCTCGCGGTGTTCTTCCTGATGTCAGCCCGGGCCGACGACGGACTGCCCCCGCTGGTCATGGCAGGTGGTGGCATGGTGGTCGGTGCGGTCGCCATCGGCTTGATGGGGCTGGTCGGCATCATGCCGTTCGCCTTCGAGTTCCGCGACGTGACCCTGGCTGGGTGGGAGACCAGCTGGCTGGTGCCGGTGCTGGGCCTCGTGCTGATTTCTACAGTGGTTTCCTACTTCACCGGCATCCTGGCCGCCCGCCAGCTAGGGTCCAAGGTGGCCTCCTTTGTGGGTCTCACCGAGGTGATGTTTGCGGTGCTTGCGTCCTGGCTCATGCTCGGCGAACTGCCCGGCCCCATCCAGCTCCTCGGCGGGCTGTTGATTGTCGGGGGAGTGGTTATGGTGCGGGTTGATGAATTACGGGCACCAGCGGACGGCAATCCGCCGCTTGACCGGGCCAACGACGTCGAGCCGGTCCCCCTGCCCTGAGCCCACCGAACCAGGTCCTGCTACCACTATGCTGGAGCCCACAGGGAGGTGGGCGGGTGCTGGATCACCGGCAGGGACAGCGATCGGTGGCCTTCCTGCTGGGCAAACCCCCCAGGGCGGGCACGCTGCTCCCCGAGATCATGGCGTTGTTGAACGCCGCCGACGTGGACACGGCCGTTCACCTGCCCCATGACCAGCCGGAGCTACCCGACTGGGTGGCGGGCGCCGATCTGGTGGTCCACCGCGGCCTCAAATGGTCAGCCCTGCGCTCTGTGGCGCAGCTCGCTGAGGCCAGGGTTCCCTGCTGCAACCCGCCCGCCGCCGTAGCACTGACCCGTAAACGGCCCGCCCTGATGGCGCTCCTAAGCCAGGCCGGCCTCCCGGTCCCGCTGACAGTGGCGGTAAGCGACTGGCAGGAAGCACGGGCCGCGGCAACCACCCTGAGCGTGATCAAAACGGCGGAGGGAGCCGACGGACGTGGTGAAAATGTCCTGGCCGGGACCAGGGGCGATCTGCCGGGCGCCCCGCCCTTCCCGGGACCGTACGTTGTCCAGCCCTTCATCGCCAACGACGGGTGGGACCGAAAGCTCTATGTCGCCGGCGCGCGGGTGAGGTCTCTGCTGAAACCCTCGCCGCTGGCGCACGGCCACGTCACCGGGGGTGCGCCGATCGCTGTCGACGACGCCCTGTCCCGGCTGGCAGGGCGCGTCGCCGACGTTACCGGTCTGGAGATCTTCGGTGTCGACTTCCTGATGGGGGAGGCCGGCCCCGTGATCGTCGACGTCAACCCGTTCCCCGGCTTCCGTGGGGTGGGGGAAAGTCCGGCCATGATCACCGAACACCTGCTGGCACGGCTCGACTGAGCGGCTACCGGCCGAAGCGTCGTAGCCGCAGCGAGTTGGCCACCACCAGCACCGAACTGGCGGCCATCGCCGCGCCCGCGACCATCGGATTCAGGAGGCCGAGGGCTGCGACCGGAATACCGATCGTATTGTAGAAGAAGGCCCAGAACAGGTTGCTCTTGATGGTGGACAGTGTCTTGCGGGAGAGTTCGATGGCCTGCGCCACCTGCTCCAGGCTGTTGCCCATCACTGTCAGGTCGGCTGCCTCGATGGCCACATCGGTGCCGGATCCCATCGCGATGCCCAGATCCGCTTGTGCCAGGGCAGCGGCGTCGTTCACCCCGTCCCCCGCCATGGCAACGGTGGCTCCCTCAGCCTGCAGCTTCCGGATCGCCTCCACCTTGCCCTCGGGCAGGACACCAGCGAGGACGTCCTCGGGAGCAATGCCCACCTGGTCCGCCACCCGGCGGGCGACCGATGCGTTGTCGCCGGTCAGGAGGATGGGCCGCAACCCTAGGTCTTTCAGCCGTGCAATGGCGGCCGCCGATGAGTCCTTCACCGCGTCCTTCAGTGAGATTAACCCTGCAACCTGGCCGTCAACAGCCACCCAGATCGCGGTGGAGCCGGCGTCCTGCTGGTCAGCAAGCGCGGCCAGGTGTTCATCGGTGACAGGGACCCCGTTCTCCTGAAGCCACCCGGACCGCCCGGCGACCACAGTGACCGGACGGCCGCCGTCGACGACGGTTCCGATCACCCCGCCGCCAGCTGAGCTCCTGAAGTTGGTCACGGCAGGATGGCTTGGTGCAGCAGCGGCAATTGCCTGCGCAATGGGGTGCTCGCTGGCCGCCTCCACCGCGCCAGCCAGCGACAGGACGCGATCCCGGTCCAGTGTTCCCAGGACGACGACGTCGGTCACCGCGAGCTTGCCGGTGGTGACCGTGCCCGTCTTGTCCAGCACAATGGTGTCGACGGTCCGGGTGTCCTCGAGGACCTGTGGTCCGCGGATGAGGATTCCCAGCTGGGCGCCGCGGCCTGACCCGGTGAGCAACGCCGTCGGTGTGGCCAGACCCAGCGCACACGGGCAGGCGATCACGAGGACCGCGACGGCCGCAGTGAACGCCGACTGAAGGTCGCCGGTCAGGACCATCCACACGATGAAGGTCAGGACGGAGATGGCCAGCACAATGGGCACGAAGACCGCACTGATCCGGTCCGCGAGCCGCGCGATGGGAGCCTTCCCACTTTGCGCCTGGCTGACCAGGCGCCCCATCTGAGCCAGGGTGGTCTCGCTGCCCACCCTGGTGGCGCGGATCACCAGCCGCCCGGAGGTGTTGATGGTGGCGCCCGTGACGACGTCGTCGACGCCCACGTCCACCGGCAGGGACTCGCCGGTGATCAGGGAGGTGTCGACGGAGCTGGAACCGTCGACGACCACCCCATCGGTGGCGATCTTCTCGCCGGGGCGCACGACGAACTCGTCTCCGTGGACCAGGGAATCTGCAGGCACCCTCACTTCGACGCGGCGTCCGTCCTGCTCACGGAGTACTGTCGCATCCTTGGCGCCGAGGCTCAGCAGCGCCTTAAGCGCTTCGCCAGCGCGTTGTTTGGCGTTGGCTTCCAGGTACCGGCCCAGCAGGAGGAAGGTGACCACCACTGCTGCGACCTCGAAGTAAAGGGAGTGGTCACTCATCGACATGCCGGCGTGCTCGGTGATTGACGGGTCGGCGATCAGTTGCCAGGCGGAGAAGAGGAAGGCTGCGGTGACGCCGATCGATACCAGGGTGTCCATCGTGGACGCCAGATGCCGGGCATTGATGGCGGCGGCCCGATGGAAGGACCAGGCGGACCAGGTGACCACCGGCAGGGTCAGGGCGAAGACCACCCACCCCCAGTGGGGGAACTGGGCGGCTGAGACCATGGAGATGATCGCGATGGGTAGGGTCAGGACGGCAGCGACGATCAACCGGGGGCGCAACTGTGTTGCCGTTCCCCCGTGGGAGAGGTGGTCGGAGTCGGCGGGAAGGGTGCCTTCCAGGGCTGGATCGGCGGCCGGGCCCCGCCCCGGAGCGCTGTGCGCCGGTTTTTTGAGCTGGGCGGTGTACCCGGTCGCCTGCACCGTGTCGACAATGTCCTGATCCGTTATGGTGTCGGGGACGGTGACAGTGGCGGACTCCAGGGGCAGGTTGACGCTTGCCTGGACCCCCTCAAGCTTCCCGAGCTTGCGTTCCACCCGTCCCACACAGGAGGCACACGTCATGCCCTGGATGTCGAGCTCGACGATCCTGGTGGGGGTGGTGGGAAGCTGGTCGGTGCTCATGGGGAATCCTTTGGTGGCTCCGGTGGGGTGCGGTGCTAGGCGTCGTTGGCGACAACCAGGTAGCCGGCCTCGGCTACTGCCTCGCCCACCTGCTCTGGGTCGAGATCAGTGGTGGAGGTGACGGTGGCGGTGGAAATACCGCCCTTGTTCAGGTCAATTGAGACTTTCTCGACGCCTTCGAGCGCGCTGATTTCCTCACTGACGGCGTCGACGCAGTGGCCGCAGGTCATTCCGGAGATATTGACGGTGGTGGTGCTCATGGGTGGTGCTCCTTGAGGTGGGCCAGGTGTTACCGCAGCAGTCGACTGATCGCTGCTGAGGCTTCCTGGACTTTTTCCTGGACAATTTCGGGGTTGCCGGTGAGCTGGGATTCGTTGGCGGCGCCCACCACGCAATGCGCGATGTGCTCCTCCAGCAGGCCGATGCTCACCGCATGGAGGGCCTTGTTGATGGCCGACACCTGGGTGAGGACGTCAATGCAGTACTTGTCTTCCTCGATCATCCGCGCGATCCCGCGGACCTGACCTTCGATGCGCCGTAAGCGCCGCAGGTAGGCGTCCTTGTCGGCGGTGTATCCGTGTTCAACGGTGGTGTCAGTCATCTGGTCCTCCTTGATCTCAGTCCAAAGTATACCCCCCACCCGTATATATCAAGTACCCCAGGGGGGTATTCCTGATCTTTCTCAGGGAACGCCGAGCCTCATGCAATACGTTAGAGAGACTGGATAGGCCTGATGAACAAGGAAAAAGGTAGATGACCCTGCACCTCGAGACGTGGCAGAAGCGCGCGCTCATTGCCCTGGCCGGAGCGCTGGTGCTCTCCCTCCTCGCGCTCGCATTTGTAGCAGGCCGGGTCGGAACCGGCGTCGAGCATCCCGCCGCTAACAGCGCCGACGCGGGCTTTGCCCGCGACATGCAGATTCATCACACGCAGGCGGTCGAAATGTCTCGGCTGGTGCGTGACCGCACCGATGACGAGGTGGTGCGGGTCATCGCGTATGACATCGCGATGACCCAGCAGCACCAGATCGGCCAGATGTATGCCTGGCTCGAGGAGTGGGGGCTCCCGCAGAGCTCCTCCACTCCCAACATGGCCTGGATGGAAGGATCGATGGATCACCACGGCGGAGGAAGCATGCTGCGAGACGACGGGTTGATGCCCGGCATGGCGACCGAGGAACAGATGCAGGAACTGGCCGACGCCTCGGGGGTTGAGGCCGAGCGGATCTTCCTGACCCTGATGATCACCCACCATGAAGCGGGCGCGGAGATGGCACAGGCAGGGGCTGAGCTTGCCCAGGAGCCCCGGGTCAAGGTTGCCGCCGAGAAGATGGCTGAAGCCCAGGTCGCCGAGATCACGGCGATGGAAGACATGCTGGACGAACTGCCGTAACACCGACGGTACATTTGTTGTAGACACACCCACGGAAAAAAGGATTCACGCGTTGAATAAGAAGCGAGCTCAGGACAATGCCGACCGCCAGGCGCGGCTGGCGGCCATCCAGTCCAAGCAGCGGGCCAGCGACCGGAAGCGCACCACGCTGATCCTCGGAGGTATCGGCGCGGTGGTTGTGGCCATCATCGTTGCGGTGACCATTGTGATTGTGGGCCAGGTCCAGGAAAACCATCGGATCGAAGAGCTCGCGAGCCAGCCCATCGAGGGCCTGCAGGAGTTCGAGGACCTCAGCTTCAACCACACCGATGCGCCGGTCGAATACGAACAGTCCCCTCCCGTCGGTGGCGACCACAACGCGACCTGGACCAACTGTGGCATCTACCCGTTTGAGATCCCGAACGAGAACACCGTCCACTCGTTGGAGCATGGCGCCGTCTGGATTACCTACCAGCCGGACCTCCCCCAGGCGGAGATCGACACCCTCACCGATCTGGTGGGCTCCAGTGGGTACGTGCTGCTTAGCCCCTACGCCGATCAGGAATCACCCGTCATGGCGAGCGCCTGGGGTCTTCAGCTCGGCGTCGATTCCGCCGATGATGACCGCCTTGCGGTCTTCCTCGAGCGGTACATCCAGGGCGAGCAGACCCGCGAGCCAGGCGCTGCCTGCTCCGGTGCCCTCACCCCGACGGCCTAGGTTCCCTCTAGCGAATCGACCGCATCGGCGCGCCTGACGGATCCCTCCCGGATCCTTAGGCGCGCCGCAGGCTCCACAGGGCCAGCGCCGACGCAAAGACCATCAGTGCGGCACCGATCCCCGAGGTCAGCACCACTCCACTGTCGAACGCGTGGAACGCTGACGCCAGCAGCTGACTGCCGCCGTCGGCCGGCAGTTCAGCGGCAATGTTGACGGCCCCACCCAGCGTTTCGGTAGCGGTGGTGGCCTGTTCAGGGCTCAGTCCTGCGGGCAGGTCGAGGTTGCGCTGGTACGAGGCGAGCAGCACGCTGCCCAGCAGTGCTGTGCCGAAGACTGAGCCCACCTCGTAGGCCGTTTCGGAGACCGCTGACGCCGCCCCAGCCTTTTCGGCGGGCACGGTGGTGAGGATCAGGTCGTTCGACACCGTTTCGGACGCACCCACTCCCACGCCGAGCAGCATGAAGGAGAACAGCAGGATGGCCGCGGAGCCACCCTGGCCGGTGACGGCAACAAAGGCGTACGCGGCCGCCGAGAGCAGCAGGGCGACAGGGACGACGATCCGTGGTGGCACCCGGCGCACCACCGGCACCACCGCCAGGCCAGCAATGATGGTCATCACCAGCCCCGGTACCAGAATCAGGCCCGCGCTGAGTGGGCTGAGCCCGAGAACCAGCTGCAGGTGCTGGGAGACGAAGTAAATGAAGCCGACCAGCGAGAAGATCGCGAGCAGGTTCACCAGCACCGCACCGGTAAATGCCCGCACCGTGAACAACCGCACATCCAGCATGGGGTTGGACCGTCCGAGTTGCCGCCTGACAAACAGGGTGCCGGCGGTGAGCCCGATGACGACGGCGGCAACGGTCACCGTGACGGAGTCGCCCTTCGCGAAGTTCTTGATCGCGAACACGATGGGCAGCATGGTCGAAACGGACAGGACGATGCTCGCATAGTCCACGCGTCCGGGGTTGGGATCCTTGGACTCCGGGACGAGTGCTGGGGTGAGGGCCAGCATCAGCACCAGCACCGGAACAGCCAGCAGAAACACCGATCCCCACCAGAAGTGCTCAAGCAGGGCTCCGCCCACCAACGGTCCCATGGCCGCGCCGGCCGAGAATCCCGAGGCCCAGATGGCAATGGCCAGGCGGCGCTGGTTGCGGTCGGTGAAAATGTTCCGGAGCAGGGAAAGGGTCGAGGGCATCAACATCGCGCCGAAGACACCGAGACCCACCCGGGACGCGACCAGCAGTTCAGCGGTGGGCGAGTAGGCTGCGGCGACCGAGAAGACGGCGAAACCGATCGCTCCAATAATGAGCAGCCGACGACGGCCAAACCGGTCGCCGAAGCTGCCCATGGCCACCAGCAAGCCGGCCAGGACCAGCGGATAACTGTCGATGATCCACAGCAGCGTGGTGCCGCTGGTGTTGAACGCCAGCGAGATGGCCGGGGTGGCGAACGCGAGCACCGTGTTGTCGACGGCCACCAGGAGGACGGGGAGCATGAGGACAACGAGGGCTGTCCATTCGCGCCGGCCAGCACGGCCGACAGCGGGTGTGAGGGCAGCCGCTCCAGGGGTCGGCTTAGAGAGATGGGTCGAGTTGCTCATTTCTCGATACTATACCGTCCAGCCGGTACAGTAAAGCTGAAGAGAACGTTACGATGAGCATATGGCTAGTTCCAAAGAGCGCATCCTCGACAGTTTCGAGAACATCCTTATCCGCGACGGGGAGCGGGCCGCCACCATGGAGTCAGTGGCCGCCGCAGCTGACATTTCCAAGGGTGGCCTGTTGTATCACTTCCCGTCCAAGGAGGCCCTGGTGGACGCCCTGGGGGAACGGTTGCTCGCTCTGTCGGCGCGGGACCGTGAGCTGATGGCCGCCGACCCCGACGGCGCGGCCCGCTACTACGTGCGAACCTCGGTGTATGAGGACAGTGCCCTGGACCGTGCGCTGGTGGCGATGGCCCGGCTGGCGCAGCAGGGGCACCCCAAGGCGCAGCAGAACTTTGCCCGGATTCAGGCCTTCTGGCTGGAGGCGCTGGAAGCGGCACTGGGTAGCCACACGGTTGCCCGCGCGGTGAAGCTCATGGGTGACGGGCTCTACTACGAAGCTGCCTTCTTTGCCGGCAGCGGGGCAAACCAGCAGTCCACCGCTGAAATGGAGCAGCTCCTGGAACTGGTGGATCTGCTGCAGTCCTCGGACCGCGGCGGTTCCTGACTTCCGCTACTCGCCCAGCAGCTCGGTGGCCAGGGTGCGGATCCGCTCGGCCAGCTCGTTACGCACACGGGCGACTCCGGCGGGGTCAAGGTCTGCGGGGTCTTCCACCTGCCAGTCCTCGTACCGCTTTCCCGGATAGATCGGGCAGGTGTCGCCGCACCCCATGGTGATGACGACGTCGGCGGCGCGGACCACGTCGTCGGTGAGTGGCTTGGGGAACTCGGCACCCAGATCGATGCCGAGCTCACTCATGGAATGAATGACATTGTGGTTGAGGTGCTCAGCCGGCATCGATCCGGCCGACCGCACATTGATGCGGCCCTCCGTGTACTGCTTGAGCAACCCGGCAGCCATCTGTGACCGACCCGCGTTCTGGACACAGACAAACAGGACCTCAGGCTTCCCGCTGGGACGGATGCCCTGTGCATGGGCGAGGGCGTCCAGGCGGTCCTCGGCAAAGTGCTTGGTGATGGAGGCCAGATAGGTCTTGATTTTGGCCGTCCTGGCCAGCGCCGTGTAGGACTCAAAGACATAGCGGTCCACCATCTCTGGGCTGAACACGCCCTCAAACTTCCTGGCCAGCTCACCGCTGACCCGGTGCAGAACATGCTCATCATTGATCAGGCCGGGCATTGGGTGGGATCGAGAGGACATCTTTGCTCCTTGAGGTGAATCTTTGGTGTGTTTACCCAGTGCTGGTTCTAGTAGTCGGGGTCGTTGGAGCGACCGTGGAGCGTTCCCGTCGGAACGCCAATGGTGACCAGCTGCGGCGCGGCTGACCAGCTGCGGCGCGGCGCAGCAGTTGTCAGCCTCGGCGTCTGCAGGCGATGCGGGAGCGTCGCAGGAGCCACCCAGATCGGTACTGCAGACTCCGGTCTCCGGGAGGTCAAGCTGGACCTCCGCTGAGGCGGCCATGTCACCAGCGATCGCCGCCACCACTGACCGCACCTGCTCATAGCCGGTGGCCATCAGGAAGGTGGGAGCGCGCCCGTAACTTTTCATCCCCACGAGGTAGAAGTCTTTGTCGGGATGGGCCAGTTCTTTTGCTCCATGCGCCTGCACCGTTCCGCAACTATGGAATTCGGGGTCGATGAGTGGTCCGAGCGCTCGCGGCGCTTCCACCGCCGGATCCAGCTCCAGGCGAAGTTCTTTCAGGATGTCCAGATCCGGGCGGAATCCCGTTGCCGGAATCAGGATGTCGACGTCGACGGAGTCGTCGGAGGCGTGAACAGTCAACGCCTCGTCCGCCGAGAACCCTGTGATGGTGAAGGACGTCCTGAGTTCTACGACGCCGTCCTCAACCAGTTGGCGCAGTCGGGAGCCAAGCTGGCCCCGGGCGGGCAGGCCATCGAGGTCGCCGCCACCGTAGAGGCGGTCGGCGGAACCGGTACCGCGGACGGCCCAGATGATCGAGGTTGAACTGGTGGCCTTGGCTACCTGTCCCAGGGCAATCAGGGTGTTTGCCGCTGAATGCCCGGCACCCACGACCATCACCCGCTTGCCTTCGAACTTGTCCCGGTCATCGCCCGTCACGTCGGGCAACGGGTGAGTGATGAATCGTGCCGCTGCGCTCTCGCCGTGAGCGGGGAGTCCACCCTGACCGAGGGGGTTCGGTTGGTCCCACGTACCGGAGGCGTCGATGACCGCCCGAGCCAGATGGTCCTCGACCCCGTTGGGGCCGTCGACGCGGACCAGGAACGGTTGGGTGTCACGGCCCCTGGTGCGGGTCTTGTCCATGCCCTGGCGGGTTACGGCGATGACCCGGGTCTTGAGGTGGAGTGCCTCGGCTATCGCCGGCACGGCTGCTAGCGGCGCCACGTAGTCGACCACCAGCTCAGCCCCGTACGGCAGTGCGGTACCTCGTGGCGCAGTCCATCCGGTGGGCTCCAGGAGCCGACGCGCTGCGGCGTCGATGTTGAACTGCCACGGCGAGAACAACCGGATGTGGCCCCAGTCGCTGATGGCAACGCCCGCCGTCGCACCCGCTTCGAAGATCAACGGCTGTAGGCCGCGTTCCAGCAGGTGGGCTGCAGCGGCGAGTCCGGTGGGCCCCGCCCCGATCACGACGACTGGGAGCCCGCTCATGCTGGCAGCAACTCAGCGATCAACGTCTCGACGCGGCCCTTGATGGTGTCGCGGATGGGGCGTACGGATTCGACGCCCTTGCCCGCCGGGTCCTCCAGCACCCAGTCCTCGTACCGTTTGCCCGGGAAATAGGGGCATTCGTCGCCGCAGCCCATGGTCACGACGACGTCGGAGTCCTTGACGGCGTCGTCGGTCAGCACCTTGGGGATCTCAGCGGACATGTCGATGCCGAGTTCACGCATCGCCTCCACCGCTGACGGGTTGATGGACTCGGCTGGCTGCGATCCGGCGGAGCGGACCTCGATCCTGCCCTCGGAGAGGGTGGTCAGGAACGCGGCGGCCATCTGTGAGCGGCCGGCGTTGTGGACGCAGACGAAGAGGACCGAGGGTTTGGTCGGTGAATCAGACATGTGAGCTTTCCTTTGCGGGTGTCAGGGGGTCGGTGGTGAAGAAGCGCTTCCGCGCCCACAGGGCCACATAGACCAGTGCAACAAGAACGGGAACTTCAATGAGGGGCCCGACGACGCCGGCCAGGGCCTGGCCGCTCGTCACGCCATAGGTGCCGATGGCGACGGCGATGGCCAACTCAAAGTTGTTGCCAGCGGCGGTGAACGCGAGGGTGGTGGTTTTGGCATAGCCAAGGTTCAGCAGCTTGCCGATTACCATGCCCGCGGCGAAGACCACCAGGAAGTAGATCAGGAGGGGCAAGGCAATGCGGGCGACGTCGAGCGGACGGGCAAGGATTTCGTCGCCCTGGAGGGCGAAGAGGATCACGATGGTGAATAGCAGTCCGTAGAGGGCCCAGGGTCCGAGCTTTGGGAGGAACTTGTCCTCGTACCAGTCGCGCCCCTTGGTGCGCTCGCCGATGGTCCGGGTGAGGAACCCGGCCAGCAGCGGGATCCCCAGGAAGATGAGGACGCTGATGGTGATGGCCCAGAAGGAGAAGTCGGCACTGGTGGTGGGCAGTCCCAGCAGGCTCGGGAGCCCTTGCAGGTAAAACCAGCCCAGCGCGCCGAAGGCGAAGACCTGGAAGACCGAGTTGATGGCGACGAGTACCGCGGCTGCTTCGCGGTCGCCGCAGGCAAGATCGTTCCAGATCATCACCATGGCGATGCAGCGGGCCAGGCCCACGATGATCAGGCCGGTGCGGTATTCGGGCAGGTCCGGAACAAAGACCCACGCCAGAATGAACATGAATGCGGGTGCGGCGACCCAGTTGATCACCAGTGAGGTGATCATGAGCTTCCGGTCCTTGATTACCGCTCCGGTCTGGTCGTAGCGGACTTTGGCCAGCACCGGGTACATCATCACCAGCAGGCCGACGGCGATGGGCAGGGATACCGAGCCGATGGCCAGGGAGTCAAGCGCGCCGGCCATCCCGGGAATGAACTGGCCGAGCGCGATGCCCAGCACCATGGCGGCGATGATCCAGACCGGGAGAAGCCGGTCGAGGGTGGACAGTCTGCCGGCCGTGTCTTCGGCGGGAGGGGTTTGGGTACTCAAGGGGCTCCGTTGAACTTCGGGGGATGACCATCTAATAAATCGATGGTCGTCGATGCCTGAAGTATTTCCCAACACATCGACGAATGTCAATGTCAGTGCATAATGGATGGATGACTACCGCAGTGACCGCACCTCCCGATACCCTGACCGCCTGCTGCACCCCCACGGGCGAGCCGGCGATGTCGGTGGAGACGGCGTCGTCGTTGGCTGCCCAGTTCAAGGCCATCGCTGACCCGAACCGGCTGCGGATGGTGTCGATCATTTCCTCGAGCGAGAACGCCGAGGCGTGCGTGTGCGACATCACCGAGCCTCTCAATCTTGGGCAGTCGACCGTCTCGCACCATCTGAAGATCCTGGTGGACGCGGGCGTCCTGACCCGTGAGAAGCGCGGCGTCTGGGCCTACTACTCGCTGGTTCCCGGGGCGCTCGACAGCCTCGCCGGAGCGCTTACCGGCCGTTCCTAGCACCAAAACCCCGCCGGCACCTTGCCCGTCCCACGGGCCGAACTGTTGGATCTGGCGACTCATCCCGGGTTCAACCCGCCAGATTTCACGGTTCGGCGGAGGGGGGTTATACCGTGGTGAGCACCGAGAGGACGTTGCCCGCAGGGTCCTTGAACCAGGCGATATCAGGGCCGTTGCCGCGCATGATCCCCTTCGAATCGGTCGGCAGTCCGTCTTCGTAGATCTTGGTCTTGATCCCCGCGGCATTGAGGGCGTCAACTGCTTCATCGATGTCCGGTACGGCAAAGTTCAGGACGGTGAACGACGCCGGTTCGTGGTCGGGTTTGCCGTAGATCAGAATGATCCCGCCCGTCTCCAGATGAACTTCAAGGAAGCCCATCTCGTTGGTGACCACCTCCAGTCCCAGGGTCCCGCTGTAGAACTCCCGCGCGGCGTCGATGTTGTCCACCGACATTCCGCTGAACGCATTTTTGGTATCAAACAGCTTGGCATCAGACATTGTCGGCTCCTACCCGGTCTCAACCAATGTGTACGTCGTTCACATTGCCATAGATCAAATTTCTCCGACAGGGCTAGACTGCGAAAAATACAGCTGATGACCACCGGGAAGGAGCACCCCATGGGGAACAGGGGCTGGCAGGGGCACGTCTTTATCGGGATGAGCGTCGACGGCATGATTGCCCGCGCCGACGACGACCTCGACTGGCTGACCGGGGGTGCGGACGCTCCGGCTGACGGCGCGAATGATCCTGAGGCGGCCGGGTTCACCGAGTTCATGCAGCTGGTGGACCACATGGTGATGGGGCGCAGCACCTACGAGATTGTGCAGTCTTTCGGGGAGTGGCCCTACGGGGACACCCCGGTGCTGGTGCTCAGCACCACTCTTGACTCCGCCGATCCCCGGATCACGGTGGTCAGGTCCCTCGACGAGGCACTGGCCCGGCTTGACGACGACGGTGCCCGGCACGTGTACGTCGACGGCGGCCGGACGGTCCGAACGTTCCTGGCGGAGGGATTGATCAGCACGCTGACCCTCACCCGGGTGCCGGTGCTGATCGGCGATGGTAAACCTCTCTTCGGCTCACTACCGGCTGACATCCCGCTGACGCACGAGGATACGAAGGTGCTCTCCGGCGGCGCCGTCCAGACCCGTTACCGGGTCAAAACCGGCTAAAGCGCATCAGAAAAGTGGCGGACCCGCATATCAGTGGTGGTCCCACCACGAGGCTGCTGCTCCACCACTTTTCTGGGCCGCTGGAGCTGTTCCTGTGCCGGAGGAGCAGGCAGGACCCTACGTCAGCGGCGAAAACTCAATCCACCGAGGCCCCGCCGAGCTGTCGAGGCTCTCGCGCTCGCGTAGCGCGCCGCTCTCCGGGTCGATCGCGTACAGGGTCAGTCCGCCGGACGCCTCCCCGCACGCCAGGAGAAAACCCCCCGTGGGGTCGATGTTCATCCCGCGGGGTTGCGCCTGAGTCGGCACGGTGTCGACAAGGGTCAGCGTTCCGTCGGCAGCGACGGCGACGACGGCGATCGTGCTGCTGGAGCGTTCGGTGCTGTACAGGAAGCGACCGTCAGGGGAGACCTGAAGTTCAGCGCACCAGATGGCGTTGGCAGCCGGTTCCGGCCCGGACCCGTCCCGGACCCGACCCGGCACGAGGTTCAGCCCGGGGGACACCGAGGAGATCCGCTGCTGCTCGGTAAGGGCCCCAGTCTCGGGGTCGCACGCGTAGGCTGCGATGTCTCCCGACATTTCATGAAGCGCATACAGGGTGTCCCCGGCAGGAGAGAAGCGGAGGTGCCGCGGTCCGCTGCCGGTCGGAGTGGCAATCTGGCCGCGGTTGGTCAGTGCCGGGGTGACTGGGTCCAGGGCCCACCACACGATCAGGTCATCGCCCAGGGCGGTGGCGTAGGCAAACCGGCCATCGGGGCTGGTGACGACGGCGTGGGCGTGTTCACCCGGCGCCTCGGTGAAGGTGGTGTCGGGCAGCATGCCGCCGTCGGCGTCGAGGGCCATCACGCTGACCAGATGGTCATTGTAGGAAGCGCCGAGCAGCACGCTGCCCGCCGGGCTGACGCTGAGGTACGCCATCCCTGCCGGCAGGTCAGCGTCCTGGACCGGGGTGAGGGAGCCGTCCTGTCCGTCGACGGTCAGTGCCCGCACCGTCGGCGAGCTGGTGGCCAGCGCGGCATACAGGATGCGGTCTTCGGGGTGCATTGCCAGGCACTGAACCTTCGATCCCAGCGTCAGGGACGGGCCGGCCGTGAGCGTACCCGCCCCGGTGTCCAGCTGGAAGGTGTCAATGCTCTGGCCGTCGGCGCAGGCAACATGAACAGCGAATCGAGTCATACTCAACACCCTAGCAACAGCCCGTACGGCGTCACCGGTGTGCAAGCATTGCAGCGGAGCAGATGCACCGAAGGTGCAGGAGAAGGAGCAAAACTGTGCACGTCCGTTTGGTCTTCCCACACCAGCTCTTCGAGGAGCACCTCGAAGCGCCCACGTCGGAGAGCTTCATCCTGGTGGAGGACGACCTCTTCTTCCGTCACTACCGCTTTCACCAGCAGAAGCTGGTGCTCCACCGGGCCAGCATGCGCCTGTTCGCGCAGCGGCTCCGGGATGCCGGCTACACGGTGGAATACCTCGAGTCCTCGGCTGCTGCTCCCAGCCAGGAACGTCTGGGTGCCCTGCTCGGTGAGGTCGGCGCTACCCGGTGCAGCTACTTCGACGTCGTCGACGACTGGTTGAACCAGCGGCTCGCCGCGACCCTCGGGAAGTGTGGACTGTCCCCGGAGGTCAGGACCAGTCCGGGGTTTCTCCTCAGTCAGGATGATCTCACCGGATACTTCAGGACCAACGGCTGGCGGATGCAGAACTTCTACGAGTGGCAGCGGCTGCGCCTGGGCATCCTGGTTGAGCCCGACGGCGGCCCCGTCGGCGGACGCTGGAGCTTCGACACCGAGAACCGGAAGAAGCTCCCCCGGGGGACCACGCTGCCGGACCTGCCCCGCTTTGACGCCGACGCCGAGGTGCGGGACGCTATCGACTGGGTGGCCAGCGAGTTCCCCGACAATCCGGGCACCGGCGGGGAGTTCAACTGGCCGGTCACCCACCGGCAGGCCGCTGATGCGCTCGAGGCGTTCCTGAACGACCGATTCGCAGACTTCGGCCCCTACGAGGACGCCATCTCTGCCCCCGACTCCTTCCTGTTCCATTCGGCGCTCAGCTCCAGCCTGAACCTGGGGCTTCTCAGCCCGCTGGAGGTGATGGATGTGGCCCTGGATCATGCGGGACGGCATGACACGCCGATCGCCAGCGTCGAGGGGTTCATCCGGCAGGTCATCGGCTGGCGCGAGTACATGAGGGCCGCTTACCTGCTGCGCGGCCGTGAAATGCGCACCAGTAACACCCTCGGGTTTGACCGTACCCTCAACCAGGGCTGGTGGACGGGGGACACCGGGCTGGAGCCGGTCGACGTCGTCATCCGCCGCGTCATGGACACCTGCTACGCGCACCATATTGAGCGGCTGATGGTCCTGGGCAACGCGATGGCCCTGCTCCGGATCGGCCCGGACGCCGTCTACGAATGGTTCATGGCAATGTTCATCGACGCCTACGACTGGGTGATGGTCCCCAACGTGTACGCGATGAGCCAATACGCGGCTGGGAACATGATCACCACCAAGCCCTATGTGAGCGGCAGCAACTACCTGAAGAAGATGAGCAATTTCCCGGCTGGCCCCTGGCAGGACAGCTGGGACGCGCTGTACTGGCAATTCGTC
This sequence comes from Arthrobacter sp. 147(2020), assembly GCF_013116715.1. Lineage (NCBI taxonomy): Bacteria > Bacillati > Actinomycetota > Actinomycetes > Micrococcales > Micrococcaceae > Arthrobacter > Arthrobacter sp. 147(2020). Next base: position 449,718 of record NZ_JABFOM010000001.1, read on the forward strand.
AGCGACCACCGCGACATGTTCAGCCGCAACCCCCGTTCATCGATGATGGTCAGCCTCTACGACAAATTCGACGACGAGAAGAAGGCCCGCCTGCGGGAGGAAGCGGGGCGGTGGCTGTAGGGCAACGGAGCCCAGCACCGGCGGAGACCCCAGCCAGGATGGACATCATCGCCCCACTTCCTCTCAGTTAGCGGAATAATCGGGGAGGTGAGGCTTCTACAGGGCGGTGCCGCCTACCTCCGGGACAACTGGATCAACCTGCTGTGCGCCCTGGCACTGGCATCCCTGGCGTTGACCCCGTCGCTGGTGCCCCGTCCCACGGTGTTCCAGGGATTTCTTGCAGGGCTGTGGCTCATGCTCGGCTTCCAGTTGGGGTTTGCGCTCCGTGCCCTGGGTCGGGTGGTGTCCCGCAGATTCGGGTCCCCTGCACCCCGTCGGCGGCCGACCACCCCCGTCCCGTCGCGGTCCGCCGTTCGGTGGGGGCTGATCGTGGGCGCCGGTGTGGTTGCCTACGCGATCGGGTACGGGGCGTTGGTGGTGTCGTGGCAGAACGAGGTCCGCGCGCTGGTGGAAATGGAGCCGATCGATGGGCCCGGCTACCTCACCGCCGTATTGAGCGCGCTGGCTACTGGCGCCTTATGCTTCGGGATCTTCCGAGGCATTTCTGCGGTGCGCCGCCTGGCGTCGGGCGTGGCGGGTCGCCGTGGGGCGTCGCCACAGGCTGCACGCTGGATCGGGAGGGGCGCGGGACTCGTGGCGACGGTGCTCCTGGTAGTGGTCGTGGTGGGGGCAGGGTTGGGAGCGGTCAGCCAGATCTACGAGGGCCGCGATGCGCAGACTCTCTCTGGCAGTGGGCAACCGGCGGTGGCTACCAGATCCGGGTCGCCCCAGTCCGCAGCCGAGTGGGACGGTCTGGGCCGCCAGGGGCGCGCGTTCGCCGGAGGCGGACCGAGCGCACGGAATATTGGTGAGGTGACAGGGGCCGACGCCGTCGAGCCTGTCCGCGTCTACGCCGGGCTTTCGCAGGGTGCCGGTGTGGTGGAACGAGCCCGACTGGTGGTCGAGGAACTGGAGCGGGCTGGTGGATTCGACCGCGAGGTGTTGGTGGTGGCGACGCCCACCGGATCAGGATGGCTTGAGCCGCAGGCCATCGCAGCGCTGGAGTACCTGTACGGCGGAGACACCGCAACAGCGTCCATGCAGTACTCCTTTCAGCCCAGTTGGGTGTCCTTCCTCTTCGACCCGGAGTTGGCCGCCGCTTCCAGTCGTGCACTCTTCGACGCTGTGTATGAGCGCTGGGCGGAATTGCCCGACGGCGACCGGCCCCGCCTCGCGGTGTACGGACTCAGTCTGGGTGCACAGGGAATGCAGGGCAGCTTCGCGGGTCTGGCTGACCTGCTGTCGCGCACCGACGCGGCCCTGTTCACCGGTCCACCAGCGAACTCGCAACCGTGGCGCACCCTGCAGGAAACCCGGGACGCGGGCAGTCCCGTCTGGCAGCCCACCTACCAGCAGGGCAGGGACGTGCGGTGGCAGTCCAAGCCGGGGGACTTCGAGCGGCTGGGTGGCGAATGGCGGCAGCCCCGGCTCGGTTACCTGCAACACGCCACCGACCCGATCACGTGGCTTGATCCCACGGTGATTATCCAGCGGCCCGAGTGGCTGGCCGGACCTGCTGCATCGGGAGGGCGTGGCGCGGACGTGAGCGATTCGATGCGGTGGATCCCCGGCGTGACCTTCCTGCACCTGGTGACCGACATGCTCGTCAGCGAGGCGGTTCCGCCCAGCCACGGCCACAATTTTGGCGATGTCGCAGTGGACGGGTGGGCGCAAGTCCTGCCGGGCCATGGCCGCAGCCCCGCGCAGCTGGCATCAATCCAGTCAGCGATTGAGCAGATCAATACCCACGATCCCATCTGGGAGTAGGCCCCAGGGTCCCGAGACCACCCGCTACGGGTGAGCCTTGACGGTGGAGTGCGGTGGAACGATAAGCGCATCGAGCGGGCAAGATGTCCCAGAGAGCGAGGTTCTCATGATCCGGTTTCTCCTCCATGCCATCATCAACCTGGTGACCGTAGCCCTCGGGCTCCTCATCGCCAGCTGGCTGATCCCCGGAGTGACCCTGCAGCCAGCGGGTTTCACCGTGGCCGTCCTGGTGTTCGCCCTTGCGCAGGGCATTCTGGGCCCATTCGTGTTCAACGTAGCGCGGCAGTACGCATCGCCCGTCCTGGGCGGGATCGGACTCGTCACCACGCTGATCGCCCTGTTCATTGCCTCGTTCTTCGACGGTGGCCTGCAGATTCGGGGAGTCTCGGCCTGGGTGCTCGGCACCCTGATCGTGTGGATCGTCACCGCGCTCGGTGGGTGGATCCTCGGCGCCATTTTCCTCAAGAAGCGGAGCGAGCAGCGCAAGGCCCAGGCGCAGTAAGGTCCAGTCCACCATGCAGTCCTTGCCCAGATGAGATCAAATGAAAGTAGACCGATCCGCTGGTCGCCAGATCAACTGCGTACTAAGGTGGAATGGTTAGCGTCAGACGGGTAGAGGGCGTCTGTCATTGTGCAGAATCCATTAGAGGAATCACTCATGACTGAAAACACCTCCCCAGAAGCCCAGGGAAACCACAACATCCGCGACTGGGCGGATCTCGCCGAGGAAATGTGGAGCTACCTCACCGGCAAGGGCGCAGCGGTGAACTACAGCTTCATCGACATGACCGTCGAAGTTCCCCGCGACATTGGCCCGGACGCACCCCGCGCCACCTGGAAGTTGAACGGAACACTGCGGGTCACCACCAGTGACAACGACGCAGCAGGCTCCGACACCCACCGTAACTGAGTCGTGGCAGCGAAAATCCGGCTGGAGATTGATCTCCAGTTTTCGGTGACCGAGCCGACCACCGACCACCAGGACTCAACCACGGTCACGGGAACCGTCACCGCGAACGGTTCAACTGTGGATGTCTACCTCGACAAGCCCGAGGCGTTCGGCGGGACCACTGCGCCCACCCTCGAAGCCGTCCGGGAGCTCGCGAAGTCACTCGCCGACAAGGGTGTGGCAGTGTCGGTGACGGGCCCCAAGGGCAACCTGGTGAGCCTGGGGGCAGTCGATGTGCCACGGGTGCAGCGGCTGCTGACCCGGTCCCCGCACATTCGGCTGGGATCCGTCGGTGCCCTCGCGCCGCTGGCGAAAAGCGTGCGCGGGTCCGCCGCGTCGACGTCACCCGGTCTGGTGCCGCCGACGACACCGTTTCCCCTGGTGCCCACCGTCAACCGGAAGATTCGCCGGAAGGTCACCACCACGCACCACACCCCCGGGAGTGGTCGGGCCCGGCTGATCTTCGTCCAGGACTCAGCGACCTGGAACGGTCAGGTGCCCCGCGAGTTCAACCTGCTTCCTGCCGCCACCAGGATCGGCAGCGCCGACGACGTCGACCTGGTCCTGCCGGGACTGGAAGCACTGCACGCCGAGGTGGTCCATAACGACGACGACGAGTACGTGCTGATTCCGCACGGACCCGTCAGCGGCGGGATCAACCCTGCGGGGCCGTCGGTGCTCCGGACCGGCGCGCGGATTCAACTCGGGCCCTGGTGCCTTGCCTATTTCCGCGAGGAGTACGCCGACCATGGTCGGCCGTTCGGTGGCCGCAGCGGCGGCGAGCTGGCGTACCAGCGACCACAGTTCGATCCTCGGACCGGCCGCTCCGAGGGGGACGGCTCGGAGGGCGTCGGAGATTTCCGCCGCCATCCGCGCTGAGCCGACCCGGTGGATAGCATCGAGCTGCTCCCGGACGAGGCTTCGGAGCAGCTTCTCCGTCGCGACTGGGAGGCCCTCCTCGCGGCCGGACTGCCCAGCCGGGCGTCCCACACCTCCCCGCACAACCGGCCGCATATCACCCTGGTGGCGGCCCCGACCATCACCGATGGCCGGGATGGGCAGCTGGGTGAGGGCGTGGGGCTCCCCCTGGCCTTCGGGTGTTCCGGGATCCTGCTGTTCAACGCTGGCCGGAGGGGATACGTCCTAGCTGTACTGGGCCGGGACGTTGTTGACGCGAGGGTCTTGAAAAGGAGGAGGACCTCCGGGCTAAGTGGAGCTGTCTAGTTCCCACACTTCGTGCTCGGAGGTCCTCGTGTCTCACGTTAACGCCCGCCTGACAGTTCATGGAAGACGATTGCTCGTTGATCGGGTAGCCGCGGGCCGGCCGGTCGCGCATATTGCCGCGGAACTCGGCGTGTCCCGGCAGACCGCCTACCGATGGGTTCGACGGTTCAGGATCGAAGGACCCGCCGGGTTGCAGGACCGCTCGAGCCGACCCCATACCTCACCGGGTCGGACCAGCCCGGACCGGGAACAGGCGGTCCTGGACGCCCGACGCCGGTTGCGGTTCGGGCCGTTGCGCATCGCGGCCACCACGGGAGTCCCGGCACGGACTGTGGCCCGGATTCTACGCCGCCACCAGGTGCCGCGCCTGGCCGACTGTGACCCGCTGACCGGGACCCCGATCCGCGCCTCCCGTGCCACGATGACCCGGTATGAACACGACTTGCCCGGTGACTTGGTACACCTGGATGTGAAGAAACTCGGACGAATCCCGGACGGCGGCGGCTGGCGCGCCCACGGCCGCTCAGAAAAGGTCCGGGGTCGGGGCATCGGCTATGACTATGTGCACGTCGCCATTGATGACCACACCCGACTGGGCTACGCCGAGGTCCTGCCCGATGAGAAGGGCACCACCGCAGCCGGGTTCCTCACCCGCGCCGCCGCGTACTTCACCGCCCACGGCATCGACCGGATCGAACGCGTCATCACCGACAACGCGTTCGCCTACCGCAACTCCGCAGCCTTCAAGCAGGCCGTGGCCGATCTCGGCGCTTCCCAGCGCTTCATCAAACCCCACTGCCCCTGGACCAACGGCAAAGCCGAACGCTTCAACCGCACCCTGCAAACCGAATGGGCATACCGCCAGATCTTCAGCAGCAGCACCCACCGCCAAGAAGCCCTTGCACCCTGGCTCAAGCACTACAACACTGAACGCATCCACACCGGCATCGGAACCACACCCATCACCCGAGTGTCACCAACCTCATGGCCCAGTACACCTAGCTCGCCAGGTGGTGTGTGGTGCTGCACTGGTGGCGCTGCACCGCCGCGTACACGACGTCGGCCAGCTCGAGGGACCAGCGGGCACCACGCTGCCGGACGCCTGGGTCCCGCACATCACCCTCGCCAACGCCGTGCCGCCGGAGCGCCTCGCCGACGCGCTGGCGGTCCTCTCGACGACGATGCCGGAAGGACAGCTAGTAGCAATGCGGCGCTGGGACAGCTACGCCAAAACCGTCACGGCGCTGGGTTGATCTGCCTTACCTGGCCCAGTACACCTAGGTGAGGAGCCAGGCGATGAGAATGAGGGCTGGCACCGATAACATCGAGGAAATCAGGATCACGTCCCGGGCTACGGTGAGTCCCCGGTTGTACCGGCCCGCGAACAGGAACACGTTCTGCGCGGCCGGCAGGGCTGCCATCACCACGGCACCGAACACCATGTCGTCGTCCAGCTGGAAGGCGAACCTGCTGAGCAGGTACGCCGACGCCGGCATGATGAAGACCTTGATCACTGTGGCCACGATGACCTCGGTGCGGCCCTCGCTGGCCCGCAACGGCCGACTACCGCGCAACGACATACCAAACGCCAGCAGCACCAGGGGAACCGCCGCCCCGCCCAGCAGTTCCAGTGGTTCCCAGATCAGCTGCGGTACGTCGAGCCCAGCCCAGCCCACGGCCAGACCGAGGAACGAGGCAATGATCATTGGGTTGCGGAACGGCTGGGTGAGGATGTTGGCCATCGACGGTTTCCGCCCTGAGGACAGATCCAGGATGGTCAGGTACAGCGGCGTGAGGAAGAGCAGCTGCACCAGCAGGACCGGGGCCACCGCCGTGGCGTTGCCGAGCGCGTAGACGGCGATGGGAATGCCAATATTGTTAGCGTTCACGATTGACCCGCCCATCGCGCCGATCACGGTCTCCGCGGCCGGCCGGCGGAACCAGATCCGGCTGACCACGACGTACAGGAGGGCGGCGAAGACAGCGGTGATCAGGGCGATCGGCAGGTACGCGGACACGACGGCGGTGAGGTCAGCCTGGGCCAGAATGGTGAAAAGCAGCGCCGGGTTGGTGATGAAGAAGGCTGTCTGGGTGAGCGCCTTCACCGTCTCCGGGCCGCCGATCCGCAGGCGGGCAGCAATATAGCCGGCCATGATCACGGCACCGACAATCGCGAAACCTGCCAGTACGCCGCTCAACACTTCCTCCAGCTACACATGCATCTCGGGGGACGCCCGGCCCGCCCACGGGAGCCCCGCGCCGTTGTCGCCCGGATCCGGGAGGCGATCGTGCCGTGACATCTAGCCAAGATGGCTGACGAGCCGCTCCGCTATTCCGGTGTAGGTCGACGGGGTGAGCGCCATCAGCCGTGCCTCAGCGTCCGGGGAAAGTCCCAGGCCGGCAACGAACTCCTGCATTCGGGCGGCGTCCACCCGTTGTCCGCGGGTGAGTTCTTTCAGGCGTTCGTAGGGATCGTCCATGCCCGGCACGCCGGCCAGCCCCTCCGCCCGCATCACCATCTGCACTGCCTCGCCCAGAACCTCCCAGTTCGAGTCGAGGTCAGCGGCGAGCACCGCGCCGGCGACATCCAGCCGTTCCAGGCCCTTCGCCACGTTCGACAGGGCCAGCAATGAGTGGCCAAACGCGACCCCGATATTGCGCTGGGACGACGAGTCGGTGAGGTCGCGCTGCCACCGCGAGGTGACAAGGGTTGCGCCCAGCACGTCCAAAAGCGAGCAGGAGATCTCCAGGTTCGCCTCGGCGTTCTCGAAACGGATCGGGTTCACCTTATGCGGCATGGTCGAGGAACCGGTGGCTCCCTCGACGGGAACCTGAGCGAAGTACCCGATCGAAATGTAGCTCCACACATCGGTGCAGAAATTGTGCAGGATTCGGTTGAACCGCGCCACATCGGCGTACAACTCGGCCTGCCAGTCGTGCGACTCAATCTGGGTGGTCAGCGGGTTCCAGGTCAGTCCCAGCCCTTCCACGAAGTCCCGGGACACCTTCTGCCAGTCGGCGCCCGGAACCGATGCGTAGTGGGCGGCGTAGGTGCCGGTCGCTCCATTGATCTTTCCCAGATACTCGGTGCGTTCGATACGCCGAAGCTGACGGTCCAGCCGGTGCGCGACGACGGCGAGTTCCTTGCCCAGCGTGGTGGGAGTGGCGGGCTGCCCGTGGGTCCGTGACAGCATCGGCACAGCCGCCGACTCGCGGGCCATCTCCGAGATCTGTTGGGTCAGGGAGCGGGCGGCGGGAAGCCAGGCCTTCTCGACGGCGCCCTTGACACCCAGCGCGTAGGACAAGTTGTTGATGTCCTCCGACGTGCACCCGAAATGCACCAGCGGTTTCAGCTGGGAGATCCCGATCTCGGGGAGCCGGCGTCCAATGAAGTATTCGACCGCCTTGACGTCATGCACAGTGACGCGTTCAAGCTCGGCGAGTTCAGCAACCGACCCGCCGTCAAAGTCGGTGACGATCGTGCGCAGCGCGGCCTCCTGGTCCCCGCTCAGCGGTGCCGTCCCCTGCAGTACGGCGTTTCGGGTCAGGTGAATCAGCCATTCCACCTCCACATGGACGCGGTCCCGGTTGAGGGCGGCCTCCGACAGGTAATCGACCAGCGGTGCGACGGCTGCTCTGTACCGGCCGTCCAGCGGCCCGAGTGCCAGGGGAAGGCCCGACGGAGTGGATGTCGATGCGAGGTTCACCCTTGAAGGTGCGGTATCAGCCATACCCTCGATCATTTCATGATCCGCTGGAATCGGTCTCCCGTGTGACATCTCCTCCCCAGCCGTCGGGGCGCTGTCCCTGCCCACATAGGCGCTCTGCCTGTGCCGGTCAGCTTGCACCGGGTTCTACGGTGCAAGCTGACCGGCACAGGCAGAGCGCCTATGTGGGC